>JAFCZJ010000213.1 GCA_019314375.1 Deltaproteobacteria bacterium | reverse complement strand
GTCGCCCAGTCCATTGGTCAGGGCCCGAGCCCCGACCACATGGTAGAAAGGAAGCATGCGCCAAACTTCCACCTCGGGCACCGAGCGCAAGAGGCAAGGCACGTCGAAACAGGCGCTGTGTTCGATCTGTTCCCTGGTGATAACCGTGATCGGAAATGGAGATTCATCGACAGGCTGCACATGTTTGGATGCAGAGAAGACCAGCTCTTCATCGGCCAACAGCGCGAATTCGTCATCCAGGGCGTCGTCTGCTTCTTCTGCCCAGACAAAGCTCGCCTGCCAGGGTAGGGTCAGCAACAGGCCAATCGCTAAGATTTTCCACATTTCGAAGATCTGTTGATCGGGATTGTAGTCGGTTAATCTTTCTGTGCAAACCAAGAAATTCATGGAGGCAAATATGAGGATTGGATCCGTGGCGAGTTTGTGGTTGATGGCCGGCTTCTTCTTTTCGGCGGCAACGCAGGCCGCTGAGACAATTACCTTTGCGGCGGCAGGGGATACCATGCTGGGCACGGACCTGCGTAAGGGCGCACGGGGCCTGGCGCCGGGAGATGGCAAGGATTTGCTCAAGCCGGTTTGGGGAATATTCAAGGCCGCGGACGTGGCTTTCCTGAATCTGGAGGGCGTTTTTGCCGACGAATTGCCCCAGACCAAGTGCGGACCCAAGTCCAAATCTTGTTATTCTTTTCGCATGCCCACCCGCTATGTGGCGGCCTTGAAGCATGCGGGCATCGATGTGGTTTCCAACGCCAACAACCACGCCATGGATCTGGGGCCGGCGGGCATGGACTTGTCACTGCGAACCTTGGACGCGGCGGGTATCGCCCATGCCAGCCGATATGGGGATGAGGCTCGTCTGCGAGTTAAGGGGCTCACTGTGGCGGTTTTGGCGGCCCACTCGGGCTCATGCTGCCTCAACGTCAACCGCATCGACGAGGTGGTGGCGGCCATTCGCAAGGCCGATATCGAGGCCGATTTGGTGGTGCTTAGCGTCCATGCCGGGGCCGAGGGATACAAGGCGCGTCACGTGCCGGGCAAATTGGAGATGGGCTACGGCGAAGAGCGGGGAGATGTGAAAAAGCTGGCCCGGGCAGCCGTGGACGCAGGTGCCGATTTGGTCTTGGGCCACGGCCCCCATGTGCTGCGGGCCATGGAGGTCTACAAGGGACGACTCATCGCCTACAGCCTGGGCAACTTCATGGGTTACAAGCAATTCGGTACCCGTGGGGGCTACGGCGGCACAAGCGTCATCGTGGAGGCAGAATTGGCCAAGGACGGCGCCCTCGTGTCCGCTCGATTGCACCCCATGTTTTTGGATCGCTTGAGCGTGCCCCATCCCGACAAGAAGAAACGAGCCTTGAAGCAAATCAGGGAATTAACCCGGTCGGACCTTCCTGAAACAGGCGTGAAGATCAAGCAGAATGGTCGTCTTCAGTGGTCTGTGAAGTCTCAGCCAGAGTCGTCCCCGGCAAGCAAGAAATAGCGGCGCTTCAGCCAGGTGGACAATTGGCTCAGGGCCTGGGCAAGCAAAATGTCTTCGCTCGGTAAGGCGACAGCCCCCTCTCGATCTTCTCGGGTCTGCACCCAGGTTTCGATCAGTGCTTCCGTGGAGAGGCGATCCTGTTTTTGAGCCCAGCCCAAAACCAACGCTTCGTTTTCATCCAGGTCGAACCAGCGGGGCTCAAGGCCCTCTAAGTGGCGGGCCACGGCCATGCTGGTGGTTTGGGCCAAGGGTGCAAAGAGCGAGAGTTTCGGATCCAGGGTCTTGTCTTCCTCCATGAGTTCAAGAAGGTGGGACTTGATGAGCGCCAGGTCGTGTCGTGGGTGCATCAGGTGCAGACCGTCGGCCGGCATCAATTCGACCAAGAAAAGTTCTTCGACGGTTTTTTCAAAAAGTGCGGCGATGTCTTGTTTCTGGATGTGGCCTCCTGGTTTGTCGGCCCCGTAGAGGCTTTGGATCTCAAGGCGTTCCATCTCGGCCAGTTCCAGCAGCCAGGGATGACTAGACACCAGCGAAGCGAGATCCTCCTTCACGAATTCGACGAACAATTCGGCCATCTCTCTCACCGAATGGCTGAGCGGGGGATGGGAGCGGCGAAAGCGGAGTACGAATTCCCGAGATGTCTCACTCCCTGAGTCAGTACCGAATCCCAATTGCTCCAGGGCAAAGAAGCTGGTGGTAAAACCCCATGCCAGCATGTTCTCCTCTGCGCTGTAGTGGTCGCTTTGGTATGCACGCAAACTCTGCTGGGGAATGGCCAGCAGGTCCTCTCGTTCCGCCGGACTCAGCCCGGGGAAATCGCGCACCAAAAGCTCAAACGCCGTCCTGTTTACTTGGTTGTGGATGGCACGCCCGATCACTCTTTGTACTTGAACCAAAGACATGGTCAAGCCTCCGTGAACTCGTCGAGGATGGTTTGGGCCTGGCGGCTTTCGGCCAGGAGTTCTTCGAAGGCGGGGATGTTGCTGTCTCTTTCGATAATCGTATTCACTGGGCCCACGTGGTCCAGGGTCAGGCGATACAAATCCCAGATGGCGGTGTTGACCGGGCTGTCGTGGGTGTCCTTTATCAGCGCCCCCTCCTCCGGCTCATTGAAACCGGCCAGGTGTATCTGGGCGATGCGCTCGGGCGGCAGGGCGCGGATGAAGGCCTCGGCATCGTAACCGTTGTTGCGAGCATTGATGTGTACGTTGGTCACGTCCAGCAGGAGCCCGCAGTCGGCGCGGTCCAGGACGGCTTGCAAGAATTCCAGCTCACTCATTTCCCGTTGGCTGATCGTCATGTAGTAGGTGACGTTTTCCAGCAGAAAGGGCAGCTCTAAGTCTTGCTGGATGCGATGCACCCGAGCGGCCACGTTGTCCACGGCCTCTGAGGTGAATGGCAAGGGAATCAGGCCGCTCAAGTTGGTGTGTTCCGCTGAGTTGAAGCTCAGGTGTTCGCTGGTCCAACGGGCGCCGATTTGCTGGTTGAGTTTTTTGACCGCCGCGATGTGTGCGGCGTCCAGGGGATCGGTGCCCCCAACGCTCATGGCGATGCCATGGGTGGCCATGGGGTAGCGCTTGGCGATGGTGTCGAGTTCCTGACGAACGGCGCCGCCACGGTTCAGGTAGTTCTCCGTCAAAATTTCGAACCAGGGCAACTCGGGCTGTTGCGCGATGATGTCGTCGTGATGCGCGCGCCTGAGGCCCACGGTGGCGCCCAGCATTGGAATGTTGTTTTTTGAAAAAGTCATGACGAGATCTCCCGGCCGTCAGAACAAAGCAAAGCCTGGGCGGACCGGGTCACGGGACTCGGTCCGCCCATGTTTGCATTACGAGGCGCAGCTTTTTTCACCCTTTTTGCTTTTGTTTTTGCTTGCGGCGCAGGTCTTGTCGCCTTTATTTTTCTTGTCCTTCTTGGTTTTGTCGTCTTTTTTGTCCTTTTTGCCGGAGCAGGATTTGTCCCCTTTGCTTCCTTTCTCTGAGCCGCAACCCTTGGCACCGCCACAACCCTTGTCGGCCGTGGAGGGACCACTGTTTACGGCGGCGATGGCTGTGCCACCGGCGAACATGGCAGCGGCGGCGAAGGAGCCGGCCATCAGGCCTTTGGCCAGGGTGCCTTTGAAAGAACCGAATCGATCTGAATTTGAATTTGACATATTGTGTCTCCCCTTAAGGGGTGTTGGTTATTGGTTGCTCATGGGTCGGGAGCAAACCTGGCCCCTTACATGGCGTGGATTGTTCTATGGGTGGGATCTATGCTTGGATACGCTTGAACTGCTTGGAGGACGCGCATATGGGTGATTTGCCGGTGCTGATGAAAATTTGGTTGATGGAGCTGGGCCTGGGCGAAAGCCTGGCGGGGGTGCTGAATTGGATCGGCTTGGTTTTGATCGTGGGTTCGGTGGCCTGGCTGTCCAATGCGCTGGTCAAGCGGATCATCCTGGCTTTTTTGAGTTACTTCGTAAAGCACTCGAAGACCAAGTGGGACGACGCGATGCTGGAGCGCCGCGTCTTCACCCGGATGAGCCACCTGGCACCGGCGATGGTTATCTATTTTTCGGCCAATCTCTTGGCCCCCGCCACTTCGGTGTTGCAGCGTTTCAGCATGGTCTACATGATCGGCATGGCCCTGTTCGTGCTCTTTGCATTCCTGGACGCGGGCATCGACATCTACCGCAGCTATCCGGTGGCCAAGCATCGTCCCATCAAGGGCTATGCGCAGATCGCCAAAATCATCCTGAGTATTTTTCTGGGCGTCATGGCCCTGGCCACCCTGCTGGACCGCTCGCCCTGGCTAATGCTGAGTGGTTTGGGTGCCATGACGGCTGTGCTGTGCTCTTGTTGCTGTTCAAAGACGCCATCCTGGGGCTTGTGGCCTCCGTGCAGCTTTCGTTAAACGACATGGTGGCCATTGGCGACTGGATCGCCATGCCCAAGTATGGCGCGGACGGTGACGTCATCGACGTGACCTTGCACACGGTCAAGGTTCAGAATTGGGACAAGACCATCACCACCATTCCGTCTTATGCCCTGGTCTCGGATTCTTTCAAGAACTGGCGGGGCATGGACGAGTCCGGGGGCCGACGCATCAAGCGCTCTTTGAATTTGGACATGAACAGTGTGCACTTTTCCAAGGCCAAGGATCTGGACCGCTACGAGAAATTCCAATCCATCACCGACTACATCAAGACCACGCGCCAGGAGGTGTCGGCCTACAACGCCGAGCACAAGGTGGACGCGTCGGAACTGGTCAACGGGCGCAACATGACCAACCTGGGCACCTTCCGGGCATACATGAAGGCCTACTTGCAGGCCCACCCCAAGATTCATCAGGAGATGACCCTCCTGGTGCGGCACTTACAGCCCACCGAACACGGCCTGCCCTTCGAGATCTATGTGTTCTCCAACGATCAAGACTGGATCAATTACGAAGACATCCAGGCCGACATTTTCGACCACATGCTCGCCGTCATCCCCGAGTTCGGCCTGCGTGTCTTCCAGGCCCCCTCCGGCCACGATCTGCGATCGCTGAAGGAGTAGGCTCTCCTTTTATTCCTCCAAAGGATGGAGGACGAGTTCCAGCGTGTTTTGCTCGGGCGGGATTTCGGTATAGCGCTCTGTAAAGGGGCGCTTGTCGTGCCAGGGGCATGCGTGGATCACGAGACCCGGGGGTAGCTGGGTGATGGCGAAGTCGCCCTGATTGTCTGCCTGCACGGTGCCGGAGAAGCTTGCCGCATCGCAATAGAAATGCACTTCGGCCATGGGCACGCGGCTGCCGTCCTGCAGGCGCATCGTCCCTGTGATCGTCCGACCGGGCTTGAGCTCTAAGAGGACCCTCTCCACGTCCTCACCCGCTCGGTGCGGAGGCAGGGGCTTGAATGCCCAGCCCTCCGTGGGGGACCAGGCAGACAGGGTGATCTTGCCATCGCCGAACTCGATTTCGAAACGTCCCCGTGCGTCGCTCATGTCAAAGAAGCTGCCGGCCGTGCCGTCGGGGTGCTGGTGGCGGGCCCTGACCTTGATGCCGACCACCAGACCCTTGGGTCCCACCACCTCGCCTCGCACCACGTTGAGGCGGGTCAGGCGAAAGTCCAAGACGACTTCGCTTTGGTTTTTGGGCACGGTGCCGAGTTCGGCCTGATGTCCGGGCGCGTAGGCCGTCACCAAGTACTCAAGGTCGCCGTCGGGCACCCAGATCTCGTAGCGTCCATCCGGAGGAACGGGTAAGAGCGACTTGCTTCTGATGTCTTTTGGGTGATCCTGGCGGCCGATGCTCAGCTGGGCACCGGCCAGGGGATTGCCGTCATGGTCGCTGACCGTGCCTGTGACACGCACGCCGGCCTTTAGGATCTCCAGCTCCACGGGGATTTCTTTTTCTTCCGCGTCGCAGCGGGCCAGGGCACCCTTGGCGAAAGCCTGTTTCAGCTGGGCTGTGACGACGTAAGTGCCGTGGCCCAGCCCGTCAAAGCGGAAGGTGCCTTGCCCGTCGCTGATGGTGCTGGTGAACTCACCCGCTTCGAATGCATCGTGCAGAAGGATTTTTACGCCGGCGGCCGGCTTGTCGTCCCTGGTGATTTTTCCGCGGACCTTGCAGCGAATGGCCTGGATTGCGCGTTCTTCTTCCGACAAACCGCCGTCTTCGGCCTTGTCTTCTTGAGCCGCCCCGGCAGCCGGGCTCAATTCAGCCTGCTGGGGGTTTCCCGCGGAATCTTTGGACGCGCCTGTAGTGGTCGAGTGCGTCGCATGAGTCGGGTCGGCGGAATGATGGCTGCCGTGATGCGACTCTTTTAACGGCGATTGGCTGCCCGTGGCGGTCGTCGAGTTCGGCGAATCTGCTTTGTGAAACACGGCGATTGGGCCGCCAAGTACGCCTGCTTGCCGGCCGCTGCTTCTCAGCAGAAACACGACGGCTGCGATGGCGACAAGCACGGTCAAGATCATCAATCCGATTCGCTTTTTCATCGCGGAGTCTTCCTATTCTTCCGAAGGATGGAGGACGAGCTCCACCGCGTTTTGCTCGGGCGGGATTTCGGTGTAGCGGTCTTCATAGGGGCGCTTGTCACCCCAAGGTCCTGCCATGATGACTTGTCCCGTGGGCAAGTTGGAGATTTTGAAGTCGCCTTGGGTGTCCGCTTTGGCGGTGCCGCTGATGGCGGCTTTCTCGCAATAGAAGTGCACCTCGGCCAAGGGCACACGGCTTCCGTTTGCCAGGCGCACGGTGCCCGTGATTTCGCGTCCGGGTTTTAGCTCCAAGAGAATCCATTCCAGATCCGTGCCCTCTTGACGCGGCGGCAGGACCTGATAGGCCCAGCCGTCTTTGGCCGAATAGGCCGACAAAGTCACCTGAGCCTCGCTGGTTTCGATGGAGAAGCGACCACGAGCGTCGGTTTTGTCAGAGGAGATGTATCCAGTGCCGTCGGGGCGCTTGTGAAGGGCCGCCACTTTGACGCCCTTGACCAGCCCCGAGGGGCCCACCACCTCGCCCCGCAGTACGGATTCGCGGGAAAGGCGAAAGTCCAAAACGACCTCGCTTTGATTTTTGGGTACGGTCTTGATGTGGGATTGGTGGCCCGGTGCCGACCCGACAATGCAGAATTCGTGTTTGTCGACCGGCAACCAGATTTCATAGAGGCCCTCGGGAGGTACCGGCAAGACAAGACCATCGAGGTTGTCTTTGGGGTGGTCTTGCTTGGCAACTTGAAGATAGGCCCCGGCCAAGGGGTTGCCTTCTTTGTCGCTGACTTTGCCCTTGACATGCACGCCGACTTTTCGAATCTCTAGTTCCACCGGGATTTCCTTGTCTTCTGCATCGCAGTGGATCATGACGCCCTTGGCGAAAGCATTTTTCAGATGGGCGTTGACGGCATAGCGGCCATGGCGTAGTTCGTCGAAGCGAAAAGTTCCGAGCTCATCGCTTGTGGTGCTGGTGAACTCTCCAATGCCGTAGCGCTTGTGTAGTAGGATCTCCACGCCACCTGCCGGCTCGGTGCCTCGCATGATTTTCCCAAGGACCTTGCAGCGAATGGTTTGGATTGCGCGTTCTTCTTCCGACAAACCGCCGTCCTCGGCCTGGGTCTCTTTGGTCACTGAATCTGCCTGAGGCGAGCTGGCTTCTTTGGGATTCGTCTCTTGGGAAGTTGTGGCGGAATCTTCGTTTGCTTGGTTTTGTCCGGGGCGTTTTGCGTGGTTTGCGTTGGCTCCTCGGGTGGCCTTGTTCCTGTCGTGAAGGTTTGTGGATGCATGTGAATCTCTCGAGTTTGTTTTGTCCTGATCTTCACCTGAGGTGCCTGTCGTTTCCACCTCCCGGAGTTGCCGGTCGGCGGTCATGAGCACGATGGCTGCTGCTGCGATGATGAGCAAGCCGCCAACAATTACCAGCCACTTTCTTTTTGTCATCCGAGAGGCCCCTTTTCGTTAATGCAGTATACCATTTGTGGGAATTTGATATTCTGCCGCCATGGACAAGGCAAACATCGACAAGCGAGCCGCTGCGCTCATCGCCCTTTTTGCTTCGGCACCGATCAAGGCCACCACGGGCATGGAATTGTCATACGAAGACGGGCGGGCCATTTTCGAAATGCCCTACAACCCGGGTTTCGATCACGCCGTCGGCGGTATCCACGGCGGGGCCATTTGTACTTTGCTGGACAACGCGGGTTGGTTCACGGCCGCCCTGCAATACGATGTGTGGATAGCCACCGTGGATCTGAACGTGAAGATTTTGGAGCCCGCAAGCCAAGAGGGCTTGCGGGCCGAAGGGCGACTGTTGCGATCGGGCAAGCGGCTGGCCATGGCCGAAATGGAACTTCGCTCGGCCTCAGACGGACGCCTGGTGGCGACCGGCTCCGGCACCTTCGCCGTCACCAGCATATCGCGCCAAGCAAAAAGGTGATTGGGAGATTTTATGCAACGACGGAATGAATTGGAGAGTCTTGGGCAGGTTAAAGATCATTTGGCTGCTGGTGGTGAGGCGGTGGTGGTCCAGGGCGTGGATTTGAGCGAGTTGACCGAGCTGAACCGTAGCGAGCTTCACGGCTGGCTGTTTGTTGGGTGCTTGTTTGCGGACCTGGCGCAGGAGCAGGGTGTGCGTGAACAAGGGGGGCAGATTTTTCCTCGTTTTGAGGGATTGCCTTATGAGCCGTATCGGACGGGTTTGTATTCGGCCGAGGAGCTGATGATGGGTTATGAGGACGGCGGTTATCCGGCCACTCGGGATTTTGCTATCTATGCCCATGGCCATCGCGAGCGGCATCACCCGGATGGCATCTCGATTCGGGAGGCTTTGGCTCAGCGTATTCATGACCATGCAATTGACGATGCTTTGGGTGAGTTTTTGGCTGAAAATTCGGGTGCCGGGGTGGTGGGCGTCATGGGTGGACATGGCGCGGCGCGTTCTGATCCTTGGTACAAACAAGTGGCGCGGACTGCATGGCTGCTGGCCCGGAAGGGATACCTGGTGGTGACCGGTGGCGGTCCCGGGGTCATGGAGGCGGCCAATCTGGGTGCATGGCTGGCCGGCTACGACGATGCGAGCGTTATCGATTCCGCCATCGGCAGGCTTTCCGTGGCGGACACGTTTTCCGGTGGCGAGAAAGAAGGCACGCCTGAATACTTACAAGCCATTCGGTCGTATTTGCAGGCTGCCCGCGATTGTGTTTCTGAGCTGAGCGATACCGCGCACCCGCCGGCAGCGAGTTTGGCGGTGCCCACTTGGTTCTACGGTCACGAGCCCTCGAATCTTTTCGCCACGGCCGTGGCCAAGTATTTCGACAACAGCATTCGGGAAGAGGGCCTTTTGGCCATGGCCACCGCCGGGGTTGTCTATGCCCCCGGATCGGCGGGCACCACCCAGGAGATCTTTCAGGATCTAACCCAGAATCATTACGCCACTTACGGCATCCGCAGCCCCATGGTTTTTCTCGGCCGGGAGCGCTACCAGGCCGAGTACGGCATGATCCGCTCCTTCGCCGAAGCCCGGGGCATGACGGAGGTCTATGGGGATCTGCTGGCCCTGGTGGATTCCGCCGAAGAGGCGGTGGATTTTATCGCCAGCCATCCCCCCAGACCCGCGGTCAAGCACAAGCCCCTTTATGAACTATTGGAAAGTTGAGCGTCAGTCGATCTTTAATAAGATTTTGGCTTTGGCCGGAACGCTCTCTAAGGCTTTCAACGCGAATAGGCGTCTGTCGTCCAGGTCGATGGCGCCTTGGCTGCTTTCGCGAAGATAGCCCTTGAGTTCCCGCCACTTTCCTTGAACCAGCGAAAATTCTCCAAGGGCTATGAACACAAAATCCATGCTCAGCTTTTCCGGATTGCTTGAACCGGGCATGAAGGTCCCCTCCAGATGAAGGGCCACTCGCATCTCAACGCGAGCCAATTGTTCACCCTTGTGCATGTGCAGCTTGACCAGTCGCGCCTGGCTTAGCTCTTGAGGCTCTCCATGATCGAAGCCCTGCGGGATTTTGGGTTTGATGTCCAGGGGCCAAGTGTCCCCCTCGGCCAGCCAGCGAGCTGGCAAGGCAAAGGCGGCCACCATCAGGTTTTGTTGCTTGCGCTCGAGCATGGTGTGGATTCTGCCGATGAGATCAAATGCTGCGGTGAGTTCCACCCGCCCGGTGATCTGCTCAATCGTGTGACCAATTTTCGGTGGCAGTGCATTGGGGTTGTCGACCCCGTTGAAGATCCAGCGAGAGAGGATGCGCTTTTCCCAGGATGGCGTCAGTACGGTGGTGTAGGTCGGGCTGGTGGGCAGCGTTAGGCCCAGCAGGCGCTTGGCGAATTTGGCTGGGATTTCCTTCCCGCCCAGCAAGTCACTGGCGTTCATGTCTTTCAGTGGATCTTTGCTCGGCAGCACCGGTTCCAGCCAGATGCCATAGGCCTTGCCCGATTTGTCCGGCATTTTCCACTTGAGCAAGATCATGCCGGGCCTGGGGGGGCTTTCGGGGAGGAGATTTTTTCTGGGCTCTTCCTTGATGGGCGGGAATCCACCATCGGGCTCGGACACCACCGGCGGCAGGGGGGGCACCATGTTTTTTTGCGCTTTGGCGGGCCGGGATTTGCCTCCGTCGGGGGGGCGTATCGCCTCCATTGCTCCGCGTTCAGGGATTTCCGACTCGCAGGCCACGCAGCTCCAGCACAGCAAGCCGAGCAGTAAGGCAAGCCGTCTCATGTCCGCGGCTCCGTCCCGAAGCCAAAAGGCCAGAGGCTGGTGCTCTTTTTGCCGAGCTCGGGGTGGGCGCAGCGGATGCCGCCATTTTCCATTTCGCCAACACATTTGTTGCAAGGCTCACAGAGGGAGGCTTGGCTTTCGCCTCGGGCCATGCGGTTGATTAGATCCGGTTCCATGATGAGCGGGCGGCCCAAGGACACAAACTCAAAGCCGGCCTCTTCCGCGGTCTTCAAATGCTTGAGGCTGCGGATGCCGCCCAAGAGCACAAGGGGAAAATCCCGCACCGCTTTGCGTACACGCAACGCGGGCTCGAAGAAGAACATGGGCTCAAATTCGTACTCGTCTACCATGATTCGACCGAAAAGTTTCAAGCCCAGTTTTCTGAAGGTGTCTTTTTCGTTGCGCAGCATCTCGGCGATTGGGAGTTCCCCGCGCAACATATAAAACGGCGTGCGCGAGACAAAGCCGCCGGAGAGCACCACCGCATCGGCCCCGCCATCTTTCAGGGCCTGGACCACGATCGCGGACTCGTTTACGTCCAGCCCGCCCTTGAAGCCGTCTTCCAGGTTGGTTTTGACCAGAAGCGCGCATTTGGTGCCCAAGGCCTCGCGTACGCGGGTCAATACGCGCAAGGGAAAGCGCAGTCGATTCTCCAGACTGCCCCCGTATTCGTCTTTTCGCCGATTGGTATAGGGCGTAAGGAACTGACTGAGCAGATAGCCGTGGCCCAAATGCAGCTCCACGGCATCGAAGCCTGCTTCGGAGGCAAGGCGCGCGCTGCGCCCGAAGTCCTCGACCAGTCGATCCAGATCGCTTGGGCCGGCCACCTTTGGCCAGGTCACGGTGTAGGTGCAAAAGACCCTGGAGGCACCCAGTGGCTTGACTCCGGAGGCTCGCTTGGAGCCGAAGTAACCTGCGTGACCGATTTGCAGGGCCGCCGCCGCGCCTTCCGCGTGGACCGCGTCGGTCAGCGGGCGGAGTTGCTTGGCTCGATCGTTGTCCATCACCATCTGGTCGGCGAAGGTCAGGCCGTCTTTGGCCACGGAGCAATAGGCCACGGTGGTCATGGCCGCGCCGCCGGCGGCTTGTTCTTTGTGGTGGGCGATGAGCATGGGGCTGACTTGACCGGCCGGGGTCATGCCCTCGAAGGCCGCGCAGCGAATGAAGCGATTGCGCAATTGCAGGGGGCCCAGCTTGCCGGCCTGAAAAGCAAGCATGTGCTTGGGGTCGGCTTCCATTCGGTTCATGATGCTCTCCCTGATGGTTTTCCATCGGCGAGCCTGTCAAAGGTGTCTGGAATGTGCAAGGCATCAAAAAAGGCCGGCCCCTTCCGGGACCGGCCTCTTGTCTGATTGATGCGTTATCTTTAGAATCCGCCCATGCCGCCCATACCACCCATGCCGCCCATGCCGCCCATGCCGCCGGCAGCGGCTGCGCCGCCGTCGTCCGACTCAGGCTTGCTGGCCAACAGGCAACGGAAGCTGCGTTCTGCAGGGCCGAGCGCACCACCTTGGTGGGATCCAACACGCCGGCTTTGAGCAGCTCTTCGTATTTCTCGGTGGCCGCGTTGAAGCCGAACTCGCCTTTGCCGCCGCGGACCTTATCCAAGACCACCGCGCCGTCGAAACCCGTGTTGGCAGCGATTTGGCGAAGGGGCTCTTCGATGGCCCGGCTCAGTACGGCAACGCCGACCTTCTGGGTCTCGTTCAGATCCAGTTTGGCCAAGGCATTTTGGGCTCGCAGCAGAGCCACGCCGCCGCCGACCACAACGCCTTCTTCCACGGCTGCGCGGGTCGCATTCAGGGCGTCTTCCACTCGGGCTTTCTTTTCTTTCATCTCGGCCTCGGAGGCCGCGCCCACCTTGATGACCGCCACGCCGCCGGCCAGTTTGGCCAGCCGCTCTTGTAGCTTTTCACGGTCGTAATCCGAGGTGGTCTCTTCAATC
>JAFCZJ010000212.1 GCA_019314375.1 Deltaproteobacteria bacterium | reverse complement strand
ATGTCCACCATGGGGGCAGGCGATTGTTCGAAGGAATCGATCTGCACCGGATTTTCCCGAAAACGCACGTCGTCGCAGGCCAAAAAGGCCATGGACAACACGGCACAGCAGAACATCCCAAGGCAAACTTTGGCTAAGGTTGACAACGATAACCCTCCGACAAGCCACAGGCCTCCGCCGTGACGCAGCCGCCGTAGTCTACTCCGTCGTACAACACGCACTCAATCACCGTGCAAGGATGGGCGGCGTCACATGGAGCCAAAGTGGCCGAGCAGAACTGGCAGTCGGCGTCCGAGCCGCAACTGATGGTGATGCCGCTCAAGGCGGCCGCCAGGCAGGTGCCGGTCCATGAACTGCAGGAATCCTGAAAACAAGTATTGTCAAATTCGCAGGGGTTACGGCTGTCGAGGCTACAGGGGCAGAACCCGGTGTCTTCTTCCTCATCCTTCAGACAAGGCAAGCCGCCCGGGCAATCCGCGTCGGTCGTGCAGAGATCGTCCATGGTGATGGAGATGATGGAGGAACAATTGAAACCGTTGGGGCAGGCCTGTCCGCCGGAGCAATCCACAGCGCAATAATTCGAGGGGTCGGAAGCCTCGGTCCGCCAATTGTCGGGATAGGCGTCATCAAAAGGATCACCTATCAAGGGGTAAATCAAGCAAGGGTTGCTCATCTCGCCACAACTCCCAGGATCCGCGCTATCACAGGCCCTGCAGTAAGGCGCGTACTGATTGTTGTAGGCCGAAAGACATTGGCCGCCTTGGCAATACTCCATGAAGCCGCAGAAGCTGTTGTCGCCGCAGACCCCGTCCTGGCAGGTGCCGGAGATGCAGGCTGAGAACAGCGCACAGTCTCCGTGGTCCTCGCAGCCCGGCGAGCAGGTGCCGTTGAGACAGACCTGCCCGATTGCGCATTGAAATTTGGTATTGCAAGTGCCCGAGGGGATGCAGGCGCGGGTGCCCGTGTCGCAGTACTCGCCCTGACCACAGTCCTCGTTGTCGAAACAACCCGTCGCCGGCTGACAAAAGCCCGAGTCGTTGCATTTTTCGCCCTCGGCGCAAGCCGCGTCGTCGATACACAGGCATTCGCCCGTGCCCGTATCGCAGCGATACAAGCTGCCGCATTCAACGTCGCTTGTGCAGCCTGTATAAATGCGGCATTGACCATCGGGCATGCACTTCTCGCCGAGGTCCGCGTTGCAGGCGGCGTCGCTGACGCAACGGCAGGACGACGAATAGACGTCACAGCGCCAATTGATAGGGCAATCCCCATCTTTCTTGCAACCATCATCCGTGCTCGATCCCGCGCAAGCGGCCCAAAGCAAACTCAGCATCATGATCAATATCACGCGTCGCATGGCATCCATTCCCTTCACGTCAGGGGCTGACGCAACCGCCGAGACAAGAGTACTCCACCTGTACGGTGGCTCCGCCTTCGGGATAATAGTTCCGCTCAAAAGCCACGATGAACTGATCAGCCCCAGCTAGATTCCGGGTTTCCAAAACCCAGCCGGAAGACAGGCTGTAGTCGATGGGCTGTCCACCACATTTGGCGGCCAAACCGCAGGTCAAACCCGCGCAGTCGTCATTGCTTGAACAATCGGAAGCCTCCGGGGGGTAAACGATCACCGAAATGTCCGCGCCCGGATCCGCCAAATCATAAGACGGCGTCTGGCTGAGGAGAAACTCCCGCTGCGGGTGCTTGTAGCTGACCTCAATGACGGCCCCGGGGGGCGGCACGTAGCTGCCGTTGAAGGAGATGATGCCGTCCTCGTACCACCAGCCGGTCTCCCAGTCTTGCTCTTTGGGCTGCCCGTCCACCATGACCGTGACGGAGTTGGCATCCGGGTTGGTGTCGGACAGGGTAAACTTGCGATCCAGGCCGGCCACGGTCAAACCCATCTGGTTCAAAGTCGCTCCAAAGTCATCCGAGCAAATGGAGCCGATGTTGCCGCCCACGGCCTGCGCCAGCTGATGGTAACGGGTGCCGGCCGCGGCGGAGCCCGTTGAGGGATTGGAACAACCATCGGGTTGATCGCCAACGATGGCCGCGGCCATGACCCTGTTTTCATTGCCCACGCCCTTGAGTTGCTCAAAAAAGCGCCGGTAGTAGGTAATCATGCCGAAGGAATGGTCGTCTTCGTCGCTGACGAAAATCATGGCCAAAGCGGCGTCGGCGCGCAAAAAGCCCGCGTTGCCGGAAGAGACCAAAGGCTCGCTCAGGGCCGTATGAGCAGCCAAAAGGCCCTGTTCGTGGCCCCCTCCGTCGATGCCCACCTGCACGTTGGCGGCGAACTGGCTTTCGGCGTCGGGTCCGGGCACGATGATCTTGGGGTTGCCCAAAAGGCTGCCGCCGTGCAGATCCACGTCCGTGCTGGTCACGCCGATCTGGTAGTCCACTTCCGAATCCTCCACCACGCTGATGAAGGCATTGAAGTTGGCCGCCAGGTTGGCCTGCTCTTGCTGCATGCTGGCCGAGTTGTCGATGATCCACAAGACATCGATCTTGGCCGAGGCCTTCTGGACAAAGGTATCCTTCTGCACCGCGCCTTCGGGGAAAAACAAATCGTAATGCGTCTTGACCGTCCGAAAGCGGGTGCCATCATCACAAGCGGCAGTCAGCAGAACCCCCATCGCGAGGACCAAGGCCAGCCAAAGAAATCTCAGTTTCATGAATCCTACCTCCCATCAACCAGACACGCCGACGTGACGTCGCCGACGAGATATGTACGCCAAAAAAGCCATTCCGATCAAGCTCAACATGCTGTCCGGCTTGCCCGCGGCGCTACAACCACCATCATCAGGCGGAGGTGGCCCCCCGGGACATGCGGGCAAATCCTCACCGGCCGGATAAACGTGGCAAAGCCCGTCCACGTCGTCATCCGTCAAATCTCGTTTATTCACCTCGCCCGGGCCGGCCGTGCCCCACATGGTGGCATCCGGGTTCGAGCTGTGATCCAAACCAAGCATATGGCCGGCCTCGTGAGCCAGGGTATTTTCAATGTCCATCCGATCCACAGCCGAGTCACTGGTGGAAAACGTGAAGTTCACGCCGTTGAATTCCACGTCCGTGTCCACGATCTGCCCAGTCTGCCGATCGTAAGTGGTCGTGGTGATGGCGATGGATGAGGGCGTGTGACGCCAGGATGCAGTATCCTCAATGAAGATGATCAGATTGATGT
Organism: Deltaproteobacteria bacterium; assembly: GCA_019314375.1. Taxonomy (GTDB): domain Bacteria; phylum Myxococcota; class B64-G9; order B64-G9; family B64-G9; genus JAFCZJ01. The sequence goes on along the minus strand of JAFCZJ010000212.1, from coordinate 4,785 downwards.
TGCTGTCCTGGTCGTCCTGGTCGAATCCCACGTCTGTTCTCGCACTCATAGCAGACAAATATTGAAAGTCAGAACAGACGGGCTCATTCCAAACGTCGAGAGCCCGCCGAATCGCCGGTACACAGTTGGCCTCGGCCACATCATCGCTACAGACCTGATTCAAGACGATCTCTACCTCTCGCGTATCCCACCACAGGCAGGCAAAGTTATCAGGGTCGCGAGAACGCTCAAAGGCCGTCGCGCTGGAAGGAAGCATCCAGGCCACGGCCAAAAGGCCGGTCCAGATCATGCGCCAACAGAAACCATTACCGTGTCGCTTCCCGACTCGGCACAAGTGTTTCTGCTCTGGTGCACAAGCTTGCAACCTTGTCTCAACTGACAAGATTGTGCCTCCGCTAGAAACACTAGCACCGTGTCGCTTCCCGACTCGGCACAAGTGTTTCTGCTCTGGTGCACAAGCTTGCAACCTTGTCTCAACTGACAAGATTGTGCCTCCGCTAGAAACACTAGTCATCATTTTTCCTTGGGTTTCCATACAAAGCGGATACGCTCAAAATCCTTGCGCTCATTCAATTCCAGCGCATCGCCCCCGCCCTTGGGGAAGCTCAGGCCCTGGATTGCTTGTTTCCAGAGCTTCGCCTTCGGCAGAAAAACACCTTGGCTCATGCCCACGACCCTCGCCACCCCGCCCTGGAGACGCAAAAAGAGCAAGAGTCTCTGGCCCTCAACGAAGCCGTGATAGCCGTGGGACTTCTGCGCCCAGCGGCCGACCTTGCCCCCGGGCTGCAGCAGTTTGATTTCAGCAGGGCCCGACCCGGCGACATCCTGGTCCACCTTCAACGTGCAGGTGGTGTGGATAAGCCGTCGCCTGGGGCCCCATGCGCTGCTACAGGACTCCACGTCGACCACCACCACCCGGTCGGCCTGTTCGATGAGAGCATCCAGATTGAGATACAGAGCCGTTGATGCCTGAGCGGGCAGACTTGAAATACACAGCGCCGACAAGACGCACAAGGCGGATAACAGGATAAGTGTCCGTTTCATTAACCGCATATTAGGCCCGCAGGCCTGTAGCCGTCAAGGCCCTCGCAGGGACCACCGCCCAAGAAAAGCAAGCAGACCCAGGGCAAACAACAGGCCAATCGTGCCACCTGAAGCACTGGCGCAATCGCAACCGGAATCCGGGGGGTAGATGGCGCAGAGGCCTTCGATGTCATCGCTGTGAAGATCTCGTTTTTCGAGCTCACCCGGATCGATCTGGGGATCCATGGTGGCGTCCCAAGACGCCGAGTGGGCCAGACCCAGGATATGACCGGCTTCGTGGGCCATGGTGCTCTGTAGATCGTAGCACAAAGGATCGCCATCGGTGGCAAATACAAAATGCTGCTCGTTGAACTCCACGTCCGAGTCCACGATGCGCCCCGTGTTGGCGTCGTAGGTGGTGGTGGTCATGGCCAGGGCACCACGGTCGTGGCGCCAGCCATCCCGCACAAAGATCAACAGGTTGAAATTGGCGTCCATGTTGTCCGGGTTGTAACCAAAGCTGCCGTCGCTGGTGGTGCCGCCGGTCAGGAAGGTAAAATCCGCGCAAGGATGGTTGTTCCAGGCGTCCAAGCCCGCCCACAAGGCGGGCAGACAGTTGGCGGTCGCCAACTCGAAACTGCAAGCCTGATGGGCCAAGACCTCAACCTGGCGATTGGCCTGGTAAAGCGCCTCGCCTGTGTCCGGGTCGCTGCTGCGCGAGTAAGCCTGAGCCTGTGGTGGGGCAAGGCAGCAAAGCAGCAACCCAAAAAGCAGCATCCCGGCCATGGCGTTCAGCTTGATCATGGAGACAGCTTAGGTCTCGGGACAGGTCACGGTCAAGGCTTGCCCCGAAGCCAATGAAGGGCTATAGATCCGGTCGGCACAGGAGGATTTAGATGGAGCCTACTGAACAGACCAAGCAAGAAGTCTTGAACCAGGAACCTTTCTCCTTCTCGGAACAAGCCGTCCGACACATGAAAAAACCGCACAACTTTGGCGAGCCAGAACGCTTCGTCGGTCACGGCTGCATCACCGGTTCATGTGGCGACACCATGAACTTCTGGATCCGAGTCCTGAATGATCGACTCTTTCAGGTCCACTTCACCACCGACGGCTGTGTCTCTTCCATGGCCAGCGGCTCGATGTGCGCAAGCCTGGCCGAAGGCCTGGATGCATCCGAAGCCAAAACCATCACCCAATCACGCATCCTGGAGGCCTTGGGCGGCATGCCCGAAGCCGAGCACCACTGCGCGCTGTTGGCTTCCGACACCCTGATGGCCGCCGTGCGCGACTATTACGTCCGACGCCCCCAGCAAAGCTGGATGCGCGCATACCGCTGAATCCGGAGAAATAATGAGCCAAGACATCCGCGTACGTTTCGCTCCCTCCCCTACCGGCTACCTTCACGTGGGTGGAGTTCGAACCGCCATCTTCAATCACCTCTTCGCGCGACACCACGGCGGCCGTTTCGTGCTGCGCATTGAAGACACCGACAAAGAAAGATCCACGCCCGAGGCGGTGGAGCAGATTCTAGACAGCCTGCGATGGATCGGCCTGGACTGGGATGAAGAGCCGGTCTTCCAATCGCAAAGAACCGAGCTCTATCGCAAGCATCTGGACCGCTTGCTGGAAGAGGGCAAGGCCTACCGCTGCACCTGCAAGGCCGAGGATTTGGATGCCAAACGCCAGAAGGCCATCGCGGAAAAACGCACCTATAAGTATGACGGCACCTGCCGGGAGCTGGACCCGAAGCGAGACCTGGGCGACCAGCCCTTCGTTGTGCGCTTCAAGACCCCTTGGGATGCCCTGCCGGATTCTTTCACCGATCTGGTCTTGGGCACCATCCCCATCGATGAAGAGCGCTTAGACGACATGATCCTGGCTCGTTCCGACGGCAGCGCCACTTACAATTTCTGCGTGGTGGTCGACGACGCCGACATGGGCATCAGCCATGTGATTCGGGGAAACGATCACTTAGACAACACGCCCAAGCAACTTCTGATCTACGAGGCCCTGGGTCTGAAGGCCCCGAAATTTGCCCACATGCCCCTGACCCACGGCCCGGACGGTTCCAAATTGTCGAAACGCCGTGAGGAAGAATACCGAGCCCTGGGCATCAGTGTTTCAGTGCAGGAATATCGCCACATGGGTTACCTGCCCCATGCGCTGGTCAATTATTTGACCCGCCTTGGCTGGAGTCACGGGGACCAGGAAATCTTCAGCCGTGAGGAGTTGGAAAAACTCTTTGACCTGGACGGCGTGGGCAAGTCGGCGGGGATCATCGACCCGGACAAGCTCAAGTGGCTCAACTCGCACTATATCCAAGAAGAAGATACGGATCGGCTCTCCGAGTTGTTGCTGCCCTTGCTCATAGAGCGCGGCCACAAGGCCGAGGCGGGTCCCCGGCTCGACGCCGTGGTCGAAACCCTCAAACCCCGGGCCAAAACGCTCGTGGACATGGCCGAGCAGGCGCTTTTTTACTACCAGGCGCCGACTGAATATGATCCCAAGGCGGTCAAGAAGTGGTGGAAAGCCAACGCCGCCGAGATCCTGGTCCAACTGCGCGAGATGGTAAGCAAAGCCGATCTCGACGATGGCGAGGCAGTCGAAGAGAACTTACGAAAATTGGCGGATGCGCTGGTCGAAGGCAAGCTGGGCAAGGTAGCCCAACCCTTGCGCGTGGCCATCAGCGGAAGCTCCGCCACCCCTTCCCTCTTCGCTGTCTTGGGCATCCTCGGCAAGGAAGAGACCTTACAGCGCATCGACCGGGCTCTTGCCGAGCTGGCCAAGCGTGACTGAGCTGCTCAAAAAGGGGGGCGGCTGGTTCAAGCATCACTTTGCAGAACACGCCAAAGGCCTTGAACGAAAAACTGTTTTCATCCTGGTGGCCAGCACCATCCTGCTGATTATCTTCCACGACAACGGCTCGTCTTCTTTTTTCCGCGCCCACTTCAGTCGCTATTTCAAACCCGGCGGCTATGCCCGTCTCTACCCGGCTTTCTACTGGTACGGCTGTAGTTTGCTCATGCTGGGCGTCGTCCCCTTGCTCCTGGGGCGATTCGTGCTGAAGAAGCCCCTGATCGAATGGGGTGTGGGCCTAGGCGACTGGCGCTTCGGACTCAAGGCTTCCTTGGGCATGTTCGTACTCTTTCTGCCCATTTTGCTCTTTGTCAGCTACCAACCCAGCTTTCAGGCCAAATACCCGCTTTACTCGGCCGCTGGAAGCTCAATCTCCCATTTTGTCATCTATCAACTGGCCTACGCCGCCTATTTCATCGGCTGGGAGTTCATCTTTCGCGGCTTCATGCTTTTCGGCCTGAAGCCGAAACTGGGTGCCTACGCCATTTTCATCCAGACCATCCCCTTCGCGATCATGCATTTCGGCAAACCCGAAATCGAAACCCTGGCGGCGGTTTTCGCGGGCGTGATCCTGGGATTCTTGGCATTGAGGACCCGCTCGTTTTGGTATGGCTGGCTCTTACACGCCCTGGTGGCCCTGAGTAACGATATGCTGGCCATGGCCCACAAGCTGGATTATCTATGAATGAGAGTCTCGCAAGCTTGCAATATGGCCCAATTATGTCATAATTATACCATGTCTCTGTTAGATTTAGACTCATCTTTTGTCAACGCAAGTCGTCGAATCGCCCAAGGCAATCGCCAACGACGCTCTGACGCCAAGCAGAGTCGCTTTCCCAAACCCGTGCAGGACAAACTTCGCAATATGCTGCTTGTTCACGAGCGCCCTTCCGTGACAGCATT
>JAFCZJ010000329.1 GCA_019314375.1 Deltaproteobacteria bacterium | reverse complement strand
AATTGTGCCGATCATTCTTTCGACGTAGGGATTTTGCCACGGCGACCGGGCGGCGGTGATCACTTCTTCGATGCCCATCGACTTGATACGCTTTCGGAACACCTCACCGTAGATGCCATCCCGATCACGCAGAAGAAATCTCGGGGCCGTGTCGTACGGAAAAGCTTGCTTAATCTGCCTCGCGGTCCACTCGGCGCTGGGATTGTCGGTGACGTTGAAATGAAGGACTTTTCTGCGGTCGTGGGATAGAATTAGGAAAACGAACAAGACCTGAAACGTGGCGGTGGGGACGGTGAAGAAATCAACGGCGACAATGTCTTTTGTGTGGTTGTCGAGAAAGGTTCGCCATGTCTGGGATGGTGGTCGGCCTGAGCGATCCATGTATCGTGCAACAGTGGACTGTGAAACCTCGATGCCAAGCTTGGCGAGCTCGCCTTGGATTCTGGGCGAGCCCCAGGTGAAATTCGCTCGGCTGAGTTTCTTTATAAGATCGCGGACCTCTTTGGATACGGTCGGGCGGCCCGGCTTTCGATGGCGGCTCTTCCAGGTCCAAAACAAGCGAAATCCCTTGCGATGCCATCGAACCACGGTCTCCGGTTGGACAATGTGTAAGGTCTCGGCCCAGCCTTTCCATGACTTCGAAAGACAGATCCAGAACAGACGATCCAGATCATTTAGCCGTGGCCTGGGACGGACGCGCTTGAGGATAGCGAGCTGTTGTCGCAATGCGAGGTTCTCCAGGGCAAGGTCTCGGCGGCTTTTCAACAGCGAGACGGCGGTCGCAAGCAGCATTCTGAGTGGCGTGAGCATATCCAGACATGCTTTGCACCTTGACCAGAGATGCGCCAACGATTTCGCGATAGACGGATATTGGCCGAGGACGATTTGCGACCTGGGTGCCTGCGAGCTGTGGATAGTTACCGTGGGCGAGGCGCCCGCGCTTCTCGACGCGGATTATCTCGATGACGAACAACTCGACAATTTTGCATGGTCGCCGGAAGGAGAGAACCTGGTTTGGGTCAGCTCCAGAGCGGGCTGTGGTTGTTCAAAACCAATCCGGCGCGTCATTTTGGCTTGAAGGATGCTTGAATCAGTCCAAGCGATCCGGTGACTCCACCATTCTTGGAATACCCCGTCCCCGAAATCCTTGTTTTTCTCATCGAGACATTCGGCTGAAACTCGAGAAAATCTCGTCGAAAGGGGCCCTCTGACCGGCCTGCCGAAGGCCTCGATCAGCCCGCTGGCAGGTGGCTGGACAAGCATCCAAACGTCTCATCGTGAGACACGCTTTAGCCTAATTTTCCCATGCCTTACAAAACCAACCGATGATTTTACCTACATGCCCCCACATGGTTATCCAGCGACCTTTTAGAGGGGGAACAACGTCCACCTCTGCCGTCAATCTGTCCCCTTCAGACCTAACAGACTAAGTAGACTCAGCACGCCGAAGCCGGTTCCGCCTTTGGGGTGGAAGCCGTGGGTTTTGTCTAAGAAGCCGGGGCCGGCGATGTCGAAGTGTAGCCAGGGGGTCTTGTCGACGAACTCTTCTAAGAATAGGGCCGCGCTTATCGCGCCGCCCCAGCGGCTGCCTGTGTTGCGGAGATCCGCGACGTTGGAGCGGAGTTCTGATTTCAAGCCGGGCTCCAAGGGCATGGGCCAGACCAGTTCCCCGGCCTTGTCGGCGGCCGCCTTGGCTCTTTCGTTCCATTCAGGCTTGTTGCCGAAGACGCCGGCGGTGAGGCTGCCTAAAGCGACCACGCAGGCCCCGGTCAGGGTGGCGAAGTCGACGATGAGATCGGGTTTGAGTTCTTTGGCGTAGGTCAAAGCGTCGGCCAAAATCAGCCTGCCCTCGGCGTCGGTGTTGCGAACCTCGACGGTTTTTCCGGACATGCTTTGGAAGACGTCGCCGGGCCTTGTGGCGCCCGGTCCGGGCATGTTTTCGCAGGTGGGGACGATGCCGTGGACTTCCCAAGGTAGATTTTCCTGGGCGACGGCTCGCATGATGCCCAAAACGGTGGCCGCGCCCGCCATGTCCGACTTCATGTCGGGCTGGCTGGAGGGCGGCTTGAGAGAGAGGCCTCCGGAGTCAAAGGTGACGCCCTTGCCCACCAGGGCCACTCGGCCCCGAACAGGTCCCTCGGGTAGATGGCGCAGATGCAGCAGCTTGGCCCCTTGCCGGGTCCCGGCCGCCACCGAGGCCAGCAATCCCATGCCCCTGTTCTTGATGGCCTTGTCGCCGAGAACGGTCATTCTTAAACCCTCGCGGCCGGCCATCTCACGGGCCTCTTGCTCCAACTCCACGGGTCCAAGGAGATTGGGCGGTTCGTTGACGAGATCCCGGACCCAGTTCACCGTCTCGGCACGTAACTCGGCCTGCTTGACTTCCTGGCGCATGGCCGCGGTAATACGCGTCGGTGCCTTGGGTAATACGCGTCGGTGCCTTGGGATCTTTTTTATCGATGAGCAAATCGCAGGAAGAAGGCTTGGGGCGTAGTTTCTTTTTGTCTCCCTTGAGATGGTCGAAACCGTAGGCCCCACCCACACAACCCTCGGCCACCCAGGCCAGCACTTCGTTTTCCTCTTCATTCAGGAGTTCAGAGGGCAAGACAAAGGCCAGCCGTCGCAAACCGCGCAGCCTGGCATAACGGGTCGCCCGCGCAGCAGTGCTTCTCCAGCGCGCGGCCGGCCCTGGATGATCCCGGTCCAGGCCGAGTAAGAGCACCCGGTCGGCTTCGATGCCCGTGGCCCCGCTCAATAGGCACAGTTGGCCCGGACCGCCTCG
>JAFCZJ010000328.1 GCA_019314375.1 Deltaproteobacteria bacterium | reverse complement strand
GACGAGTACGCCCGGGTGGCGGATTGGGTGGGTGCCGAGCATCTGATGCTGGGCACCGACATGGACGCCTTCACCTGGATGCCGCGGGGACTTCGGGACGTGGCGGATTTGCCAGTCCTCACCGCCAAGTTATCCGAGCGCGGATTTTCCGACGAAGAGCTGGGTCTCATCCTGGGCGGCAACGCCCTGCGGATCCTGGAGGCCTGGGAATCTTAGAAGAAGGGCCCCTCTTTCCTCTGGGTACTAGCCTAAGCCCCCAAAGCTGGCTAGAATGTCGGCGGAGGAAATCATGCGCATAATTCGTCTGCTGTCGTGGGTCGGTCTTTTCGCGGTTTTGTCGCTCACAGCCTGCGAGCGTTCTTTCGACGCCCCGCCGGCTTCCGTCCTTGTCGGCTCTTTTGATCCGCCCCGTGGATTTTTGGACACGGTCCTTGTCATTTATGGCGAGCAGTTTGAGCCCGTGGCCGAAGACAACATCGTTTTTTTCGGCACCGAGAGCGCCGCGATCCTTTCCGTCAACGAGGCGGGCACCGAGCTCAGGGTGCGGGTGCCCGAGTTGCCGATCGATAGCCTTGTGTCCATCAAAGTCTCCACCGCCACGGGCCAGGCTTCTTCCGAGGATCTTTTTGCATACCGGGGACCGGGGCATCCTCTGCTCGAAGAGCTCAGTCGCGGTTTCGAGTTGGATTCGGGCCCGGTGGCCTTGCAGGCGCGGGTGGATCATTTGGGATTCGGGGAGACAAGCGTTCCGGTCTACGAGGTGCTGGTGGCCAATGCGGCGGCCCGAACCATCACCAAGGTGAATTTGTTGAGCGGTCACAGAAAGGTTATGGGCCTGCATGACATCCCCGGCACCCTGGCGGCTTGCGAGACCGATTTGGGCGTGGATATCTACTTCAGTCACTTGAGCGAGGAAAACGGCATTACCCAGGGCAGCGTGTCCTCCATCAGCTTTCGTTCGCAAGACGCAGACATTATGCAGGACGGAGCGGGCGATTACTTTGAGGGCATGGACGAGGACAACCAGGAAGAGATTCTGGGGAATTGGGAAAACAGCCCCAACAACTCGGATCAACAGGCCTTCCAGCCCGGCTTGATCCAGGTCATCCAGGAGGCGCAAGCCGATGGCGTGGGCGATGCAAAACTGGTGGCCGCGGATCGTTATCGCAAGCTCATCATGGTCGCCGATCCCAGCGTTCTGGGCTCAAGCGGCGATGGGAGCATGAATTTTTGTGCCTTCGATTTTTCAGTTTGTGGGGATGCGGGGCCCTCCGCCGTGGCCGACATGATGCCCACGGCCCCGGCAGCTTCCAGGTGGAACCCGCCGCCCAGCAGGTACTGAAGAGCCGCCCGGGACCAGGCGATCTGCGGAGCAATGATCTCCTGCCGGCGCAGACCGACCCAACCGCGGGGGCCACCGGCACGGCCCTGGTGCACTACGGGAATATCGGCCGGGCTGGCCACGGCACCTGCCGCCCATACCGGCCGCCAGGACCCCAGGCCTCCCACGGGCAGAACAAATCCCAGATCCATGCGCCACCATTGGGGTTGGTCGCCCGTATCACCAAACGAGTGGACGTACCTTATTCGCGCGCCACGAAGGGGCTGGGAAACAGGAAGATCGCGACCATGGCTCTCCAGGGTAAGATGAAAGGTCTGTAGCGGCTGATCACCCGTCCCGGGAATGCGGCGGCTCTCCAGGTAGCTGTTGGTCTGACCGACATCCCCGCCGAGGTAAAGACTCCAGCCACGCCGGAAGGTGTGGACCGTGAGGTCAAGACCGAGCTGGGTCCGTCGGAAGACGAAGCGGTCCACCTCGAGACCATTGTCGTAGACTTCGGGAAGCTCGCGTTGCCATAGGAACCGCGCCCGCATCCCCAGCCATCCAGGCCCGTTGATGGGCTGGTCCAGCAAACCGTTGAGGCGCGCCTCGCGATCGCTGTATCGATAGCTCAGCAGGCTCAAGCCTGCCCGTCCAAAGATGTTGTCGTAACGCAGACGTCCCATGACGGCCACGCCGTCATCGGTGATCACGCTGGCACCCATTTCCAGTCTGGGGCTGGTCTCTTCCTGGACGTGCAGGACCACGTCGGTCGTGTCGGAGGCCACCCGTTCGAACTCGAACCCGATGGTCCGGAAGCTCCCTTCCCGGGCCAGCCATTCCGCCTTGCGCCAGGCGGCGGCGAGTTCCATCCGATCGCCAGGGTGCATTTGCAGCCGGTCGAGAACCCGCCCGGGTTGAAGGCGTTGCAACCCTCGAACTTCAATGGTACGCAGGGTGACCGGACCCACCAATGGCTTATGCGGTGGAGGATCCTGCACCTTCGCGCCACAGGCATCGCGCAGGGCCAGCAATTCGTCCTTGTGCTGCAAGGTCACTTCGCGGCCGATAGCCAGGATTTCTTCGGCCGCATCCATGCTCGTACTCCGGTACGACTCCAGCGGCATCGTCAGCAAAACGTCATGGTCTCCAACGGTGTACTCGTTGGAAAGCAGGGTTTGCAGTTCAGCCGTTCGG
>JAFCZJ010000327.1 GCA_019314375.1 Deltaproteobacteria bacterium | reverse complement strand
GTGATGGCCAGATTGTTCATGGCAGTCTGGGTCTCAGGGTGCTCATGGCCCACTACGCGGCGCAGGTCGGCCATGGTTGCCAAGTTGATGCGTTCAGCTTCTTCGAGCCTTCCAGCATAGGTCAGTGTCAGACCACGGGAGACTCGGGCCGACAGTGTGTTTGGGTGGTCGGGGCCCAGCTTGGCGATGAGCATGGGAATCACCAGGGTATGGAGACTGTCAGCCTCGGCGTAGCGCTGCTGCTCGGCCCGGATCTGGGCGAGGAGGTACAGGGTCATGCGTGTGACGTCGTCCCCCCAATGTTCGGTGCCGCCCTTCAACTCCAGAATATCGTCGGCCAGCTTTGAGGCTTGGTCCAGCTGACCGGCGAAAGACAGGTTCTCTATTCGCGAAGAACGAATTTCAAGGGCCTTCATGGATCCGGATCCCAGTTGTTTGCTGACCTGGGCGTCGGCCCAGCTTAGCAGCGAGTCGGAGGTGGCGAAGTCGCCCTGGAACATCGTGATCTTGCCGACTAGGGCCACGGCCGTCGCGGTCCGGTGATCGGTGGGTCCATAGAGACTTCGGTTCAGCTCGACATTCCGATGGGCCTGGAGCAGGGAGGTCTCGTATTCGCCAAGGTCCATGGAGGTCGTGGCCAGCACCTCGCGCAGTGCCGCTTCGACTTCAGGCTGGTCGCCCAGGTCCCGGCTCAGGCGTGTTTCAGTTTCGGCGAGGATCTCTTGCAGCATGGCTGTGTCCCGGCCACGGGCGGCCGCTGGGCCGACCCCGGCGAGCATCTCCTTGAGAAAACCGGAGACTTCGGCGGACTTGACTGCCTCGGTTCTGGCCCGTGTGGACTCACGCTCGGCGCGGAAATACATGGAAAGGCTGACCACCGTGGCCATGGTCAGGATGGCCATCAACGAAATCAGGGAGACGACAACGCCGCGGTTGCGCCGCACCAGTTTGCCCAGGCGATAAGCGGGACTGGGGGGTGAGGCCAGCACGGGTTCGTTGTTCAGGAAGCGCTGCATATCCATGGCCAGGCCGTTGGCCGTGTCGTAGCGACGGTCGCGCTCCTTGGCCAAAGCCTTCATGGTGATCCAGTCCAGATCACCGCGCAGGTCTCGAGCAAGCTGGCGCGGTGCCTGGTGGCGATGTTCTGCCACTGCCGTCGCCTCATCACCCAGGGAGGTGAAGCGGGTGCTGGGTCGGGGCGGTTCCACCTCGCAGATAATGCGCTGGATTTCGGCCAAGCCGGCCTTGCGAAGCTCGGCTCCCGAGAAAGGCAGGGCTCCCGACAGCAGCTCGTACATTACGACACCCAGCGCATAGACATCCGTGCGTGTATCGATGTCGGTGCCCGTGGCGGCTGCCTGTTCGGGACTCATGTACTCAGGGGTGCCTACCAGCTGGCCCATGACCGTGTGCATTGTGCTATCAGTCAAGGGTTGTTCGACGGCCTTGGCCACGCCAAAATCAATGATTTTTGGGGTAGGTCGGCCGTCGACCTCCGTGACCAGGATGTTCGATGGTTTCAGGTCACGGTGGATTACGGCCTTCTGGTGGGCGTGCTGGACGCCCTCGCAAACCTGAATCATCAATTCGAGCCGCTGCTTCATGTCCAGGCGGTGCTGGTCGCAGTATTTGGTGATGGGAATGCCGTTCACGTACTCCATCACGAAGAAGGGCCGGCCGAGTTTTGTAGCGCCGGCCTCAATGACCCGTGCGATGCACGGGTGGTCCATCAGGGCCAGGGCTTGGCGCTCGGCTTCGAAACGGGCTACGACCGCGCGGGAATCCATACCCGGCTTGATGACCTTCAGGGCAACACGTCGCTTGATGGGTTCGGTCTGGTCGGCAGCGAAGACTTCACCCATGCCGCCTTCGCCCAGGCGCGAGACCAAGCGGTAGGGACCGATGGTTACACCGATCTCGGCGTCGGTTCCGATCCCTCCGGCCTTTGGGCCGAAATCCGTAAGGGTCTTGTCGTCGTCTTCTGGATCCATGGGCAGGGTCTTATCGTCGGTCATCGTGGGCCTCCGCGGCAAACGGGTGCATCGTCGAAACGGTTTCCAGATAAAGATAGTCCACAATATCCTGGATCCCGGGATCCGGCAAGGGATTGGGTGCTCCGGTATCCTCAATTCCAAGAATAGAAGTGCGTTATCTGGTTAAATAAGGTAAATTAACTCCTGTATGCTGAATTCCGGCCTTTATTCCAGCCACAATGTTGGAATATCCTTTGGAGGGGTTTTCTGGGCTGCTATGGCGATAATAGGGAATAGTCCTTAAGGTGGGTGAGATGGATTCTCGTGTGGGCAAGCTGGAAAAGGAAGCACCGACCAGCCTCATGCCCTGCCCAAGCGGGAGGAAAAAGGAGTTTCATGAGGATCTCATTTTTTGGTCGGCCCAAAAAAAATCTACAGTTCTGGGAGGCTGTGTTGCTTTTGAACCTGCTTGTTGCCTTGATGTCTGCTGCGGTCCAGGCTCAAGATGGAGCTAGTGGTTCCCCGACTATCACCGGTCAAGTTTTCAACAGGG
>JAFCZJ010000087.1 GCA_019314375.1 Deltaproteobacteria bacterium | reverse complement strand
GTCTGGCTGACCTCCTCGGTCTGCCAGGTCAGGGTGGGCTCGTCATAGATATAGTCACCGTTGGCGTCTGTTGCCAGTTGCATCCGGTCCCGACCGGCTGCACCGTAACGAAAACCCAACTCGCCGAAAAGACCCACGTTGCTGTCCTCCGGCCTCCAGGCCACGCCGAACCCCAAGAGCGCGCTGTAGCCATGGGCCACGCCATCATAGAGGTTGGTATCCTGGGCCATGGCGTATCCGCCGGCCAACAAACCATAGAGACGAACGGGATCATCCAAGAGGGTAATCTGAACGTGGGCATCCGCATGCAACCAGGTCGCATCATAAGTCACCTGCTCATCGTGCATCACGTAATGCAAGGCAGGCCGCAATCCCACCCAAAGCCAATCCAAAACAGGGTAGCTCAAGGTGGCGTTGACGCCGCCGACGAACTCGGCGTGCTCAACCCCAAAGCCGTGCATGCCGTCTGCGCCCAGCTGAAACTCAATGCTGGGTCCCGAACCCGTAGCCACCTGCAATGGCGCAGGCGTGGGTGCAGGCTGTGTGTCTTCCTGGCCAAAGGCCAAAGACGGTAAGGCCGCCAGGGCGACGAAAAATCCGAGGGTCCAAGTCCAAGTCATCAATCGCATGGTCGTGTCCTCGTCCCTTTAGAAGGTAGGAATATAACCCTGGACCGTGATCCAGTGGTTGTCCGTAAAAATAAGCGTGTTGCGCCCGCCGATGGCTTTTTCGAACTGATAGTGAATGCGCAAGGGAATGTAGAGGGGCAAAAGATTGACCCCAGCCGCCAGGCGCAAAATCTCCGTGTGACCCGCCGCCTGCATTTCCAAATTCTTCACCATGCGCTCGAATCGCCAATCCGCATTCAGCTCAGGCTCCTGAAAAAATCGATAGCCCACGGTAGCGCCCACGTCGAACATGAGAACGGCCACCGACACCCCGAAAGAGGCGGCCAGCCCCACACCGGGCGTGTATTCATACGACCCGCCGGTCAGATCCGACATGTCGGGAAAATAGAGCCTTTCGGCATCCAGCAAATCCAAAAGCTGGTTGCCGTCGGTCGTTGGCTTGGGGAAATCAGGGTAGCGCCGCTTGCTCTTGAAAAAATACCCACCCGTAAACTCGGCGGAGAGGATGATGTCCACCCAATGCTCGTACTTGAACACGCGGACATCATAGCCCTTGGTGAAACCCACGCCGAAAGAGCCCGTGCCGCGATCCAGGCCTGGACCCGTGCCCAGGGTCAATGAGCTGTTGGGATTGGCCATGCTGCCGGTGGGCAGGTAGACCCGACCCGTCAGGGCACCACTCCAACGAGAACTGCGTTTGTAATTCCACGACAACCCCAAGTTGATGTCACCCAGGACCCATCCATTGGTGTTGTACTCTTTGCCAGGGCCCAAATCCTCGGGATAGGTATCTCCAACATACATGGCCGGACGCCCGAGACGCGGCAGGTAGCCCAGGAACCAGGCGGCCGCTTCATTCATGTAGCGATCCGTGGTCTGACCACTCGCATTGAACCAATCGGCCTCGGCCTGGGGATAACCGGCAGCGGAGGCGTAGGCATTGATCATGGTTCGCGCCGAGGGGTCCAGCTTGGTCAGCTTGGGCCGCATCTGGACATTGGCGTACTGCATGGGCAACTCGAAATAAAAATCCAGGGGATCGGTGATGCCATAAGCGAACTGCATGGTCACACCACCACCGCCACCCGAGACCCCCAAATCCAGCACCAATAGAGGATTTTCTTCTTCACCGAAAGTGATGGGCTCGACCATCGCGGTGCGATCTCGATGGTTGTTGTAGCGTCCATCCGCGGTGCGCGTATTCCACTCGTACTTCATGGAAAACACGCCCTGGGGCAACTGGGCGGTGACACCATAAAGGTCCAAGTCCCCCGCTCGTTCCATCCAGCCATCCATGTATCCCGAATATGTTTCCCAGGCACTCTGCGCCACAGCCGGCGTAGCCTGGAGCAACACCAAAAACATCACCCAACGACAGGATCTCACGCGACCCTCCTTTCGTTCGTCAACAATCTTTCAGGAATCAGGAAGAATCATATCCCCCAAAAAACCATAGATCAAGCTTTGCCAATCAAAAACCCACCCAAGAGATCCATCAAGCGCTCCAGTCCCAGGGCGATCCGGGTGGCCGCCATGGGCCCGGGGGACATGCTCTGTTCGTAAGCGTAAGCTGGATCGTGAAAAAACTCTGGCGGCAATAAATATCCGATCTCGTCATTGGCGAGACCCAGCAAGAGTTTGTTATCGCCAGGCAAGCGGGCCAACAGCTCCAGGCCCAACTCGGGTGAGGCTTCACCCGGCAAGCCCAAGAGCCAAACCGATCCGATCCGCGCAAGGCCCACTTCCGTGCGCAAGCCCCCGGAAAGATCCCGGCCTTCGATGATTCCCAAGGCATGCAAGAACGAATAGAGCCGGTTGTCTTCGATGGGCATGACCACCTGGGTCACGGCGATATCTAAGGCCGGCTCTTGTGCGCCCTTGCGTCTCGCGCGCCCGACCAAACGCAAGGCCGCCTTGCCAAGCTGCAGGCCGAGCCTGTCCACCAGTCCTTCCCGGACATCAAGCGGCGTGTGATCGCCCACGGCTGCACTGACCATGGCCCCCAAGGCCCCGTTGAGATACAAGGCCGTGCCCCCGATGCGCTTTTCAACTTGCCGACAGCAAACCGAACAAAAATCGGCGCTAATGCGGGTGTTGTCGCTCCACAAAGTCTCTGGGTGGCAGGCGTGTTGAACCACGGTGGCGATGGAAGCACCGGCCTCGTCGTCCAGTTGCAAAACCCGCATGTCTCGATCCAAAACCTGACTGCGCTCGTTGTGCACCCAATGGCCTGCGCGATCGAATTCTCCATGGGCCATGCTCAACCTCGCCGGCCGGGCCGCCTCCAGAGCCTGTTCCACGACCGATAAAATCTGGCCCTCCAAAAAATCCATGTAACCTGCATCCAGGCCCGACCGTACCGGCAGATGCCCGGCAAAACTCTTTCCCCATATCCCAAGCGTATCCGGGCTCTGATGATTGTGCGTAGAGCAAATCCAAACCGAAGCCGGATGCGAGCGGCTGATCAAGCTACGCAGTCGTTGCACACGGTTGGCGAAAAGCCCGATGAGGTCCAAGCTGAGCAGGACAAAGGGTACCGATCCCAGACGCAACACCAGACAACGAGCATAGAGAGGGTCCCGAACGCCTGTGCAGATCCGGTCC
This sequence comes from Deltaproteobacteria bacterium, assembly GCA_019314375.1. Taxonomy (GTDB): domain Bacteria; phylum Myxococcota; class B64-G9; order B64-G9; family B64-G9; genus JAFCZJ01. The sequence goes on along the minus strand of JAFCZJ010000087.1, from coordinate 17,544 downwards.
AGACCAAAACCCGCCACGTACATTCCCTCTGGGTCTGGCGGCGTGATGTCGATGCAGGCAGCACCAGCCCAAAGACCCGGCACCCCCTCCTCGACGAATCGGTCCAAAGACGAGGTCTCTGTCACGGGCTCAAGTTCTGGAACTCTGGGGCGTTCAAAGATCAGCCCGCCCCAACGCTCGATGGCCTTGATGGTCAATCCCACACCCGGCAAGCGCCAAATCGAACTTGTGGACATCATGGATTTCTGCTGCCCACGGACCAGGGCAGCTTGTGAACCCCGGCAATTTCATCGACGAGCAAAACCGCCAGATCCACGTCCGCAACCAGGGGGTGGCTGACCAGAGCCAGGATCGCCGTGGCCCGATCGCCCTTGACCGCAGCCTCCACCGCCAGCTCTTCGTAGGCCTTGACGTGCTGCATGAGCCCACGAATTTCCGGCGCCGGCTCCTCCAGCGCCAAAGGAGTGGCCCCATCGGCACCGACCTGACAACCCACTTCCACGACGCAATCAGAAGGCAAGGAAGCAAGGCAAGATCCGTTGCGCACGTTCACCACGTGTCGCGCCCCTGAGTCGGTGGCGATGGACCTCATCAAGTCCACCGCCGCCCGGCTGTAATTGGCACCGCCACGCTTGCTCAAGGCTTCGGGTTTCTGCGTCAGGGCAGGATTCCGATACTGCGCGAGCAGCTCCTCTTCCACTTCCATGACCTCTTCAGCTCGCGAGCGGGTCTTGGCCTTCAGTTCGGCCACCACTTCCCGCGTTCGGTAGAAGTAACGCAAGTAAGAACAAGGGATGGCCCCAAGGGCTTGCAGAAAGGCATCCGGGTAGTCCAGCTCATCGGGGATGTTGGCCGGGCGCCCGGCCGATGCAAATTGAGCCAGCGTCCCCGGCAAAACATCACGACCGTCCACCAGGATGCGTCGCACCCAGCTCAAATGGTTCAAGCCGATGTAGTCCAGCTGCAATCGGCCGGGATCCACATCCAGAAGTTTGGCCGAATCCAGGTGCAGGTTGATGGGGTTGTTGCAAAGGCCGATGGCTCGCTCACGGCCGTATTTCAAAATGGCTTCAGTCACCAGACCGGAGGGATTGGTGAAGTTGATCAACCAGGCTTTCGGGCAGCGTTTTTCCATCTCCTCGCAAAGCCCCAGCATAACAGGCACGGTGCGCATCGCTTTGGCAAACCCGCCCACCCCCGTCGTTTCTTGCCCCACCAATCCGTGGGTCAGACCCAGTTGAATATCCAGATGTCGACCCGCCTGTCCGCCCACTCGAATCTGCGTCAAAACAAAACTCGCGCCTTCGATGGCTTCCTCGTTGGACCCGGTCGTCTCAAGTCGTATCGATGAGCCCGCCGCCTGAAGCATGCGGCGACAGAAACCACCCACAACAGCCAAACGTTCCTCATCGGGATCGGCCAAAACCACTTGCGCCAGGTCGAGATCCGCCGCATGCCGCATCAAGCCATCCAGCAGTTCTGGTGTATATGTACTACCACCGCCAATTACCGCAACCTTACTTGATGACATCGTCAAACCTCCACAAGGGCGCATTCGCCCTGAGCCAGACCCCCGCATATTGCTGCCGCGCCGCGTCCCCCGCCGCGTCGTCTAAGTTCATAGATCAAGGTCAAAAGAATACGGGCACCGCTCGCCCCGATGGGGTGCCCAATGGCGATGGCCCCCCCGTTGACGTTAATGATTTCGCGCAGGGAGGTCAGACGCCCTTCATCTCCGTCAGCCAAAATGCGCGAGCTCACCAGGGGCATCGCCGCAAAAGCTTCATTGATCTCGATCAAGTCCAAATCGGACAGTTGCCAACCCGCGGCGCTCAAGGCCTTTTGGATGGCCGCCGCCGGCACGCTGGCGATTTGCCGGGGTGCCAGGGCGGTGGAACTGACCAGCACCAGCCGACCCAGGATGTCCAAGCCCAGGTCCTCGGCCTTGCCTCGGCTGGCCAGGATCAAACCCGCGGCTCCGGCGTCCAAGCCCGGGGCGTTGCCCGGCGTCACCGTGGGCGAACCGTAGACGGTCGGCAATCGGGCCAAAGACTCCATCTTGGAATCCGGTCGCGGCAACTCGTCTGTCTCGAACAAAACGCCGGTGCCTCTCTTGCCGGCCAGGTGCATGGGCGAGATTTCATCCTTCAGCTTCCCCGCTGCCAGGGCCTCCTGGTAGCGCTGCTGACTTAGCAGGGCCCAGCGATCCTGTGCCTCCCGATCCTCACCATATTCAAGGGCCACCTCGCCGGCGTCCACGCTGACCGGGTTGAAGGTCTTGTACTCCATCCGAAACAGCGGGTCCTCAAGCTCCGGCGAGCCAATTTTGAATCCCCAGCGCAGCCCACGAACCAAATGGGGGGTGGCGGACATGTTGTCGGTCCCCCCGGCTACCGCCAATCCAGCCTCGCCAAGCTTGATGGACCGCCATGCCCATTGACATGCGCTCAAACCGGAACAACAAGCGCGATCGATGGTGGTGGAAGGTCGATCCGCGGGTAAACCGGCTTTGAGTAAAATCTGTCGAGCCACCACGGCCGCCACCCCCTGGGTCTCGGCCGGGATGCAACACCCAAAAGTCAGCTCGTCGACCTGTTTCGGCACCAGCCCGCTCTCATCCAGCAGTTGCCGAACCACGTGGACACCCAGATCCACGGCGGCAACCTCTCGCAGCGCCCCACCAAATTTCCCAAAAGGTGTACGCGTTGCGGCGACGATGACGATGTCGTCTGAAGACATGACAAACCCCGTTCTCAGGATGAAGGAAGATCAGCGCCGGCGCCTACTTCGCCGCTTGCGCTTGACCTTGTCCAGCGTCTTTTCAAGGACAAATGCCTGATCCAGACGCTCCGGCCAATCCGAGGGTTGAATCTCGAACCGCAGCGGCTTGTGGCGACGGGCACGCAGGATAATCTTGTGCGCGGAGGCAGCACTCAAGTTTGCGAAGGTCTTGGGCGTCCGCCCAACCTTCTTGCCGTCCAAATAGATCCACGCCTTGGTGGGCTTGGAGCGAAACGTAATATCTCCTCTCCGCTCTTTCAACTCCTGCTCGATGACCTTGGGGGCGTCCGCGGCCAGTTCCACGTCCCCCTCCCAGGGAAGGTAGCCGGGCGCCACCAATCTAAAGCGCCTGGTGCCGGCTCTCAAGCCCATGATCCGAGGCGGCTGACCCTGGACCTCCATCATGTCTCCGTCCACAAAAATTACGACTTGTTCAGGCTTGCTATGAATCTGAACCGGTCCAGAATAAGAACCGGCCGCGGGGGCGTTGAGCTCATCATCAGGCTGAACCGATGCGACGGCCGCCTCATCCCCAGAGCTCATCACCACCATCAAAATCACCAACCCCACCAGCAACAGGAGACCGCCCACCAGGGCCCAGGCCTGCAAATGTCGACCACGGCCCAAGCCACTCTCTTCCACGGCCATCACAGTCGAACCCGCGGCGAATCCACCCTTGGGTTTTTTCTTAGGCGCTGGTGCCGGTTCCGACTCGAAGTTCACCCGTTCGACTTCATCTCCACTGGCGAACCAGTGGCTCGTGGCTTCACCAAAAGCAAAACCCGGTCGCCTTCGCCCGCCGCCTTCGCCTGCCACCCCTGTTTGGCCGGCCGCACCCGCTTGACCAGCCGCACTGGAGAGACTCTCGACGATGTAGGCAGCGAGGCTCCCCGCGTCGACGCTCCTATCCCAGCGATTAAGAAAAGTCATCACTTCGACACGCATGGCCATGGCCGAATCCGGTCGGGCCGCCGGATCGGGGCTGGTGGCGCGCCGAATCAGGTCATCCAATTCAGATGGCACATCCGGCTGAATGCTGGAGGCGGGTCGCTGCAAAATGGCATGGGCCACCGACTCGGCGGCCTGCGGGTTCTCCGGTGCCGTAATGGAGGTCCCCGTGAGCAACTCATAAAGCAACACGCCCACCGAATAGAGGTCGGCCTTGGGGGTGACCTCTTCTCCCCGCAACACCTCGGGCGCCATGCTGCGATACTTGCCCCCAAGCACTTCCGGACGGGCCGCCTGCACCTCTACCGCGGCTCGAGCCAAACCGAAGTCCACCAATTTCACCTGGCCCTCGGCGGAGATAAGAATATTGCCCGGACTCACATCCCGATGCACGACATGCTGGGGATTGCCGAAGGCATCCTTCATGCCGTGAGCATAATTCAAGCCGCTCAGAACTTCGGCCAGTACATACAAAGCCATGGTGGGGGGGAAGCGCTTCTGCTGCTGAAGATGCGATTCCATCAAGCTCAGAAGATTCGTGCCCTGTATATACTCCATGGCGATAAAGAGGGCGTTTTCGTGTTGGCCCCATTCGTAAACCTTGGCGATGTTCTCATGGTTCAGCAAGGACATGTGGCGAGCATTTTCGGCAAACTGCACCGCGAAGCGTCCTTCCTGCGTCAACTCGGGCCGAATCCGCTTAATCACAAGATCGAGTTCTCGCCCGTCTCCTGTTTGAGTTGTGGCGCGAAAAATATCCGCCACGGCACCAGAGGACAAACGAGCGACCAGGGTGTATTTACCGAAAGCGATGCTCGGACTCATATCGAATCAGCTCCGGGGCTCAACGACCCAAGAGTCCTTTCTTCTTGCCCTTTCGACGTTGGCTTATCAGACGAAGCTCCCGCAGGGCTTCTGTGCAATCCGGATTGCACTGGATGGCCTTTTCGAATTCGTGTTCAGCCATTTCTTTGTAATTCATCGCCTTGTAAATGTAGCCCAGGAACAAATAGGCCTTGTCCACCTTGGGGTTGAGACTGATGGCATGGCTCAACTCGTCACGCGAAGCCACCACGGTGCCCTCGTCCTTGGGGTTATTCTGGAACATGGCCCAACCCAGGTATGCGTGAAACTCGCCCTCATCGGGGCACATGCGCGACGACTCACGGAAGTACTCCTCCGCCTTGCCGTAGTCACGTTTCCGCAGCGCCATCTCGCCCTTCTGAAACAGACCCTCCGCGGTCAAGATCATGGAGACCTCGCTGGAAACCACGCTCTTGTCACCTGACTGCAGTTGTGCTTCGTAGCGAGCACGGTCCTGAGTATCCACCAACATGTCGTGGGCCGCCGAGACCAGATTGAACAATTCCTCTGCCAGCGAGCGGATCTCATGCGAGGCCGTCGCATACAAACGGTCCGGATGATACTGCTTGGCAAGAGAGAAATACGCCTTTCGGATCTCGTCACGGGGCGCGGTGCGAGAAACGCCCAAAACATTGAAATAATCCAGCTTCTTGGTCTCGACCACCTGTCGTGCCAGCCGCTCTCGGATGCCGCGCTCTTCCGGCGACAACTTGGCTTTACGCCCCATATCACTCAGGATCGGTACGGGCACACCCCCGCTCTCGGCCAAGCGTCCCTTTACCGGAGGTGGCGTGACCGCCTTCTTCTGTCTGACGCGAGGTGGGGGTGGAGAGGGGGGCTCTTCCCGAGTGGGCTCTTCGCAAAAGTCCACCATGCCGGCGGCCTTCAATGCGTATATCAACTGGTATGCCGTTCGCTTGTCCAGACCCAAATCCACGATTTCGCGAAGGGTCAAATCGCCCACCAGTCGCGCCACGAATTTCTCTTCTTCCGGATCCAGGTTCATGTCCTGAAATCGGAACATGGGATCCTCGCTGGGAAGCACGTACTGCTCCATGGACTCGCCCAACTGTTCTCGGATGCGCGTCAGCTCCACCCGTTTGCGAACGCCCTCGTAAATCAGGGCCGCCGTGGTGTCTTCCAGACTCACCGTGGTGGGGGGCGCGGAATTCTTGGGGTTGTATTGATACTCTCCGTCCTGCCAGGCAAAGAGGTCGAAGATCTTGGTCTTTAGCTGCAATTCCAAGGCGTACTGAAGGTTGTGGGGGGAAATGCAACCCATGTCGATCAAAACAGTCCCCTGCTGCCGCTTGCTCTCCTTCATGGCCTGAATGGATTCTTCGCACTCATCCTCGGTGATCATGCGCTCACGCACCATGACCTTGCCGAGACATTCGTTGAGGAGATTGGATTTAACGAAACTCGGATAGCCCTGCCTGAAATAGACAATCTTTTTGAGCTTGCCCCGCTTCAACAACAAAGCCCCATCGGCTTTTTCTCGGTAAAACTGCGCCAGAAGATCGGGAAAGGGCACTTCGGCCAAACGGCCTCGCCTGGCGACCTTCTTGAACTCCTTGCTCTTCCGCTCCACTTCTTCCGTCTCGGCATGGCTCTCCCGGCTGGCAAATGCCTCGGGTGCCTTTCGATCAAAGGCCGCTCTCTCCGCTTGGGTCGCCACCGGCGATGGATACTCTGCGCTAAAAACATCCTTCAGCACATTGAGAAGGCGCTCGGTGTCTAAGGGTTTGTCCAGATAATCCACCACCTCGTACTTGCGCTTGGCATCATGCCGATGATTGACGCCTCGATAGATGCCGCTGATCATGATGATGGGCAGGGTTTTTCCTTTGATAGTATGACGGATCTTCTCCGCCACCTGGAAACCATTCATGACCGGTATCAAGATGTCGAGAATGATGGCATCCACGTCGCGACTCTCAAAAGTACGAAGAGCCCAGTCTCCGTCCCGCTCGCTGATGACATGGAACCCCTCATCCTCGAGAAGCTCTTGAAGCATCTTTTGGACACTGCGATCGTCTTCGACGACCAATATGGTCTTGCTCACCGTCATCCTCCCGGTGTGGTTGCAGAAAACCAACTATTTGGCGCAACGAATTATAGAAAGAAATGCACTGAAATGACAAGGGGCTCCCTTGAATCTCATGAATCTCGCTTGACGTTCAGCTGCTTCATCTTCTTGTGAAGATTGGTTCGCTCAATGCCCAGGCTCTCCGCCGTCCGCGTGACGTTCCATCCGAACTCCTCCAGCTTCGCGCGTATGTACTCCCGCTCCACCTCGTCTCGGACGTCCTTGAGGCTCATGCCATCGAAACGCTGGACCTCCAACCCCCCCGCGCCGCCGCAGATATACTCAGGCACGTCGTCGAGGGTCAAGGTGTCCCCGCTCATGATAACCATGCGCTCCGACACGTTTTTCAGCTCTCGGACGTTGCCCGGCCAGGCATAGCGCTTCAACTGCTTAAGCACTTCCGGCTCCACTTCTTTCCGCTTGAATCCGTTCTCCTCGGAGAATTGCTCAACGAAACGCGCCAGCAAGGCCGGAATATCATCCAGACGATCCCGAAGGGGTGGGCAGTGGATGGGAATGACGTTTAGCCTGAAGTACAAATCCTCCCTGAACTCACCATCGACGACCGCTTTTTTTATCTCCTTGTTGGTGGCCGCCAGCACCCGCACGTCCACCTGGATGGTCCGCTCGCCACCCACATGACTCAATTCACCCGTCTGCAAAACCCGCAAGACCTTGGCCTGTGCGGCCAGGCTCATATCTCCAATCTCGTCCAAAAACAAAGTGCCCTTGTTGGCCAACTCAAACTGCCCCTTCTTCTTGTTGATTGCACCGGTAAAAGCCCCTCGCTCATATCCAAACAGTTCACTTTCGATGAGCTCGGCCGGGATGGCCGCGCAATTGACCTTGATGAAAGGCGCCTCCACACGATTGGACAAACGATGAAGCGCTCGGGCCACCAACTCCTTGCCGGATCCGCTTTCGCCGGTGATGAGCACCCGACCATTGGTGGGGGCCACCTTACGGATTTCCTCCATCAGGCCTCGCATCACCTGGCTTGAACCCAGCATTTCGTACTGACCATCCTGACGGCCCTGCAAGCGCTCCACCTGGCGGAACAAGCCGACCTTCTCAATGCAATTCTTGACCGACAGCACCACCCGGTCCCGCTCCAAGGGTTTCTCTAAGACGTCGTAAGCTCCGAGGCGTGTAGCCTCGATTGCGTCTTGAATGGTGGCATGACCGGAAATCATGATCACCTCAGTCCGGGGCCAGCTCTTGCGAAGACGGCCAAGCATCTCGATGCCGTCCATGCCGGGCAGCTTGATGTCCAAAAGAACCACATCGGCCGGCACCTCTTTCATCAAACGAAGGGCCTCCTCCGCCGATCCGCAATCCGCAAGCTCGGGGTCCAAATCCCCGAGCACCATACGCAAGGTCCTGCGGATGTTCTTCTCGTCATCAACAATCAAAAGATGCGGTTGAAACGCTTGTTGTTTGGTCATACATCTTCTCCTTGGCTCGCTTTCGGCTCGGAAATCTGGGCGCGCATGCGGATGGAAAACACCACGCCACCCTGTTCTCCCTCCGCCACGGAGATCTCGCCCCCATGCTGCAACACGATCTTCTTAACAATAGCCAGCCCCAAACCAGTTCCCTTCTCCTTGGTTGTGAAGTAAGGCTGGAACATGCGCTCTCGCACGTGGCCATCCAAGCCCACGCCCTGGTCCGCCACCCGTATAGTACCCCAGTCATCCCCACGGGTCACCGAGACCAACACGCTTTCGTTAGGCTTGCTCGCCTCCAGGCCGTTGTCGATCAGGTTGCTCAGAACCCGCCCCATCAAAGTCCGGTCCAGCTGAACCGGCACATCTTTGTCGCAGGGCACAAATGCTACTCGTTCGCTAAACTGAGGATTAAGTTTGAGATAATCCGCAACAAATTGATTCAACTCAGCAGGCTGCGGGCGGACAGCAGGCATCTTGGCGAACTCGGAAAAGGTCTCCACCATGAGGCGCAAAGTCCCCACTTCCTCCTCGACGATCTCCAAAGAGTCGTCCAACTTTCGCTCGAAAACCGCATCCTCTCCCTGGTATGAGCGGTGTAACTCTTGGATGGCCAACTGAATCGGAGTCAGGGGGTTCTTGATCTCGTGGGCCAGGCGACGGGCGATATCCTGCCAGGACGATATCTTCTCAAGATACACGATCCGATCTCTTCCCCGCTGGATGTCGTTCATCATCAAGTTGAAGGCATCGCTCAGCTCACCGATTTCGTCCCGCCCTCGCACGACCACCCGCACGTCCAAATCGCCCCCGGCAGCTCGCTTGGTGGCGCTCACCAGGTGAGCCACTCGCCGCGTCACCGAACGGGAGAGCAGCATGCCCAGCACCACCGCCGCCACCAAAATCCAGGTATAGATAAACAAAAACAGCTTGTAATACCCCATTTTCCAGGGCTGAAAATTTTTCTCCACATCCTCCAAGGTCAGCACCAAATCCCTGAGCCCCTGAGATTGCTTCAAAAACTGCCGACTGATGACAAAGGTGAACTCTAAGCGACCCCGATCGGGGATATCCCAGGCCTCGGTTCGAGAACGAAAATCTTGCTCCTGCAGAAGCAGATGGCTGGACAAGGACGCCAGCTCATCCTCTCCTTTGAGCAAGCGAATGCGACTGATGGAGTGATTCTCCGCCAGCATGTCCGCAAGCTTGACCTTGGTCCGCTCCTGGTCACCCTCGTCCATGACCTGATGCAGCGCGGGATCTCGAGCCAGTGCTTCGCCCTGCAATCGCACGATGCGCAGCCTGGACTGGATGACCTCCTTCGACAGCTCCACCCCGGAACGCAGGCTATCCAAGACCTGTTCATTAAGCCCCACCGACATGCTTTCCTCGACCAGCCGATCCACCATGAACAAAGTAAAAATCAGGGGTGCGGCCGCCGTGACCAGGAGGGCCGAGATAATCTTCCACTCGAATTTACCGACGCGCAGGGCCATGGCTATCAATCCGCAGCCTTGGGCAAGGTAGAGTATGGGCTGCGATAGGTGTAAATGGCGTCCGCCTGGATGTCTTTTTCACGAACGAAAATCCTCGAAAAAGAACCGAAGAAAGACCTGGGCGAGCCGACCGAGCTGCGCCCGTCTGGATTGGCCAGGTATTTCCTCACCTTACGACGCTGTTCCTTGGATGCGGGATTCACCTCGATAACCACCGAGAGCCTGTAGCGTTGGCTCGCATTCAACTTTCGGTCCTGCGTCAAGAGCAGATCGTCGAACCGACCACAGGCTTTCACCAGATCACCCATGCTCCGGATCAACAGATCGCGCTTGCCCAGGGCACCCCGAACCCGAACCCGGTAACGCTCCTCCCAGATGTCATAAAGAATGGTGAACTGCGCCAGACCCAGGGCTACCTTTTTGCCCTTGCGGTCATGCAAAACGACCTTGACCAGCAGACGGCTGGCAAAACCGGAAGAAAGCCTGCGACGCATGCGCTCGGTGAAAACCTCGGGAAACGCCAAACTCACGACCAGACCACGCCCCGTCCATTTCAAAGCCATATCTCGATTGAATTTCCGCACATCGCGCACCTGGGCATGCGCGGTCCAGGCAAACAAAAGCCCAACCAGCATGAGCAAGATCAAAAGCTGCGTTTTGCGCAAAAAAATCATCAATCTAAAAAACCACATCCATCCAATAAGCGGCCGAAAGGGTAAACAAACCAATCGGCGTATCGAACTTGATACCCAAATCCAAAGACATGGGCCGCTTGGCCCGCCCGCTCCACTCATCATCGACCGCCAAAAACTCAGCCTTGGTCACATAGGAAAAATTAAATGCAGCATAGAGATAACCGCGATAGAAAAAATCGCCCCGCCCCCAAAGGGGAACATCATACTCGAGCGAAGCAGAAAACAAGACATCTCCGTAGTCCACCACTTCCGAAAAATTCAGATCCAGATTGCGCGGCAAGGAGTCCTTCTGAATGAGAAACATGGCGTAGTCACCCACGTAGAAACGATTAAAAAATGGGCTTCCATTCTTGCCGACGTCCTGGATGAGCCCGCCCACCAGATTGAAGTGAAGCACGTGATCGAGCCACAAACGGAAGAAGTGCTGATAGCTCACCATGTATTTGGAATATTCGTAATCACTGGCCAAAACCTGAGAAGCCAACTCCACGCTGACGATGAGATGCATCCCCTGACTGGGCAGGAAAAAATCATCCCGCGTGTCACGCTCGAACTGAAAAACAAACGAAGATAAGGTGCTTTGCCCCGGACGCAAGTACCCGGAAAAGGGGTAATTGGAACAAACCTGCCCAGCATCGTAAGGCTCATTGAAATTCGTGTTGATGTGCTCGACATGCAGTTCAAAGGCAACCCGATGGCGCCGATCCAAATTCAGCCCGGCACTCAGGATGGCGCCGCCACGAAAGTAGTCAAGCACCTGATCTTCATCAAAAAAACAAGCGTTTGTTGGATCGTCGGGCAACTCGATTTTTTTCAAGAGCTTTCGTTCTTGCCCATCGGCTACCACGACCCGCAAGCCCGCGCTGAAACGGCTGCCGAAAATGGACGGCCAAAACATGCCCAGCCTGAGACCCCACTGATTTTCGGAGGCGACGCCCGCTCCGGACAAAGCCATGCCCAGCCCCAAAAAATTAATGTCGGAGATCCCCAGGCCACCCCAAAATGGATTGGTATCCGAATAGCCGATGAACAAATTGTCGATGATGATGGTGTTGCGTTCTTCGACCTCCACGATAAGCTTGACCATCCCCCGCTTGCCACCTCGCTCCAGCCTCATCTGAACGTCACGAAAATACCCCAGCGCCAACAACTTGATGCGGCTGATCTCTACATCCTCTTCACTCAAAGTCTCGCCCGGCAAAAAGGAAAGATAGGAAATGATCAAATTGCCGCGGGTCTTGGTGTTGCCACGAACCTCGATGGATTCGATGATGTAGCGAGGGTGAAAGTCGTCCATCACGACCCGGTTCAAGGCTGCTTCTTCCTGTTCATCTTGGGCTGCCAGGGCCAAAGACCCTTGACTGAGCAGAAAAATCAGCGAGACAAGACCCCAAACCCAATTTCCGCGAAAACGATTAAGTGCTTTCACCTCAAACTCCTCGCCATACATTCCTGGAAGGGGTGTTGCAAGATATATACACCAAGCAAGATTCTTCTTGCAAGTTGAGACCATAACCCGGAAGTTGACAGGCTCTCAGGGAGCAGAACATGGGCAGCCGCAAAGACAAATCAACCACAGGCCTGGCAGTTGAACATCTTCAAGGTGTGCATCTGGTTGACAGCATCCTCTGGCTGGACGCGCCCCGCAAAGCAGACCTCTGCTTCATCTCCCATGCCCACTTCAGCACAAGCCTGACCCACGAGAAAGTTTTTCTGAGTGAAGCCACCGCCATCCTGGCGGAGGGTCTCATCGAACCCCACCGCACTCTGGTCAGCCCCATGTTGCGCAATTTCGCCTTGGGCGGCCTGGACCTTTCCCTCCACCCCTCGGGCCACATGCTGGGAGCCAGCCAATTGCTGATCCGCAGGGAACAAGAACGCCTGGCCTATACAGGGCACTTCGATCTCAACCCACGCCGCCTGGGCGAGCAGGGCCGGATCTTGGACTGCGAGCACCTGCTTATCCATGCCCAACATGCCGAGGATTTGCCAGCGCGAGAACAAGAAGAGAAAGCCCTGACGACTTGGGCCAAAAGCCAGCTGGCAAAAAAACGACAGCCTGTGCTGCTTTGTCAGGGCCTGGGCACGGCCCAGGAGTTAGCGGCTCTGCTGGCGGAAAAAGGCCTAAGCTGCACCCATTTGCGCGCCCTCTCACCCGCATTTCGCGCCTATCGCCAACTGGGCTCAAAGCAAGCGATAAGCCGCGCTCATCGGGGCGGCGGAAAGACCGACGAGGTCTTGCTTGCCCCCCATCATCTGGCCCAAAGCAAGCCAATCGCCAGACTGACCAGGGCAAGCCTGGCCCAGGTATCCGGCCGGCGGAATACCCACAAGGACCCTTCCGTGGAAAAACACTTCTTCATTTCAAGCCACGCGGACAGAAAAACAGTGATGCGCTATGCCCAAAACTGCCGCGCCCGGCGCATCACCCTGCTGGGCCCGGCCGCGGAGCCCTTGGCTGTCCGGCTTCGAGACAAGGGACTGCGCGCCTGGGCACTCAGGATACCCAATCAATTGCAACTCGACTTGAAACCCTCGGCTACCTGACCGATGCAAAAAAAACAGACCTTGGCTACAATAAAAGTACTAGGCGTTCCTAATGAGGCGTAATCTTGCTACTTGAGTCAAAAATGAAAAACACGCCCAAAGGGTAGAACGTCTTGTGCCGTGTCGCGAGCGACATGGCGCTGGAATTTGCTATAAACTGAGCGAAACACCATGAACGAGCCGAAACCGAAAAAAAAGCCGAAGGTCCTCTTTGTTACCTTCGAGCATGTCCCTGGCCCAACCGGCACCTCCTGCTGGGCCTCTGAGGAACTGCACGCCCTGTCCGGCAAGCTTGAAGTAGACGCCATGTCCCTCAAAAACGAGGATCTTAGCCACATCGAGCGCTATTTCGGCGCACGCCTGCTTCGTGTACCGGTGGGTCAAGGGGATTTCTTAGAGCAGGTGCGCGCATTTCAGCGTGCGCTCAGCCGTCAGTTGGACAGCGAGCCCTATCAAGTATGCCACTTCACGTCCATCTGGGAAGGCATGTTGCTGGTCAACCGCAAACAAAAAGACAAGGCCAAGCTGATCTACGAAGTGCACAACTTGCCGTCCTTGGATTTTCATGTCACCCATCCGCAGGACACCCAGGTGGTGCAAACCAGCGTCTCGCTAAAACAGCAAGAGGATCGCTGCTTCTCCCTGGCCGACTTGGTGCTCGCGGGCTCAGAACCCATTCGAAATCACCTGCTCGCTCGAGGTGTCAGCGCCGCCAAAATCCATCTGATGCAACCGAGCTTGAATACCAAACCCTTTGAAAAAGTCGCACAGCAAGCAGGACAGCCCGGCACGATCCTGTACCTGGGAAGCCTGCTGCCCTGGCAAGGCGTGGAAAACCTGCTGGAAGCGATGGCCAGCCTGCCGCGCCAAATCCGCACCCGCCTGATGCTGATCAGTCCGACAAGCGAACCCTGGCTCTCCCAAGTACAAGAACGGATCCAAGCCTACGGCCTGAAACGTTCTGTCGAGTTCGTCGAGCCTGTCGAGTTCGAAAAGCTACCCGAGCTTCTGGCCAAGGCCCAGGTCTGTGTCGCACCCACCATCAACCATGAGCACAACCGCACCGCACCAGGATTGCCGCACAAGGTCCTGGTCTACATGGCCGCCAGGCGACCCATCCTGGCCGCCCACCATCCGGCCCTGAATGAATTGCTGCGCCACGGTGAACATGCCTTGCTGCATCCACCAGGCGACATCGGTGCCTTGGCCAGCAACCTGCAAAAGCTGCTGCTGGACAGGGAACTGGCGACCCGCCTCGGCAACCAGGCCGGGCTGCAACTGGAAAATCGCCTAGCCCTCTCCTCGACCATCCACCCCTTGATGCGCATCTACAAAGAGCTGGTCGGCGACTTCATCCTCGATGAGGATCCCATACGAGACAAAGGCCTGGACACCATGCCCGGCATTCCGGCCAGCTCGCAGGCCTCGGTGGCCGGAGAAACCATGCCCATTCCCATGGCACTCATCGAGGCAGAATCCCAACGCGAAGCCCGCCTGGAAGAACCACAAACCCCAGCACCCGCCGTCGCCACGCCCACACCTCACATACATCAAACGGAAGAAGAAATTGTCTTCTCTTCCATTGAAGAAACCCCCGACCATCCACAGACCAATCTGGATGCATGGCAGGTGGAAAAAGCATCCCAAGTTCGACTCAAAGAAAAAGACAGCTCTGAAACAGACTCATCAAAGAAGCAACAGTCGGACACCGCACCCCGCTTTCTTCTGGGGGGCCCGCCCTTCAAGCTCTCCTCGAAAGATGAAGACAGTGACCACGCCAACGATCCGACCCAATCCCAGGGCGAGGTGTTCACCGACGAGGACAGCTTGGCCCTTGTAGACGACAAGGACGTCAAGCTTGTTGAAGAAAACGAAGATCCCCCGGACCCGTCATCTTCTTCCTCTCCTGGGGTTTGATTGCTACGCGGAACTCAATCCATACTACAGTCAACAATTTGCCATTCGGAAAACGGCATTTGCATGCCATCGAAGCGATACTCGAGCCAGGCAAAGCAATCCGAGTAACCCTGGCATTCAGAACAATTGCCCAAGCAAAAATCCAGCTCATCGCCCGCGGCTCCATCACAAACCGTGCGGCAATCAAAACAGGTATCATCGTAATCGCCCGCGCCATCAGCGGCCGCACCGCAGGCCGACAAGGCAAAAGCCAACAACAACAAGGGCAAGAGATTTTTCATCATTCTGACGACCGATTGGGCCATGATCGCCTCCTTCTGCACCTAGACAAAGCAAAGCCCGTGCCAGACCAAGCGCAATTCAATTAACCCTAGTTTTATCAGGAGAGTACGAGATCCGCAAATTCCGGACCCAAAAAACACGTCCCAACAAAGCGACATTCCTGTCAGGCTCAGGCAGGTCTCTTCATGGCATACTAAGGGGAAATTCCTCTTCGGATTGAAGGACTTCAACCTCGTGTCGCCGGCTGAGGTCTTTCTTCTCCAGCAAAATCTCGACAGGCATTTGGAAATATTCGGGCGGGGTGCCCTTCCAAACCGACTGCTGGCTGATGGTCAAAAGAACCTGATCACCCACCACCTCGTGCGCTTCATCCAGATTCATCAAGCCTTGACCATAGAGCCACTGCTCAAAAAACCAGCCCATCTCCCGGTCAGCAATAAGCGTCGCCTTGTCCACGAGCGTCTGCGTGGAGAGCGCTGCAAAGCGATGTTCCTCGCGCAACTCCAGAAGTAACTGGTCCATGGCCGCGGTCCCCATCACGCCTTCCAGCATGCGCAGAACCCAGGCACCCTTGATGTAGACGATGCGGAGTTCCATGGGGATGGATTCGTCGGGCACCAGGGCATGGTCCTCACCACCCTCATCGTAGTACGTCAACAACTCCTGCACTTCCCACTGCCAAACCCAGCGTCCAGCCGCCTCACCCTGCACCCGCTCCAAACAGCTACAAGCACAGTAGTCAGCCATGCCCTCAACCAACCACCAGTCCCTTGTCTCATCGATCGTCACATCGTTGCCCCACCACTGATGCGACAGCTCATGAGCCAAATAAAAATCCCGTTGGATAAACGATCCCGACCCATCGTCATCCCAAATATAATTGGGCACCAGCACCAAACCCTCAGTGGCATACCCACTATTAAACTCCTCATGCACCCCCACAAAACGCACCACATCAAAAGCCACCGCCCCAAAACGAGCCTGATAATCCGCACACATCGCCTCAAGCACAGGCACATAAGTCTCCACCGCAATCGGATACCCATCAAGACTCACGCCAGGCAAACCATAAACCTCCAAAGCAGCATCACCACAAGTCCCCTCAGCCAAATCAAAATCACCCAAGGCCAAACCGACATGCCCATGTACAGTATGCGACATCCGCCACTCCGACGTCAGCGTGCTATCTCCATTGTCGCTACTTCCCACAAACTCCCCACTCATCACCAAAGTCAAATCATCAGGATGCGTCACTCGAAAGTTCAGCCCTTCAAAACGAGATTGCCCAACGAGACGCGGCCAATAATGATAGCCATAACTAAAAAACGAAACATCCGAATCGATCAAATTCGCCATCACGGCCCCACCCCGCTCCGGAAAATCATCCACCACAACCCTCACATCCACATCATGCCAACGCACCTCAAAAGTCCAGCTCTGACCCTGAGCAACCGGACTGGCCGGCGTCACAGTAAGCACCGGCGCCTCAAAGCTGTAACTGGCCTCCGGCCCATCAACAGCCTGCAGCATATCGATGTCATCCGCAGACAAATAAAACCGAGCCTGCTCAATATCCCCATCCTCCGCCGTCAGGGTAACGACAGCCCGCCCCTGAATATTCCCAAGAGACGGCTCAAGCCCAATCTCCACATCCACCGAAGCACTCCGAACCGGCAAGGCCTGAATCCCCCCCGGCACAAACCACCGGGCAGCATCCGGCAACCAAGCCCCCCGCCCCCAACCCCGAAGCTCCCCCATCAAAGCATCCCCCTCCGAAGGCTGATACCGCTCCGGCACCGGAACGCCCATACGCAACAAACGAAAATCCGGATCCAAAGTAACCGTCAACCCATCGCCGGAGTCACAAGCAACGAAAGCCATCCCCGCCAACAGCGCCACACTCACCAGCAAACCAAGTTTTCTCATCATCACTCTTCTTCCTTCACGTCGTACAAGTTCTTGACCAGAAGCATATGGTCAGGCCGCATACTCCGCAAGACCTCCTCCGGCCAATCCCTCAACTCATCCTTCTTGACGATCCTGTAATGCTCCTGATCAAGCGAAAGCGACCGCATATTGTTCTCGCTAACAACGCGAACCACCCGCTGATACCCATCTCTCACAGCCTGACGCTCCGCCGCCAACAGCAGCTTCGAACCAATCCCCACACCCCGCACCAAAGGCCTCAAGCTGTGCGAAAAGATCAAAGCCGTAGACACGCCATCATCGGTATCCACCTTACAGATCGACAAACGTCCAATTCTGCCGAGTCGACTAGAGGTAGCCACCCAAACCCGCACATCCCCGGTCTCCCGACCTTCACGAACCCAAGTCAGCAAATCCTGCGAAAGACGAAAATCACCCGAGCCGAGCATAGCCACAGCCCGCTGCCAATCTTGTTCTTCGCGGTAGTCAACCCGCCCCAAAAGACCAAACATCGCAACACCAAGCACCCGACGAGCCAAGGGATTGCCCAGCAC
>JAFCZJ010000020.1 GCA_019314375.1 Deltaproteobacteria bacterium | reverse complement strand
GTACGCTTCTTCACGATCGGCTCCCTTCGTATTGTAGCTCTGTGCTACGTTTTTTCCGATTCGCAGTATAACCTACGCCCTGCGATCGGAGCCGATCGTTCCATTGTGACTACGGATGAGGGAACGTCCCTCATTTATGAGTTGGGACGGCTAAAAAAATACCAGCCGGCCGAGGCGGGTTGGACCAGTTCCCAGCCTTCTTTCAGGCGTTCGTTTAAGTAGTTTTCTTCAACCGGGGCTGATTTGGGAAATACAATCCATTTGCGTTCGATGAGATATTTTTGCGGCTTGGGTTCTGATTGCCGTTTGAAGACGTAGGTGCTCCAGGGTCGCCAGGCGACGAAGGTCCAGCCGTCTTTTGACATGCGCTCCAGCCACTGTTGCTCCTGTTGTCGTTGCCAGGCCCAGAAGGTTCGTTTGTCGATTCGATATGTGTCGTGATCGCTCACGATTGCCTCCTTCGTAAAACCCACAAGCCCAGCATGAATAGCAATCCCGGGGTTCCGTTTTGGCTGGTACCGGCGCAGCCGCAGCCACCTTCGCCGGGATCGTCCGGTCCGTCGCAGGTGTAGGTCTGATGCAGACAGACGCCGCCGGTGCAGATTTCGTCACCGGTGCAGGGGTCGTTGTCTTCGCAGGGCGTGCCGTCGGGCAAGGGCTGGGCCACGCAGCTGCCCGTGGCCGGGTTGCATGTGCCCAGACCGCACTGATCGTCCATCCAGGAACAATCCAAGGCTTCGCCCCCGCAGAGCGCGTTGACGCAGCGATCGTTGATGGTGCAGGGGTCGCCGTCATCGCAGCCGGCGGTGTTGTGAGGGAAAGAGCATGTGCCGTCACCCAGGCACTGATCCTCGGTGCAAATGTTGCTGTCGTCGCAGGTGTAGGCCGTGCCGACGCAGACGCCGCCGTCGCTGCATGCGTCGTTCATGGTGCAGGGGTTGCCGTCGTCGCAGGGCGTGCCCGGCGGCTCGCAGAGGCCCGGCTGATATTTGACGCCCAGGTAAGCATAAGCCTGGCCCGCGTTGTTTTGGCCGCTGTTGTCGTAGCCGTAGGCACCCACGATGAAGTCGGCGGCACCGTCGTTGTTCAAATCGCCGGCGGCATCAAGTGCATAGCCGAAGGCGGCGCCTTCTTGATCTTCACCTGAGGAGGACCAGTCCGGCGGGGTCTGAGGCCCGAAGGTGGAGCCGTGGTAAAGGAAGGCCCGTCCCGCACCGCTCAGCACCGTGTCGTCGCCTGGTGCGCCCACCAACAGATCGGCGAAGCCGTCTGCGTTCACGTCGCCGGCTCCAGCCACGGCCCAACCATATTGGGCTCCGCTGCGGTTGGTGCCCGAGTAATGCCAGCCGTAGACGGTGGCTGGGCCCGAGGCCTGGCCGTTGAAGAGATAGACCCGGCCTGTGCCGCCCCAGCCCGGCGAACCGATGAGCACTTCGTCGTAGCCGTCGGCGTTGACGTCGCCGACTCCGGCCACTGACCAGCCGAAACCGGCGTTGGTCTGGGTGGCGCCCGATTCGGCCCAATTCGCCGTGTTCGAAAGGCCTGTAGCCGAACCCAGGTAGACGTAGGCTCGGCCCGCATTTTGCTCGGCGGTGTTGTGCAGGTTGGCACCCACCACCACGTCGTCGAAACCATCGTTGTTGACGTCGCCGGCGCAGGCTGTGCTGTAACCGAAACCGGCACCGGCCTGGTCTTCGCCACCAGCCGTCCAGGCGGGAAAGCCGCTTAATCCCGTGGCGGAGCCATGGTAGACGAAGGCCTTGCCGGGGGAACCGCCGGGCGGATCTTCAGCCGGCGCGCCCACGATGAGATCGTCGAAGCCGTCGTTGTTCACGTCGCCGGCGCGGGCGATGGCCGCGCCATAAAAAGCACTGTCGGTCGTGTCTCCGGTGGACGACCAGGCAGGGGTGCTCAAAGGGCCGTTGAAGGCGCCGTGGAAGACGAAGGCTTTGCCTTCGTCGTTTGCGCCTTGTCCATAGCTGCCCACGGCGATATCCGCATAGCCATCGTTGTTTACATCGCCGGCGGCCGCCACCTTGTAACCAAAGTAGGCGCGGTTGTTGTCGTCGCCGGAGGATGTCCAACTCGGTGTGCTGCTCAAACCCGATGCGTTGCCGTAGTACAAGTAGATCTTGCCGGCCGAGGTGTTGGCCGTTGTGAACCATGGGGCCGAGACCACCACGTCATCGAATCCGTCGTTGTTCACATCGCCCACCCCCGCAACGCTCCAGCCGTAACGCGAGTCGGCCCGAAGATCCCCCGAGGAGGTCCAGATGGGGTCGATGAAGACCGGATAACAAGAGGCACCGCGCACTCGGATGGCCAGCCGATCTCCATCCAGTACGAAATGGGCCTTTAGCCTGCGCCCCTCGGCATCATATGCCTCGGGCGGGCTCGCTTGCAGCACGACGCCGTTAGGGAAGACGGCCAGAAGGCCACCCCGAAGGATGGATATCTCCGCTTGGGTCGAAAGACGCATCCACAAGGAAAAATCCAGGCCCAGCTCCGCTTCGACGATGAAGCTTTGCTCCAGGCCCTCGATGCGATTTTCCAGCTTGTGAATCAGGCCCAAGGGATAGCGGGCCAGCATCTGGGCCCCGGACAGCTCCACCTGGGCGAGGCCTATTGCTTTGTTTTGCACAAGGGTTTGTAGGGACTCGACCTGCAGGTCCATGCGCCAGCGGGGCTCCTCACTCAGAGAGGCGTCGGCCGGGATGAGTCGCATGCCCAGCGCATCCAAAGTGGCTCGCATGTCCTGCCGGTTGAGTATGCCTGCTTGATGATTGGGCAAGGAAAAAGCGCTCATGGCATCCTGCTTGAGCTGCAACTCGACCGCCTGGCTCCAATCCAGTCTTTCCAGGGTGTCTGCTTTTGTCGAGCCCAAGCAGGCCAGGCTCAAGCAACATGTGATCATGGCGATGGCGTGGCGCATGTTCCCACTCTCCTCATTGTTTGGTGTTTCCAATTTTGCCATTTGAGAGGCCGCGGTTCAAGGTGGAAAAATCTGCGGACTCTGAGGGGGGCATCTGACATGCATGTCGCGTTTTGTGTTGGGTCAGCAGCTGAGTCCAAGATGGCGAGTTCCATCTAATGTGCTAATATAACATGGACTTGGCCGGTTGCCGGGAAATGTGGCACAACTGTTGCTTTGTTCTAGACTCGGGCAATATGTCCCAGGATTGAGGAGTCCAGGCTTGGGTGGTTCCTAATTAGGACGCTTCCCCGGCCCATAACCTGGGTCCTCCTTCCTCAGCGGCTGTTCTTTATGCCGCTGAAAAATGTAACAGGGCGTTTTTCGCTCTGATGACATATAGAATAGTACCCTCCTTTTTTCTCGCTCTAAGGTTTTGAGCCCCGTCACATCGACGGGGCTCAAGCTGTTTCGACCGTTTCGTCAAACTCTTTTGGCTCTCATGCAGGCCATGGTAGGTTGGGCCTGCATGAAAGACTATGACTACAATGACATCTTGAGGCGAGTACGTGGTCCCGGGCAATACGCCGGCGGTGAGGTGGGATCGGTCTGCAAGGATCCTGCTCAGTTGCAGGCCCGATTTCTTTTGGCCTATCCCGATTTGTACGAGATTGGCATGAGCTATCTGGGGACGCAGGTGCTTTACGCCCTGGTCAACGCCGAGGCCGATTTGGCTGCCGAACGGGTCTTTGCGCCCGCCCTGGACATGGAGCAGGCCCTGAGAAAAGCCGGGTTGCCATTGGTCAGCCTGGAAAGCCGTAGTCCCATGGCGGACTTTGACGCGGTGGGATTCACGCTGCAGCATGAGCTCAACTACCCGGATATCCTGGTCATGCTGGAGATGGGGGGTATCCCCTGGCGGGCAGACGAACGGAGCGCAGCCCATCCTGTGATTCTGGCCGGCGGACCTGGTGCCGCCAACCCTGAACCCTTGGCACCTGCTCTGGATGTGGTTGTTTTGGGCGACGCGGAAGACGTGCTGCCCGAACTGCTGCGTCGATTGGGGGCGGCGCGCAGGGATGGAGCACCCCGTTCGGCGCAATTGGACGCCATCGCCGATTTGACCGGGGTGTACCTGCCGGGTCGTTACCGGATTCGTTATGCGCCCCACGGTGCGGTGGAGGCCATCGAGCCATTGGCCGGCGTTCCGGAGCGGGTGCGGCGGGCCGTGGTCGCCGATTTGGACCGGGTGCCTCCGCCGGAACGTTTGTTGGTGGCCAGCTCTCGAACGATTCACGACCGCCTGGCCGTGGAGATACAGCGGGGCTGCACCCGGGGTTGTCGGTTCTGTCAGGCCGGCATGATCAATCGGCCCGTACGCCAGCGCAGCGTAGGCAAGATTTTGCAGGCGGTGCGTGATGGTCTCAGGATCAGCGGTCACGACCAGGTGTCTTTTCTGTCCTTGTCAGCCGGGGACCATGCACGCATCCTTGACCTGCTGGCTGCATTTTTTTCGGAGCATGCCGAAATGCGTATAGCCGCCAGCCTGCCCAGCCTCAGAGCGGAGACCTTGACGGCAGAGCTGGCGGAGCTTGTGCGCACCGTGCGCAAGTCAGGTTTCACCATCGCCCCCGAGGCAGGTTCGGACCGGATTCGGCGGGTCATCAACAAGGATTTGGAGCAGGCGGATATCCTGGCCGCGGCTACCGGTGCCTTTGCCGCCGGCTGGCGGCTTCTGAAGCTCTACTTTATGGTGGGTTTGCCCACGGAGCAGCCGGAGGATCATCAGGCCATCGTCGATTTGGTGAACGAAGTGCGCCGGGCCTTGATTGCGGCTGGGCACAAGCCTCAGATCAACGTGGGGATATCCACCTTCGTCCCCAAGCCACACACCCCCTTCCAGTGGGAAGCCATGCTCACGCCGGATGCGTCTCGGCGAATTCATGATGGGCTGCGCGGCAACCTGCGCCGCCTGGGCGGGGTTAAGGTGGGTTGGACCCTGAGCGAATTAAGCTGGGCCGAAGGGCTCTTGTCCCGAGGGGATCGCAGGCAGTTCGAGGCGCTTTGTGCCATCGCGAAAAGCGGGGCGCGATTGGCGAGTTGGAACGAGCATTTTCAGCACGAAAGTTTCAGGCAGGCCTTCGATGAAGTGAAGGTGCCGGGTGGGGTGGACGCCTTTTATTTGGGGTCCAGGAATCCCGGACAACTTTTGCCCTGGTCCCATTTGGACATGGGGCCCGAAGAAGATTTTCTCCTGCAGGAACGAAAGCAGGCTTTGGAGATCCAGCCTACGCCCGACTGCTTGACCGATGTGTGCAGCAACTGTGGCGCTTGTCCCAAGGGTCTTCAGCCTTTGCCCGATTTGAGTCCACTTCGCGTCAGTGAACCCCAAGCGCTTCAGTGCGAAGTTGAAAAGGGAGATGCTGTCCCGATCAGGTTGCGCATGCGTTTGAGCAAGCGGGCTCCATCCTCTTGGTTGGGGCACCTGGAATTTATGCGCAGCGTACACCGATCCTTGCGCAGGGCCCAATGGCCTTTGGCCTTCACCGAGGGCTTCCATCCCAAGATCAAGTCTTCTTTTGGGCCGCCCTGTCCGTCGGGCGCAGAGAGCTCGGCTGAGTGGATGGACGTCTGGTTGACCGATTGTGATAGGCCGGAGGACTTGATGGCCGCGTTGGAGCTCGAATTGCCGAAAGGGGTGGCCTTGCAGGAATGGCACATGCTCGAAGCGGACGCCAAAGCTCTGACCGCTATGGCCCGAAAGGTGCGCTATCGTATACATCTACATGGTGTAGATGAAAAGCAGGCGAAGCGGGGCTGCGAAGAAATGATGGCGAGGGAGAGTTGGTCTTTGGTGCGCACCGTGAAGAAAAAAAGGAAGCGCGTCGAACTGCGTCCAAGCCTCTTGGGCCTTGTGGTGGAACCGGGAGAACAAGGCCTGGACGCTGTACTGGATTTGGACATGAAGAGCGCCTCCACGGCCAGGCCTTCTGAAGTGGCGGCCGAGGTCTTCGGACTTTCCTTGGCGACGATATTGCGCGAGGTCATTGAGTTTGAGGACGCGCCGGTTGGGAGTGGCACATGAGCAATTTGTTGGCGATTAACTCCATCCATCATGAGCGTCGGGTGGCTCTTGTTGAGAAAGGCGCCCTGGCCGAGTTGTTCATTGAAAGGCGCAGCGGTCGAGGGTTGGTCGGAAATATTTACAAGGGCAAGGTGGTGCGCGTCTTGCCAGGCATGGACGCTGCCTTCGTGGAGGTTGGACTGGACAAGGCGGGATTTCTGTACGTGTCCGATGTGATGCAACCCGTTTCCACCAGCGAACTGGATTTGGTGGCCACCGAGGCAAGTGAGGACGAAGCAGAGGAGAGGGGAGAAAGCCTGGTCGAAGAGTCGCCGCTTATGGTTCAGGCCCAGCCGGCTCGCATCGGCGATCTTTTGCATAGCGGACAAGAATTGTTGGTGCAGGTGGCCAAGGCACCCATGGGCACCAAGGGCGCGAGGTTGACCACACACATCACCTTGCCGGGCCGACTGCTGGTTTACCTGCCCACCGTGGATCATGTGGGCATCTCTCGGCGTATTGGCAGCGAGGACGAACGTTTGCGTCTGCGGGAGCTGGTGGAAAGCATGCGTCCCGGTCAGACCGGTTTCATCATTCGCACCGCGGCCGAAGGCGCTGACGAAGAGGCCCTGGCCGCGGACATGGAGTTTCTCACAAAGCTTTGGCAGGACATCTGTGACCGAGTGGATGGCGCCGGCGCGCCAGCTCAAATCTATCAAGATTTGGATTTGATTCGGCGGGCAACCCGGGATTTGTTTACGGTGGACGTAGATCGTCTGGTTATCGATGATCCGGATGAACACCGGCAGTTGCTGGAGTTCGTGCGCACCTTTATGCCGGCCTTGGCTTCACGAGTTGAGCTTTACACCGGTGCCGAGCCCCTTTTCGATGCCCTTGGTTTGGAGGTAGAGATTGGCCGGGCATTGGACCGCAAGGTTTGGCTGAAGAGTGGTGGCTACATCGTCATCGATCAGACCGAGGCCCTGTGCGCAATCGATGTGAACTCCGGGCGCTATGTGGGCAAGCGCAACCTTGAAGACACCATCACAAAGATCAACCTGGAAGCAGTTAAGGAAATCGCCTACCAGCTTCGGCTCAGGGATTTGGGTGGCATCATCATCATTGATTTCATCGACATGGAGCGGCCGGCAAACCGGGAGAAAGTTTTCAACGCATTACAGGAAGCCTTGAGCGCGGATAGGGCTCGCACAAATATTCTGCAGATTTCGGATTTGGGTTTGGCGGAGATGACCCGCAAGCGTGTGCGTGAGAGTTTGTCGCGCACCTTGAGCGAGGCCTGCCCATATTGTGAGGGTACAGGAAGGGTCAAGTCGGTGCCCACTATGGTTTTTGATATTTTGCGTGCCATCGAGCGAGAGACCCAGGGCCGCCATGGCACGGTGGTGGTGGCCACCAACCCGGCGGTGGGCAATCGGCTCATCGACGAAGAACAAGATATATTGGACAGTCTGGAACGTCGTCTGGGCATTCAAGTGCGCATCGATTCAGAGGCCAATTTTCACGTTGAGCGTTTTGAGGTGCGCTTTGTCGACTAAAAAGCGACAGCGGGGGCCCCGGCCACCCGCATCATTGCTCTTCGCCGACGATCAGGGGCGTTTTTTTGATCACCCGGATTTGCTGGCCGTCGGTCAGGCCTGGCAAGAGTTGCAACCCTTGCCTCCTGGTATTTTGTGCCACGAGCCGGAGGGGATGGATGTGGTTTTCCTGCCCGGGCGGCGCCCTGTGGGTTTGGACCCGGACACTGGTGTGCCCGTGGTTCTCGAAGAGGTTGAGATGGACGGCAGCCTGATGGTGCCCCATGCGGTGGCGGCCACCGTGCCTCCGGGCTATTTGCGCTTTGCCATGCCTGCCATGCGCGCTGAGTCGACGCCACCCACGTTGCCTTTGCGTGCGTATACCGCGGTGGCCTGGTCGGCGGGTCGCATTGGGTTGGCCGCCCAGCGAATCGATCCCCACAAACATTGGGACCCGGCGCGGTTTCCTCATCAGAAGGTGCAGGCCGCCGTCCTGCAGGGTTTGCAGAAGTTGCCTGGAAATAAACTGGTGGAGCAAATCGCCCACTGTGCTCGTGACTACGCCTGTTGTACCGCCAGCAATTTTTTCTTGGGCACCACCGAGGCGGCTTTGCCTGTAGCGCCGACTTGCAATGCCAGATGTTTGGGCTGCATCTCTGAGCAAGAAGAAGCACCCAGTCCCCAGCTGCGCATCGAGAGACCGGCTCTCGTAGAGCATGTCGTGCAGGCTGCTCTGTTTCATTTGAACAGGGTGGAATCAGGCATGGTCAGCTTTGGCCAGGGATGCGAGGGTGAGCCCTTGACCCAGGCAGAGCGCATCAAAGAGGCCATCTTCGCGATTCGAGAGAAGACGGATCGGGGTGGTGTCCACATGAACACAAATGGAAGCAGGCCAAGTGAGCTTGCCGGCCTGGTCGAGGCCGGGCTGCAATCAGTGCGGGTGAGTTTGTTCTCGGCTCGCCAGGCGGCCTTCGACGCTTATCACCGGGCGGATTTCGGTTTGGATCAGGTTGAGCAGTTCGTCCGCGAGGCAGTTGAGCGTGGCCTGGTGGTCTCCGTAAATTACCTTGTGGTGCCCGGGTACCATGATCGGGAAGAAGAGCGAGAGGCTTTTGCCGGATTCTTGGCCCGCACGGGTGCCCACATGGTACAGCTGCGCAATCTGGATATGGATCCGGATCGTCTTTTTGAGGCCCTGGTTCCGCCCGAGGGCCATGCCGTGGGTTTGCGCAAGCTGCCCGAGTGGTTGCGCAAGCAGCGACCCGGGCTTCGGACGGGTAGTTTTAATCCCTTGCCGGATAGCTGGGCTGAGCTGCGGAGTCCTTGATTAAATAGGTCAATTTCTTGCTTCGCAGGGCGGGGTTGAGTTATAGCTTTATGGGACGGTGTTGGATTCTTACCGCTGGAAGTGGATATGCAAAACCCGGTTCGCAAGATGGTGCAGTTTGACCAGCAGCTGCTTACGGTATTGAAGCAGATCTGCAAGGATACGGGTCTGGAACCGGATGCGGTGGTGAATCTGGCCTTGTTCGATCTTGGGCGCAAGATGGGGTTCATCAAAATCAGCCCCAGAAAAGTGGCTTCACCTGAAGGCGTGGATCTACTCGACGAAGTCGAGCCTGAACCTTCGCCGCCCCGGCGCAGGGCACCGGATCCTCGGCCCGCCAAGAAATCAGCCCCAAGCCGAAAGTCTGCCCCTGATCGGCGGAAGCGGTCGGATGTGCTGCACTTTCAGGTGGACGACGGACCGGTTACGCCCATTCGCAAGGACGTTTTTTTGATTGGCCGGGGCAGCAAGTGCGACTTCATCATACAGCACCGCTCAGTTTCTCGTGAGCATGCCGTCATTACCCTCGAGCGATCCGGCTGGTTCATCGAGGATCTCAACTCAGCCAATGGCACCTGGCTGGATGGGGATCAGATCAGCAAGTACCGGATCAGGGGTGGAGAAGAAGTACAGATCTCCAACCACAATTTTGAATTCAGCATCAAACCGGGCTGATGGAGTAAATATCGCCCGGCTTCCATTTTGCTTGACAGCAAGGAAGCTCAGAAGATAAGTATGCACACGATTGAAGGTCGTCTTTTGGACGTATCACAAAATCCCGACAATTGATGACGAGGGTAGATTGAAGGTCAGCGCCCCGTCGATTACACAGTGAGTTATAAATCCCCCCAACATCCCGCCCTGTCTTACTGACCCGTGGCGGTCCACTCCACCCTGGAGGAATGATGAACCTGAAGGACATAAAGAACTTGAAGATCGGCGAACTGAACACTCTGGCCAAGGAATTGAAGGTCCAAGGTGCCGGCGGCATGCGCAAGTCTGAATTGATTTTTGCCGTGCTGCAGGCCCAGGCAGAAAGGGACGGTCACATTTACGGTGAGGGCGTGCTGGAGATTCTGCCTGATGGATTCGGCTTTCTTCGATCACCGGACTACAACTATTTGCCGGGGCCTGACGACATCTATGTCTCCCCCTCGCAGATCCGGCGTTTCAACTTGCGCACGGGCGACACCGTGGCCGGTCAGATTCGACCGCCCAAGGATGGCGAGCGCTACTTCGCCATGCTCAAGGTGGAAGTGGTCAATTTTGAAGATCCGGACGTAACCCGCGACAAGATTCTCTTCGACAATCTGACCCCCTTGTACCCGGAAGAGAAATTTGCCTTGGAGTTCGATCCGAAGGTCATGAGCACTCGCATCATCGACTTGCTTGTGCCCATCGGTAAAGGGCAGCGTTGCCTGGTCGTCAGTCCGCCCCGGGCCGGTAAGACCGTCCTTTTGCAGGACATCGCGCGAGCGATTGAAATCAATCACAAGGAAGTGGTTTTGATCGTCTTGCTCATCGACGAGCGACCCGAAGAGGTCACCGACATGGAGCGCTCGGTCAAAGGCGAGGTGGTCAGCTCCACCTTCGATGAGCCCGCCCAACGCCACGTGCAAGTGGCTGAGATGGTCATCGAGAAAGCCAAGCGCATGGTCGAGCATGGCCGGGACGTGGTCATCTTGTTGGATTCCATCACTCGATTGGCTCGCGCTTACAACTCGGTGGTGCCGCCCTCGGGCAAGATCCTTTCCGGTGGTGTGGATTCCAACGCCCTGCATAAGCCCAAGCGTTTCTTCGGCGCGGCCCGCAACATCGAGGGTGGCGGTTCCTTGACCATCATCGGCACCGCCCTCGTGGATACGGGCTCCAGGATGGACGAGGTCATTTTTGAAGAGTTCAAGGGCACGGGCAACTCCGAGATGCGCTTGGATCGCAAGCTGATGGAGAAGCGCATCTTCCCTTGCTTGGACATCAACTCTTCGTCCACGCGCAAGGAAGAGCTGCTCATGGACAACACGGCTTTGAGCAGGGTTTGGATACTCCGGCAACTTTTGCACCCCTTGAACGTCATCGACTCCATGGAATTTTTGCTTTCCAAGGTGAGCCGCACGGAAACCAATCAGGAGTTTTTGGATTCCATGAACCAGTAGGGGGGCTGAAAGCGCTTGACAAGTGCGAAGCGCTAAGTAGAATGGTCCGCCCATCAGCCCTTGTGAGGCTGATCCAGTTGTTTTTGTCTGAATGCAGATCGGAATTGAGGTTGTTATCATGAAGGAAAAAATCCATCCCAAGTATGAAAAGGCTACTGTTTCGTGTGCCTGTGGCAACGAGATCGAAACCCGTTCGACCCGCGGTAGCTTCAGAGTGGATATTTGCTCCAACTGCCATCCTTTTTTTACTGGCAAGCAGAAGCTGGTCGATAGCGCTGGACGCGTCGAGCGCTTCCGTCGCAAGTATGGCTTGAGCGACAAGAGCGAAAAGTCGGAATCTTAGTGACTCGCCATCGGGACGCGATCATCTGAGGATGACGCGACCTGGCGGGAAAATTTTATCCATCAGCCCGCCGGATCTGACATTCGGCGGGTTTTTTTTGTTTTGGAGGTCGTGTGGGCAACAACATGAAAGTGGGTGGTCAGGCGGTGATGGAGGGCGTGATGATGCGATCGCCCAATTCTTTCGCCGTCGCCGTGCGCAGAAGCAACGGTGAGATCGTGGTGCGTGAGGCCCAGTGGAAGCCCTTGCTGGCTGGCTGGCGAATTCTGCGGTGGCCTTTCTTGCGTGGCACCCTGGTCTTGCTTGAGTCTCTGATTAACGGCATCTCGGCCCTGAACTTTTCGGCTCGTATCGCCATGGCCGATTTGGAAAAGGAAGCAGCGGCCAAGGGCGACAAGCCGGCAGAGGTGTCGGCACCA
The DNA here is from genome assembly GCA_019314375.1 of Deltaproteobacteria bacterium. GTDB lineage: Bacteria > Myxococcota > B64-G9 > B64-G9 > B64-G9 > JAFCZJ01. The sequence goes on along the minus strand of JAFCZJ010000020.1, from coordinate 32,716 downwards.
GCGCTGGAATCCCAAAAGCTGGAGTCCGAAGAGCCAGCATCCGAACAGGCCGAGGACCCAAGCATATTGGAGGAAGCCAACAAGGAGGTTTCCGATTGGTTGATCTGGGGGACCGTGATTTTCTCCTTGGGCCTGGGCATCGCTCTTTTTATCGCATTGCCGCACCTGGTGGTTTGGGGCGCCAGCCAACTGCTGGGCTATGAGTTGACCGTAGAGCATGTGACCTTTCATGCCATCGTCGGCGTGGTGAAGCTTGGGGTCTTTTTGGGCTACATCTCTCTGATCTCCCTGATGGATGACGTCAAAAGGGTTTTCCAATTCCACGGGGCCGAGCATCAATCGATCTACACCTTCGAAGCCGGCGAGCCTTTGACCGTGGAGGCCGCCCGGGAGCACAGCCCTCTGCATCCCCGCTGCGGTACCACTTTCTTGATCATGGTTATTTTGCTTTCTATTTTGGTTTTCGCTCTGGTCTTCCCCTTTCTGATTTGGTTGCTTGGGGAGCCCACGGGCATCGCTTGGTTGGATCAGGTTATCTACATTTTGACGAAGCTGCCGCTCTTGTTTCCCATCGCCGGTTTGGCCTATGAGTTTCAGCGCTTGACCAGCCGTTTCTTGGATCGAGGCTGGGCTCGGGGTCTGGCCTGGCCCGGCATGTTCGTGCAGCGACTGACCACCCGGCCGCCCGACGACGACCAACTGGAGGTGGCTTTGACCTCGCTGCGCAAGGCTCTCTGGCGCGAGCGGGTGGGCGCTGACGAGGGCCGGAAAGAGCCCACGGTTGAGGTTTTTGCCAATTACCAGGCCGCGGTCGAAGGGCTCGATGGATCTTCTTGATGACGAGCCAGGAGTGAATGCGTGTTTTCAAAACTGTCAGAAGTCGAAGATCGATTCGAACTCTTGTCAAAAAAGCTGGAGGACCCAAGCATTTATGGTGATCCGGCCAGGTTGCTGAAGGTCTCACGCGAGCGCAAGGGACTTGAAAAAGTAGTGGTCACTTACCGGGAATATTGCCGCGTCGAGCAGGAATTGGCAGGCAACCGAGAGCTCTTGCGGGGAGACGACAAAGAACTGGCCGAGATGGCGGCGATGGAGCTGCCGGACTTAGAGGCCCAATCCGAGCGGCTGGTGCAGGAGCTCAAGCTGCTTATGTTGCCTAAAGATCCGCTGGACGAAAAGAACATCCTCTTGGAAATTCGTGCCGGCACGGGCGGCGAGGAGGCGGCCCTTTTCGCGGCGGATCTTTTCCGCATGTATGGGCGCTATGCCGAGGAAAAGGGCTGGAAGGTGGAGTTGATGAGCGAGAGCCATGCTTCCGCCGGTGGCTTCAAGGAAGTGGTGGTTCTTCTCAGCGGCGATCGCGTTTACAGCACCATGAAGTTTGAAGGCGGGGTGCATCGGGTCCAGCGGGTGCCGGCCACGGAGAGTCAGGGCCGCATCCACACGTCCACCGTGACCGTCGCCATCATGCCCGAGGCGGATGAGGTAGAAATGACCATCGAGGCCAAGGATTTGGAGATCCGCGTCTGCCGTGCAGGCGGTCCTGGCGGGCAGAGCGTGAACACCACCGATTCGGCTGTTCGTATTCTGCACATACCCTCGGGTCTTGTGGTGCAATGCCAAGACGAACGTTCTCAGATTAAGAACAAGGCCAAGGCCATGAAGGTTTTGCGCTCTCGTCTATTGGAGAAAATGTTGGCCGAGCAGCATGCCGAGCGAAGTGCCGATAGGCGTTCCATGGTGGGTAGCGGTGAGCGAGCGGAGAAAATACGCACCTACAATTTTCCTCAGAATCGAGTATCCGACCATCGCATCGGTCTCACCCTGCATAAGTTGGATCGATTCATGGAAGGGGCTTTGGACGAGTTGTTGGACGCTTTGAAGGCCAACAACCAAGCTGAGGCCCTCAAGGGCCAAGCGACGGAATGAGTTTGGGTCCACTCAAAACACTACTAGGCGTACTGGAGCGAGCGGAGGTTTTTTTCCAGGAACGCCTTGAGCTGGATCGCTCGGCGGCCCGACTTGACGCCCAGGTCTTGCTCGCCCACGTTCTGGGCTGCGACCGATTGCAACTCTATATTCAGCATGATCGTCCATTGGTGGAAGATGAGCTTTCGGCTTATCGCGAGTTGGTCCGAAGACGCGCCATGCATGAACCCGTGGCCTACCTGCTCGGGCAGCGAGAGTTTTGGTCCCTGCCCATCAAGGTCGACGCCAGGGTGCTGATTCCGCGTCCGGATTCGGAGAGTATCGTGGAACTGGCCCTGGAATTGATGCGGGGGCGTGCGCCGAGTCGATTCGCGGATGTGGGTACGGGTTCAGGAGCGCTGGCTTGTGCCCTGGCCCAGGAGTTTCAGGCGGCACGAGGCGTCGCCTTGGATCTGGATGAAGCCGCGCTTGATCTGGCTCGAGAAAATTTGAAGGCTTTGGGTTTTGCCGAGCGGATAGAAGCCCGGCATGGTGATTTGCTTTCGGTCTTGAAGGAGCCGGTGGATTTGCTGGTGGCCAATTTGCCTTACATCTCAACCGAAGAATTGGAGCAGCTGGATTTGGATGTCCGTGGCTTTGAGCCCATGCAGGCGCTGGATGGGGGAAAGGATGGCCTCGAAATCATCCGGCGGATGGTGCTTGGCCTGGACCGGGTCTTGGTGCCAGGTGCCTGGGCCCTGTTGGAGGTGGGCGCGGGTCAGGCGGAGGCGGTGGAAAAGATAATGTTGCAAGCGGGGCTCGGTGAGATTCGGCGTCAGAAGGATTTGGGCGGCATCGAACGAGTGGTGGCGGCGCGCTTGCCGGAAGGTTGAAGGAGGCTGGCTGATGCAGAAGATTTTGATCGATGGCGGACGGCGTCTCTCGGGCGAAGTTAAAGTTTCTGGTGCCAAGAACTCAGCCTTGCCTTTGTTGATGGCCAGCATTTTGGTTCCAGGGGAACATGTCCTTCGCAACGTGCCGGATCTTGTCGATGTGCGAACCACCCTCAAGCTTCTGGGCGTTTTGGGTGTGGATAGTGAAATGAAGCGCGGCCGCGTTCGGCTATCTTCTCAAGAAATTTCTTGTTTTGAGGCACCCTATGACCTGGTGCGCACCATGCGCGCAAGCGTGTTGTGCTTGGGCCCTCTGGTGGGGCGTTATGGCCGCGCTCGGGTTTCCTTGCCGGGGGGATGCGCCATCGGTGCTCGTCCGGTAGACCAGCACCTCAAGGGCCTGGAGCGCCTGGGTGCCAAGGTGACCTTGGCCAACGGATATATAGAGGCTACCGCGCGTCGGCTTCGTGGAGCCACCATCGTGCTGGATATACCCACCGTGACCGGTACGGAGAATCTCATGACCGCCGCGGTTTTGGCGCGTGGGACCACGATTCTGCGTAACGTCGCGCGAGAGCCCGAGGTGGTGCAACTTGCCGAGGTGCTCAATTCCATGGGCGCACGGATCCAGGGTGCGGGCACGGAGGCCTTGGAGATTGAGGGTGTGGATGATTTGAAGCCCATGGCCTGTCGGGTCATCCCTGATCGCATCGAGGCAGGTACCCTGATGTTGGCGGCTGCCATGACCCGCGGTGACGTCCTGGTGACTGGCGTTTCGCCTCAGCACATGAGTGCTCTGCTCGGGAAGTTGAAAGACGTGGGTGTGCAAGTAAGCGAGCAGGACGGCGGCCTGCGGGTGGTGGCTTCAGATCGCCCCAGGCCTGTGGATATTGAAACCCATCCCCATCCTGGTTTTCCCACCGACATGCAGGCCCAGTTCATGGCCTTGATGGCGCTGGCCGAAGGCACGTCGGTCATCTCGGAGCGCATTTTTGAAAATCGTTTCATGCATGTGTCCGAACTCAAGCGCATGGGCGCGCGCATCAAAGTTGACGGGGGACGGGCCATCGTGCGGGGTGTGCGAGGCTTGAGCGCGGCCCCGGTGATGGCCACCGACTTGCGCGCCTCGGCCAGCCTGGTCCTGGCAGGATTGGTGGCCAAGGGGCGAACCGAAGTTCGAAGAGTATACCATTTGGACAGAGGCTATGAGCGTTTGGATAAGAAGTTGCGTAAGCTTGGGGCTCGCATCAGGCGCGCCAAGATGAGCCCTCCAAGAACGATCAAGTAGACCGATTAGCCTGGACCGCCGGATTCCAAGAGCATCTTTTTGATGTGTTCGGCCAGGATCTGAGAGCCGTCGCCTTCCATGCGCACGATTCGAATTTCTAAGCCGATATCCCCATCTTGAATGCCGCGATCTTCAGCTTGGGTGGCGTTGAGGATGCGCCATACTTCAGCATGAGCCACCACGGGTCGTTCCTCGACATCGAAACGAACGGTCAGTTGCGTGCCCCGGTCCAAGCAGGCGTCCGTGGGTACGAACAGGCCCCCAGGCGAAACAAACATTTTCTGGAAGCGATAGGTCTTGCGCGGTGCCTCGATCTGCACGGCCACGTCCAACTGAGTCCATTTTTCACGCCGAATGCCCATGCGAACTCCTTTGTCAAGAATTTCAAGGTACACGCTCTCTGTGAGGGCGTCAAGAAAGCGGCCTGCGCTCAAAATGAAAGCGCGACATCCCTGCCCCGACCTGTGTATTTTGGGTTACAGTTGATCTGCCCGGGAGACAACACATGGGAAGCTCATGACTCCGATAAATCCTCCTAAGTACTTGAATCTAAAGGGTTGACAAAAAAGACCCAAGGGATGGACGAAAAGTGTCACTTTGGAATACATGGTGCGCCCGGCTCTTGCTGTCCTGAGTATTCTAATCAAACCAATAGCTTGCGGCTGTGGCTTTGTTTTTCGACGCAGAGCGTCAAAAGCTGGCCCGCTTCTTGCTCTACTTGTCCCCGTCAGGTCAGGAAGTCGGCCCCCTGCCTGAGGAAGCAATAGACCCGGCCGAGGGTTTGGTGAGAGATGAAGCTGAACAAAATGATGTCTTCTGAACGTTTTGGTGCGCTGGGCGGTCTGGCTTGGACCGTTCCGGCTCTTTGTTTTTTGTTGGCCTTGTTCGCCGTGACCAGCATGCCCACAGCCCATGACGATTCATCCCTTCGTTTGTCCTCTTCTGGGGCGCAGGATATCGTGTTGTTGTCCGGGCCCCAGGAGGTCGAAGGCCTGGTTGAAAATTTCGATCCCGATCGCTGCTTGAATGAAATTCGAGACAGGAAGCAGATCGATGGCGTCCGCCAGGTTCTGGCTCGTGTCGCCTATCGCATGGATCCCGAAAAGCGAAATGTGTTGGCCCGGCACTTGGTGGATGAAGGGAAGCGTACGGGTATCGACCCCTTGTTTTTGGCCGCGGTCATCCGGGTGGAGAGCGCCTTTTCGCCGTCGGCGGTTTCCAATCGCGGAGCACGAGGCTTGATGCAGGTCATGCCTATGACAGGTGAGGAGTTGGCGCAACGCATGGGTATGGATTGGCGTGGTCCGCAGCAGCTTCACGATCCGGAGACCAACGTACGATTGGGCGTGACCTATTTGCGTCGCCTTCTGGATTATTACCATGGTAATTACAAGTTTGCCTTGACCGCCTATAATCGGGGTCCTGGCTCGGTGCGCCACATCGTGGCTCGTCATGGCAACCTGAGCTTCGAGTACACGGGCTACTTTCGTAAGATTCAATCCATTTACAAAGGTTACCTGCGCGAAGTAGGCGCCCCGGTGGCGACCCTCTAAAGATTTTTCCATTTGGCCTCTTCTGTTTGACAGATTCCTGACTTCTTCATACTGTTCATCCCATCGTCTTCGGTTGTTTTAGGAGCGGATTCGCTCCTTACTTCGTTGGGAGAAGATCATGAAACCTCTTGTCTCCGTGATACTGTTTGGGTTGCTCTTGTCTGCATGCGGCGGTGCCACTCGAGCGCTACTCCATGAGAACGACATGGCCAAAATTTTTCCCTGGCCCAGGGGCGAAGAGCAGGTCCAGGTTCGGGTCAAGGCCGAAACCACCATGGCCAACATGTGTTTCTTTTTTGGTTCCTTCGAAACGGTGACCGTCGATAAAGATACGACTTTCTATATGGAAGACGAGAGGGGTCGCAAGTTTGCCTATACGCCGAGCCTGTCGCCCATCCGGCGCTTGTCGCGCTTGAAGCAAGCAGAAATTCGTTGGCCCCATGAGATAGGTGAAGAGGAAGAAGGAGAAGGAGAAGGAGAAGAAGAAGAGGGGGAAAGCGAAGGCGGCAAGCCAGATACCAGCAAGCCAGATACCAGCAAGCCAGATACCAGCAAGCCAGATACCAGCAAGCCAGATACCAGCAAGAACCCGGCACCCGAAAAACCCGATTCCAAAGATTCTGCTGATTGACGGCCCGCAAATTGACAGCCTGTTGGCCGGCATGAGAAGGTGTCACCCATCGGCGGGGGTCGATGGAGCCTGGACATGGGTCTTCTTCGCACCATTTTTTACTGTCTTCGGCTTCGTCGCCATGACAAGCAAAGTCTAGCTCGGATCGAAGAGCAGCAGGCCCTTCGCCTGCAAGAGGTGGTGCGTTTCGCCAAAGAGCGCTCTCCTTACTACCGAGATCTTTACAAAGATGTGGATCCGGACAGTCCTGGTTTTTCCGTCCGGGATTTGCCCACAACGAACAAGTCCGAACTCATGGCCCGTTTTGATGAAGTGGTCACCGATCCCAGCTTGAAAATGGACGCCATCATGGATTGGACGCGGGACCCGGGACAGGTCGGGCGGTGGTACCTGCGGCGTTTCGTCCCCACCTTGACTTCCGGCACCACGGGCGCGCCGGGCTTGTTTGTCTTCAACCGGAAGGAGTGGGACTGGATCCAGGCATTGAGCGTGACCCGCGGCATTCGTTTCAAACCTTCCTTCTTTAAGTTTTTTGCTTACGCTGCGCGCATTTTGGTGCGCAGGGTGCGAGTGGCCCTGATCTCGGTGCTCAATGGGCATTTCATCACCTACGTCTTGTTTCGCATGACGCCGCGCATTGGGCGTTTGCTGTCGCGTTTCGAGTTTCTTTCCGTGGTCGAGCCGTTGCCCAAATTGGTCGAGAGGCTTAATCGGATCCAACCCAACATCTTGCACTGCTATCCCACCATGTTGGAGGTTTTGGCCTTTGAGCAGCTCGAGGGGCGCTTGTCGATCAAGCCCTGGGTCATCTCGTCATCCAGTGAACCTTTGACCCGTCGAGCCCGGGAAGTCATTGGCAAGGCTTTTCCGGAGAGCCCCTTGTTCGAGACCTATGGCACATCTGAAGGGGTGGCTTTGGCCAGCGAATGCCACCTCCATCGAGGCCTTCATATCAACAGCGACTATTTCATCCTGGAGCCGGTGACCAATGACGGCGACCCCGTGGAACCGGGCCAGAGCGCCGATAAGCTTTTTTTGACCTGCCTGTTTGCGCAGACCATGCCAATCATTCGCTATGAGGTCAGTGATGCCACAACGCCCTTGGGTGGATCCTGTCCTTGCGGATCTCCTTTTCCTTTGATCAAGGTTCAAGGGCGAACCGACGACACATTTTGGGTGAGGGACGACAAAGGGCGACCCGTGGCTTTGCCGCCCATTCCCTTCGAGGCGCTTTTCCTCAATGTGCAAGGTTTGGTGCAGTATCAACTCGTGCAGCAGAAGCGAGATGTTTTCCTGGTGCGTTTTCGCGTCAGGCGTACGGTGGATGAGGCTGTTGTGGCCGGGGAGATTCGGCAGCACATGGAGGCCTACCTTGAGGAGAAGGGCTTGGGGGGGCGGGTTCAGTTGCGTATCGAAGTGGTGGCGGAGATCCCGCGGGATCCCAAATCGGGCAAGATTCGCCAGATCCAATCCCTGGTAGAGCAACTTTACATCCCGGGCACCCCCTTGGCGGACAGACGATCAGGGGAAGACCGACGGACGGATCGGGAATTGGATGAGGATACGGATGAGCGACGCTTAGACCGCCGCCGCATGGACGAACCGGGTGAAGAAACAGATGAGGGGTGAAGAAGATGCGATGGTTGATAGGATTGCTGCTCGTGCTTGGATTGATGGTGGCGGCATGGACCGTGCCCATCGGCGGGCGAACCTTGTGGCAGCGCATTCAGGGCCCTGCCGAGGCGAGCCCGGAGGACATGCGGCAGAAAGTGGCGGAATCGCATGAGGACAAGGGCGAAAAGGTGGTAACTCGGGGCACGAAAACCGTACCCGTGGTGGTCGCCAAGGACGCAGACCAGCATCCCGATCTCCACACCGAGGCCGATCGCAAGGCCTTAAACGCTCTCATCGATCGGAAATTGCAGGCAGGACCATGAGTCGTTTTCGGGGGATGCTGGTTGGCCTCATGCTGGTGCTGGGGGCCGTCATGGTACAGGCCGAGGGGGCGGGGCCCTGGTGGAGCGAGTTGCCCCCCGCGACGGGTGGCCGGAGCGAGTTGGGTTCTTTCGCGGAACTGGTGCGGAAGTGTCGTGCCGGTGTGGTGGCCGTGGAGGTGGAGCTTGAGGCCCCATTGATGGGCATCGGTTCCGCGGTGGTTTTGCGGGCCGATGGATTGCTGTTGACCAATCATCACGTGGTGGAGCGAGCTCGGCGCATTTGGATTCGAGCCGAAGGGGCAGACAGGTTGCTGGCCAAGCTTAAGGGCGTCGACCCCCGTTCGGATTTGGCCTTGCTGCAAGTTCAACCGTTACAACCTTTGACGCCACTACCCCTTGGGGATTCCGATGCTCTGGCGGTAGGGGCATGGGTTATCGCTCTGGGTCATCCCTTCGGTTTGAGCCATGTCGCCACCAAGGGCATCGTCAGCGGAAAAGGGCGTAGCCTGGAAGACCTGCACGGCGTACGCTCCGGGTATTTCGACTTTATCCAAACCGACGCTTTAGTGCAGCATGGCAACTCGGGGGGAGCGCTTATCAATTTGCGAGGGGAAGTGGTGGGCATCAACACGGCCACCAACAGGCGGGCCAGAGGTATTTCCTTTGCTGTGCCGATCAACGTGGTCAAGGCCGTGGTGCCCCATTTGGCCGTCCATGGCCAGGTGGTGCGCGGTTATCTGGGTATCGGGGTGGGTGATTTGAGCTGGGCGCAAGCCCGGGAACTGGGCATGGAGGCGCCGAAGGGTGTCTTGATTACGCGGGTTCGTTCAGGCACACCCGCTGAAGCCGCGCACATTCGCCCCGGAGATGTGATTCTTCGCTTGAATGACGCAAGCATCCGTCGACGCAGCGATTTGAGCTGGCGAGTTGGTACCTGGCCTGCGGGCAAGCCGCTGCGTTTGGATTTGTTGCGTGATGGGGAAATTCTCGAGGTTCTGGTTACCCCGAAAAAGAAACAGGACTGAGCGTTCTGCCGAGAACGCTAAGCGTCAGCCGCTTCTGTTTTTTTCCCGAACTTGGCTTTGTAGTGATCTTCACACAAACCGGCTTTGAAGATGGGCTTTAAGCATTCCTTTTTCTCACCGTGTTTGAGCTTGTTCACGCCCAGGTTGCAAGTCTTGAAGCGAGCCTTGGCCAGGGTGCCTCTGCGCCATTGTTGGTAATGGACATTACAATAGCCTTTGGCTCGGTAAGGGCGCTTGCAGCCGTCAATTTTACACTTGTGTTCTTGCGTCGTCACGGCTGGTACCTCCATTTATTGCGCGACAGGGAGGCATGTGTACACCATGGCCCCCTCTGCTTGCAAACATTTTTTTTCATGCTAGTTTAATCCTCCGTGAATCAGTTCGTACATCGCCATTACGCGCAAGTGAAGTCGACCGTCGAGGCGGTCGTGACCATCGGATCTTTCGATGGGTTACACCTGGGTCATGCTCACCTGTTGAACCGGGCAAAGGTCCTGGCTGAGCAGCGGAATCTGGCCCCTTGGGTGCTGACTTTTGAGCCCCATCCGGCCCGGGCCTTGGCCCCGGATCGCAGCCCGCCTTTGCTTATGGGATTCGAGCGCAAGATGCGTGCTCTCGGGCAGGCTGGGTTTTCGGTCTTGGCGCAGGAATTCGACCAAGATTTCGCGAAGCTTAGCCCGGAGGATTTTGCGCGCAAGGTGTTGGGGGTCATCTCGGCCCGGATGGTCGTGGTGGGGGACGACTTCACTTTTGGGTGGCAAGGTGCCGGCCGCGCCGAGGATTTGCTCAGGCTTGGGGAGGAGGCAGGTTTCGGCGTGGAGGTGGTGAAGAAGATCGCGGTGGATGGTATGATCGCGTCTTCTACTCGCATCCGGGCCTTCCTTCTGCAGGGACAGGTGGAGCCGGCGGCCGCCTTGCTGGGACGACCCTACCTCGTGGCTGGCCGGGTGGAAAAGGGTCAGGGTCGAGGTCGGGCACTTGGGGTGCCCACGGCCAATTTGTGTTCTCCAGCCGAGTTGCTGCCGGCCCGGGGGGTCTATGTGGGCTGGGCCTTCCTTTCCGACGGGGAACCCGCGCACTTGGCCGTGACCAACATCGGCGTCAATCCCACCTTCGGGCCTGGCCCCCGCACGGTGGAGAGTCATTTGTTGGACTATGAAGGAGAACTGCTGGATCGTCCGCTGGCTTTGGCTTTTGCGGCTCGGATTCGCGATGAGGGTTGTTTTGATGGGCCTGCTTCCTTGGTGGCACAGATCGAAAAGGACATTGAGCAGGCCCGGTTCTGGGCTGAATTTCGACCTCGACCGACCGCACCCCATGCTTTGGAGGGTATCCTTCTTGACATGGTACGGTGCGGTTGAGGATAATCAGGAACTTGGAGTCTGTGGATTTGCTTTTTGCTTCACAGGGGTCCACCGTTTTTCTTTTGGGCGCATGTACGGCCTGATGAGGTGCGATTAGATGGCAGGTAGATTGGGTGAACTTCTCGTCCGTGAGAGCGTGATCAGTGTGGGGGATTTGAGAAAGGCGCAAGACGAACAGCGCAGTTCCGGAGGGAGACTCGGGTCCAGTCTGGTCAAGTTGGGGATGATCGAAGAATCCGAACTGACCTCTTTTTTGAGCAAACAGTACGGTGTGCCGGCCATCAACTTGGCTGAGTTCGACATCGATCCCGAGATCATCAGCATGGTGCCCAGGGATGTGGCGGACAAGCATCTGCTTATCCCGATCAACCGCTCCGGCTCTACGGTCAGCGTGGCCATGAGCGACCCCTCCAACATTTTTGCCATCGACGACATCAAGTTCATCACCGGCTACAATGTCGAGGTGATGGTGGCCAGCGAAGAGGCCGTCCGCGAGGCCATCGAGCGATACTATTCAGCGGGTGTGTCTTACGAAGATGTGATGGAGGAGTTCGACGAGGGCGAGATTGGCTACGGTGAAGAAGAAGAAGATGTGGACATTGTGGATCTCGAGAGCAGCGCCGAGGAGGCGCCCGTGGTCCGTCTGGTGAACTTGATCCTCATCGACGCCATCAAGAAGGCCGCTTCGGATATTCACATCGAACCCTACGAGAAGACCTTCCGGGTGCGCTATCGGATCGACGGCGTACTTTATGAGGTCATGAAGCCTCCCTTGAAGCTGAAGAACGCCATCACTTCACGCTTGAAAATTATGAGCGAGTTGGACATCGCCGAGCGCCGCTTGCCCCAGGACGGGCGCATCAAGTTGAAGCTGGGCAAGGGGCGGGAGATGGACTTCCGCGTCAGCGTGCTGCCCACTCTTTTTGGCGAAAAAGTCGTCATGCGTCTTTTGGACAAGAGCAATCTGCAGTTGGACATGACGAAGCTGGGTTTTGACACGGGGCCATTGAAACTTTTCAAGAAAGCCATCGAGAGTCCCTATGGCATGATGTTGGTCACCGGCCCCACCGGCTCGGGCAAGACCACCACGCTGTACTCGGCATTGAGTGAACTCAACAAGACGGCAGTCAACGTGTCCACGGCCGAGGATCCTGTCGAATTCAACTTGCCGGGCATCAATCAGGTGCAAATGCATGAGGAGATTGGGCTGAACTTCGCCGCCTCCTTGCGGTCCTTTTTGCGGCAAGATCCGGACATCATCATGGTGGGCGAGATTCGTGACTTCGAGACCGCCGAGATTGCGGTCAAGGCCGCCTTGACGGGCCACTTGGTTTTGTCGACTTTGCACACCAACGACGCACCCTCGACGATCAGTCGTTTGTTGAACATGGGTGTGGAGCCTTTCCTGGTCACCGCTTCGGTGCTGGTGATTGTAGCGCAGCGCTTGGCAAGGCGTATCTGCACTGAATGCAAGCAACAGGTGAAGGTGCCCGAGCAGGCTTTGTTGGACATGGGCATGAAGCCCGAGATAGCCAAGTCGGCCGCTATATTCAAGGGCAGCGGATGTCGCAACTGTGCGGACACCGGGTTCAAGGGGCGCGTGGCCTTATATGAGGTTATGCCTTTGTACGACCCCCTGCGGGAGATGGTGCTCAACGGCGGCTCGACCGCCGAGTTGAAGATGGAGGCCATTCGCGCCGGCATGACCAGCTTGCGCATGTCGGGCTTGACCAAATTGGCCGAGGGCGTCACGACCGTGGATGAGGTGCTGCGCGTGACGGCGGCCGACACCAGGTAACGAAAGAGAGAGCCATGCCGAACCTGCACCAGTTGCTCAAGGCCATGATCGAAAAGGGTGCCTCCGATCTTCATATCACCACCGGTACGCCCCCCCAGCTTCGTATCGACGGTCGCCTGGTGCCGCTCAAGACCCCACCGTTGACGCCGGTGGAAACGCGGCAGCTTTGCTATTCCGTGCTTACCGATGCGCAGAAACACCGTTTTGAGGAAGAGAACGAGTTGGATTTGTCTTTCGGGGTGAAGAACCTGAGCCGCTTCCGTTCCAATATTTTCATGCAACGTGGTGCCGTGGCCGGTGCCTTTCGTACCATTCCTTTCAAGATCCTCACCTTTGAAGAGCTGGGCTTGCCGCCGATTGTCCAGGAGTTAGCCAAGCGCCCCCGGGGTTTGGTGCTGGTGACCGGGCCTACCGGCTCGGGTAAGTCCACGACCCTGGCGGCCATCATCGACAAGATCAATACGGAGCGTCACGAGCACATCGTCACCATCGAAGACCCCATCGAGTATTTGCACCCGCACAAGAATTGTGTTGTGAACCAGCGTGAGATCGGCGCGGATACCCAGAGCTTCAAGCGGGCGCTCAAATACATCCTGCGCCAGGACCCCGACGTGGTCCTCGTGGGCGAGATGCGTGACTTGGAGACCATCGAAGCGGCCATGGTGATTTCCGAGACCGGCCACTTGACCTTCGCCACCCTGCACACCAATTCGGCGGTGCAGTCGGTCAATCGTATCCTGGACGTGTTCCCACCGTACCAACAACCCCAGGTGCGCGCGCAGATGAGCTTCGTGCTGCAGGGGATTATGTCTCAGCAGCTTATCCCCAAGGCCGGCGGTCAGGGCCGGGTGATGTGCTGCGAGGTTTTGGTGCCGAACCCGGCGATTCGCAATTTGATTCGCGAAGACAAAGTGCATCAGATTTACAGTCAGATGCAGGTAGGCCAGGCCAAGTTCGGCATGCAGACCATGAACCAATCGCTCTATGCATTATTTGCCCGCAAGCAAATTTCTTTGGACGACGCCATCGGCCGCAGCAACAACGTGGATGAGCTGCGTGACATGATGGCCACCGGTGCGGCCCCGACCAGCAATCGCAGGTCCGGTAACAGATAACCGGCTGTTGCGATAGACCCGCGGAGGTAGAACGATGCCAGTATTTATTTGGGAGGGCAAGAGCAAGACCGGTGAGCTTCGCTCCGGCAACATGGACGCCAAGAACGCCGATGATGTCACCAAGAAGCTCAAGAACCAGGGCATCATCCCGTCCAAGGTCAAGAAGAAGGATGCCGGCATCAAGCTGCCCGGCTTCGGCGGCGGCGTGGGCATGAAGGATCTGGTGATTTTTACGCGCCAGTTCTCCACGATGATCGACGCCGGTTTGCCGCTGGTGCAATGCCTGGAAATTTTGGCCAGCCAGGCCGAGAGCGCCAGCCTGCGGACGGTACTCAAATCGGTGAAAGAGACGGTCGAGTCCGGCACCACCTTCGCCGATGCGCTGAGAAAGCATCCCAAGATTTTCGACAATTTGTACGTGAACCTGGTCGCGGCCGGTGAGGTGGGCGGTATTTTGGATACCATCATGAATCGCCTGGCCGCGTACATTGAGAAAAATCAGAAGCTCATCAAAAAGGTCAAGGGCGCGTTGGTCTATCCGATTTGCATTATGATCATCGGTATCGTGGTCCTGCTGGTTCTTTTGTACTGGGTTATTCCGGTCTTCGAAAAGATGTTCGCCGACTTCGGCGGCAAGCAGTCTCTGCCTGGACCCACGCAACAGCTTATTGATCTGTCTAATTGGATGCGCGTGAACTACTTGCTGGTCTTCGGCACCATCTTCGGCGTCATCATCGGTACCAAGTATTTCAAGAAGTGGCCCAAGGGTCGTTATCTTTGGGATAAGGGTATTCTCAAGCTGCCCTTGTTCGGTTCCTTGCTGCGCAAGGTGGCCGTGGCCAAGTTTACCCGTACGCTGGGAACCATGGTCTCCTCCGGTGTGCCGATTCTGGATGCCTTAGACGTGGTGGCCAAATCGTCGGGCAACAAGGTTGTCGAAGAGGGGATCTATTATACAAGAGAGAAGATCTCCGAAGGAAAGACCATGGCCGAGCCCTTGGCTGAAACCGGCGTCTTCCCCGGCATGGTGGTGCAGATGATCGCGGTCGGTGAGAGCACCGGTGCCCTGGATCAGATGCTCGGCAAAATCGCCGATTTTTACGACGATGAGGTGGATACGGCCGTTGATGCCCTGACTTCCTTGATGGAGCCCATCATGTTGGTGGGCCTGGGTGGCATGGTCGGTTACTTCCTCGTCGCCATGTATCTGCCCATCTTTAGCTTGGCCAGCGTAGTCGGATAGTTCTTTTCCGTGCCTGCCGCGGAACCCATACCTGAATCGACGAAACGCACCGGCTTGGATGCGAAAGCAGCCGACCGCATGCGTGGTCGCATGGTCCTCATGTTGGCGGTTCGCTTCCTGGTGGTGACCGCCCTGCTGGGCTCTTCGTTGTTTTTTGACATCCGCTCGGGCAAAGAGTTGTCGAGCAGCCAGTGGCTTCTTTATTATGTGGTGGCTGGCTTTTATGTGATGACCCTGGCCTATGGCTTGTGGTTGCGCTTTGGCCGGACCACGGAAGGGGTCTTAGAGCGCAACCTGCAAGTGCAGGTGTTGTTGGATGTGGGCTTGGCCACCTTCTTGGTCTATTTGACCGGCGGCGTGGAGAGCCCCTTCTCTTTTTTCTACGCCCTGCCCATCATCAACAGCGCCATTTCTTTCACGCGCCAGCGGGCCATGTGGACAGCCGGCCTGAGCTGTTTGATGCTGGGGGCTCTGTTTGTGATGGAGAACCAGGGGATCTTGCCCGTGAATCTGGTCGGCAGGGTGAATGCTGAACCCGACGCGACGCGGGTGGTCTACTTGCTGGCCTTGAACGATTCGGTCTTTTTTGCCATCGCTTGGCTCGCCGGTACGCTGGGAGAACAACTGAGGCGTACCGGGCGCGAACTCAAGGCGACCGAAGAAGACCTTTCGGCCCTGATGGCTTTGACCCGGGATATTGTGACCTCGTTGCGCTCGGGACTGATGGCCCTTGACGAAGAAGGCCATGTATCCTTGCTCAACCCCATGGCGGAAGAGATCATCGGTTGTCGAGCCCGAGATGCTCTGGACCGGCCGGGGCTGGATGTTTTTCCTTCCCTGGAGCCTTTGCTGGATGCGCGAGAGGGAGGGAGTCGGCAGGTCTTGAATCGGGCCGAGGTGATGCACCCAAGGGAAGTGGAAAATCCCTTGCCTGTCGGTCTGACTCTTTCTCCTTTGTATAACGCGGATGGAACGGTTGGCACCTTGGTGCATATGCAAGATTTGACCGAACTGAAGACCATGCAGGCCAGCGTGCAAAGGGCCGAACGCCTGGCCAGTTTGGGTCGCATGGCCGCCGGCCTGGCCCACGAAATCCGAAATCCCTTGGCTTCCATTTCCGGCTCGGTTCAGATGTTGCGCCGTGGCCCCGAAGAGCAGGCCATCGATCCGCGCTTGATGGACATCATCCTTCGGGAGACCGAACGCCTGGATAAATTGTTGGGCGATTTTCTGGCCTACGCGCGACCGAGACCGCTTCGTCTGGTGGCCACTCGTGTGGACCTGATCGTTTCAGAAACGGTCGAGATGTTTCGATCCGGATTGGATGGTCAGGATTTGGCCCTGGAGCTGGACTTGGCTGAGGCAAAGGTGGCGCTCGATCAGGACCAATTTCGGCAAGTGGTCTGGAATCTGCTTACCAATGCCGCGGAAAGCTTGGGCCAGGGTGGGCGAATTTGGATCAGGGTGGCGCGGGAGGGCGAAGGCGTGGTCGTGGTCGTGGCCGACGACGGCCCCGGTGTGCCGGAAGAAATCGCAGAGCATATTTTTGAGCCCTTTTTCACGAGCAAAGACCTGGGTACTGGTCTGGGCTTGGCCTCGGTGAGTCAAATCGCTGAAGCCCATGGCGGCGTTGTGGAGTTGGGTCGGTCCGAAGCGGGTGGCGCTGAGTTTATCCTCCGTCTGCCTGGGAGTTGACATGAGTGAAATATTGATTGTGGACGACGAGCGCAGCATGCGTGAGTTTCTTGAAATTTTTTGTCAGCAGGATGGATGGAGTACCCGATCTGCCTCCGGGGTGAGGGAAGCCCTCAAGCTCTTTGATGACAAAGAGCCCAAGCTGGTCATCACCGATCTGAAGATGAAGGGGCCGGGGGGCCTGGAGCTATTGAAGGCCATCAAGAAACGGAATCCGGCCGTGGAGGTCATCGTCGTCACCGCCTTCGCCACCGATGCCACGGCCATGGAGGCCATCAAATTGGGGGCTTATGATTACATCCAAAAGCCCTTCCAGGTTGAAGAGATTCGGGTGGTGATGCAGCGTGCTTTGGAGCGGCAGCGCTTGCTTCGTGAAAACGTCACCATGCGGGTCGAATTGACCGGGCGTTATGATTTCTTTGGCATGGTGGGGCGCAGCCCTCGAATTCAGGAAGTCTATCGCTTGATCGAACAGGTGGCTCCTTCAAAATCCACGGTGGTGATCACCGGCGAGAGCGGCACGGGCAAAGAACTGGTGGCTCGTGCCATTCACTTCCGATCGCCGCGCAACAAGGCGCCTTTTGTGCCCATCGATTGCAGCTCGATCCCGGAAGCCCTGCTTGAGAGTGAGCTTTTTGGTCATCAGCGTGGTGCCTTCACCGGTGCCAACGCGGATCGCAAGGGATTGTTTGAACTGGCGGAGGGGGGGACGGTTTTTTTAGATGAGATCGCCGAGGTGCCGGCCTCGGTTCAGGTCAAGCTGCTGCGGGTCTTGCAAGAGCGAAAGGTAAGGCGCTTGGGCGAGGGAAAGGATAGGCCGGTGGATGTGCGCCTGGTGGCCGCCACCAACAGAGATCTGGAGTCCGAGGTGGCCGAAGGGCGATTCCGCGAGGATCTTTTTTATCGCCTCAACGTTATCCGTATCCATCTGCCACCGCTCAGGGAGCGCTTGGATGATGTGCCGGACCTGGTCAGGCATTTTGTGGCCAAGCTCTTCGCGGAAGCGGAGGGCCCTCCTTCCATGGTTTTGGACGAGGCCCTGGATGCCTTGAGGGCTTACGATTTTCCCGGCAACGTGCGCGAACTCGAAAATTTGGTCGAGCGCGCCGTGGCCCTGGGCGGGGGTCGGCCCCTTGGCGCGGAGTTGTTCGTCGATCACTTGAAGCGCAGAACCGCCGAGGTCGATCTGGGGGACCTGATTTTGCCGGAAGGGGGCATTGAGCTCGATTCGATCTTGGCGGGGGTGGAGCGTAAGCTGATCAAGCAGGCCCTTGTCCTCAGTGGCGGAACCAAGAAGGATGCGGCCAAACTTCTCGGTATTTCATTCAGGTCCATTCGTTACCGCGTTTTGAAATTGGGCATGGAATAGCTGGGTTGCTCAGGCAGAGCTGCGCAAATGTTTGCGGCTGCGAAATAATTGCGGACCTGTGCGTGACGATTCTTGGCATTTTGAGACCAGGCACGATGCTCAATGATGGGCAATACCTTGTTTGTTTGGTCTTTTGTTCTCGCCTTGGCTTTGCTTGCCATGGCATGAATCATGCACTACTATCCAGGCTTAGGGCAAAACAGGAGGTGGACATGAAGCGATCCATTGGACCTTTGGCCAAAGGTTTTACCTTGATCGAGCTGGTGGTGACCATGGCCATCATCGGCATTTTGGCCGCGGTGGCCGTGGTGGCGCTACGTTCCTATATCGATTCGGCCAAGACCGCCGAAGTTGCCACCGTCCTGCAAGACATTCGAGAAAAGCAGGAACGCTATTTTCAAACTTACAAGTGCTACACCGAGGACATCGACTGGACACCCTATGATTGCGGTGACGCCACCAAGCGCACCGAGACCGTCATTTGGCCCGGGACCGGTGACATGGACGACTGGCGCAGCCTGGGGGTGGTGCCTGATGGGCCCACCTGGTTTACCTACAGCGTGGAGACTTCCTATAATAATCAATGTCGCTATGTGGCGGGTGCTCCTGGAAATCCTCCAGCCTGGTACACGGCCGACCTCGATGCCGCGGCTCTGGCTCGACCGTGGTTCGTGGCTTATGCCTGCGGGGACTTGGACCAGGATGGCAAGTTCCGACATTTCTCTCTCCACAATTCAAATCGCAATTTGTACTCTCAGCCTTCCGAGCAGGATGAGTACTGAGATTGCGGAAGGGAGCGGGAACGTGCCTACACGCCATCTTCGCAGGGCCGGCTTCACGCTGATCGAACTCATGGTGGTGGTGGCCATCATTGGGGTTTTGGCTGCCGTGTCCATCCCCGTCTTTGTGCGATACATCAAAGACGCGCGGGTGACCGAGGCCGTGTCCAACGTTCAAAGCCTGATGGAGGCCCAGCAAGCCTATTTCACCCGTTTCCAGCAGTTCACCGGGTATCTTGATTGGTGTCCGCCGGACTTGCCCCCAGGCATAGACACTCAAAAGAACTATGAAACGCAGACTTGGCCGGCCAATCCGAATGCAGACTGTGGCGCGGGCTGGACCATCTTGGGTTGGTCGCCGCGTCAGGCCACTGCTTTCCAGTACCGTGTGTTCTCGGCCTTCGACGCGACAGGGCTGCGATCGCAGCATCCCACGGGGGCCGGCACCATGAATGCGACCCCCGGCATGCCCCTCTCCGGGTTTGGCGTGAATTGGGCGACCGAGTTGCCGCCAACGACTACCCGTGTCCTTGGCGGGAACAATGTCCAGGTTGACATGCAGCCCTGGTGTGCAATCGAAGCCCAGAGCGATACCGACGCCGATGGGGTGGTTGTTCTGGTCCGCACCAATTCCATCAACAACGCGGTCTATCGTTGCGATTCGGCAGGCTTTGCGCCGGGACCAGGCCATCCATCGACTTATTGAGATCGATATCCGATCAAGGGAGCTTGCATGTTGAAGCGAATGCATATGTTTGTTGGTCGGGTCGATGCCGAGCGGGCCATGACTCTGATCGAGGTGATGATCGTCGTGGCCATTGTCGGTGTTTTGGCCGCGGTGGCTATCCCCTCTTATTTCAGTCATGTTCGCGATGCGAAGGTCACCGAGGTCTACGAGAGCTTGGATAAGTGCTTCAAGGGGGTCATCAAGTTCTACCAGGAAAAGCGTATCGATGGGGACGGCGCAATCATCACGCCGACATTGCCCGATGAGGCCATGCACTGTCCCGAAGGTGTTGCCACGGAAGCCGCCTTGGACGACAACGCACGTTTTTTTGACCAGGCGGGTTTTTCGGATACCTTCAAGTTCATTCACTTCGAAATTTCGGACGCATCTTATGCTTGTTATGGTTTTTCCCATCTGGGCAACAATCCACCGGTGAACGCCAGCGATGGTTTTTCTTGCGAGGCCTGGATGGACCTGGATGATGATAATTTGGCCTCTCACTTTGAAAAACAGGGGCGCTTCAATCCGACCTCCTGGTCATTCCAGGGTGGGGCGGTTTGGCACGATAATGCTTCAGATGACTATTAGTTCCACCATCACACCCATGCGATTCCCGCAGCCATGAGACCGAGCCCGATGAGGGCCGAAAAGGTCAAGACCCACGACCCGTGACGTGAAATCCTGGGGAGTCGAAGACAGGCCATCCCCCAGAGCAGCAATCCCAATGCCGTGAACAAGGCGCTGATCCAGGTCGGTGGCAATTGAGAAGAAATGCTCAGGATCGGCCCGCCTTGTTTTGGACAATCTCCCCCGGGTTCCAGGTCCAACAAATGCGCCAACTTTTGAACCTGGGCGTCTTTTGGTGCGGCACATCGGGCTAAGTGGGCGCGACTTTTGGCCAAGTCGAAGTCCCCGAGCCTGAAGGCCAGACGGGATTGCCAGATCGCGTGCCAGGCCAGTACTTTTGCAGAACGCAGGTCTCGGCTGCCATCGGCACAGGCCCAAAGGGACGGGCGTGTTTCTTCCTCGTCGGCCGAGGTGCCATGAATCCAAAGCAGTCCCCTAAAACGCCCGTGGCGGGCCAACTCGGGCTGCAAGTGCGGGCCCGCATCCATGGCCAAAGGCCGCAGCGCGGCAAGTTTGTCCAAGACCCGGGCTTGCAGACCGTTGCTGTCGGGCAGGACCCGTCTCAACTCGGGGTGCTCTGCAAAGAGGGACTCGCGCAGAGCTTGGTTGTCCAAGTCCCTCAAGTACAGGATCAGCACGTCTTGTCGAAGCCCATGCACCGATTGGAGATACTCCAGCATGAAGACCAGGTTGAAGTCGGCCAAGAGTACAATGCCGCCTTCGGGCACGGCCTCAAGACTGGCTTTGGCCCAGGAGGTGCCGGCGGAACACGAGGAGCGATCCGCTCGAAGCAGTCCGGGTGCTTGAGCCACAAGGGTTGCCAAAACCAGGACCAGGGTCATGGGGGACATCCAGTGGCGCAGTTTTTGTAGTGCCGTGGCGATTGTGGCCAGGCCGGAGGCGCAGAGGATGGTCAAGAGGACGAAAGCGGGCAGGGCATAGCCGCTGACGTCGGGGTTGTCTAAGCGGAAAGACTTTTGCAAGAGCAGGGAGCTCGCGTTGATGCCGAGAGCCAGGATCAGACCCAGCACCAGGCGAAATCGGCGTCTGCCAAGGAAGTAAAGCGACGGCAGGGCCAAGAGAAACAGTCCCCATCCCGAGCCCTCGGCCAGCAGGGCCAAATAGCGAGGCAGGCCCGCCGCGGCAGCCCTTGCTTCGGCGGTGAAGCTGGCTTGGAATGTTTGGCCAGAGACGATCGACCACAAGCCGCTGAGCTCTCGTGGATTTCCCCAGCGCAGGTCGCTTGCGCCATGGACCATCAGGGGAAGCAGCAGCAAGGGTGCCGCACCCAGCAAGCCGGCCAGGCCATGCCGAAGCAGTCGGCGGGGAGGCCACCATAGTTTGGCGAATTGAGCCTTGCTCATCATGGCCAGCATCAGCCCCAGCAGGGCCAGCACCATGGGGCCGTGGACCGCAAGGCCCATGCCCAGCAAGGCGCTTACGCGCAAGGCCCGGGTGAGCTGTTCTTGTTCAACTTGTTCTTGTTCATCAGGGTCCTCCAGGCTTAGACGGAGAAGCTGATGTAGGCCCCCGGCAAAGATGAGGCAGGCCAGACCATAGACTTCCGCACGCGCGAGTTGTCCCAAGAAGGCCGGCGAGACAGCCAGGGAAAGGCCAAGGCCCAAGGCGCTCATGTCGCGTATCCACGCGGATTTCGGTCCCAGAGCCTGCCAGAGATGTTGCAAGCTGCGGGTCAACAAGCCTCCGGCTCCGGCCAGACAGAAACCGGAGAACAAGAGCACCAGGGTGTCGGCCTGTTCGCCCGGCCAGGCAAAGAGGGGGTGGGCGAGCAACAGGGCCAGGGGAGAGCCGGGCGGGTGGAAGAGGCCCAGCCTTCGGGCCGCGTACAAAAACTCGGGGCTGTCGAGCCAGTCGGGAAAGGGAAAGGCAAAGAGCACCGTGATGAGGCTTGTGGCCGCGAAGACCAACAAGGCCGGCCAAAGCGGAAGACCTTTGTTCGAGTTTGCGGCCGGCATCGTGTCGATCGATTAAGTCAGATCGCGACGCGAGAAGATCCAGGCCGAGAAAAAGATCAGGGCACCCAGATAAGAGAATCCATAGAGGGTGAAGGTGGCGACTTGCTCCCAGGGCAGCTCGATGCCATGCACAACCCGAGCACCCACGTTCAGGCTCGCCAAGTCAGGCAAGCCATAAGTCAGGGCCACAAGCAGGCCCTTGGGCAGCAGGGCTTCGTTTTTTCCCGACAGGGTCTCCAGCCAAGGCATGGAGCGACCCACCACGAAGATGCCGAAGGTGAACATGCCGCTCAAAACAGGTGAGCTGAAGGAAGCGAAAAACAAGGCCAAGCCCGCCACGACCAGGACTTCGACCAGGGCCAGCCAGAGGGCCTTGAACAGCAAGGCACTGGGCGGAACGCCTTCCGAGAGCAGCAGCAAGATCAACGCGCCGGCGATGCAGGTGACCCCCGTCAGCAGCGTGATGGAAAGACCCAACTGGCGTCCAAGTACGTATTTCCAACGGGGGTTGGGCCGGGTCAAGACCACATAGATGCTTTTGCGCTTGATCTCCTGGTGGATTTGGCTGACGCCCATCAAGATGGCCAAGAGCACACCGAATGCGGATACGCAAAACAAACCCCAGTCGGTGATGACGCGAATTCTTTGATCGAGGGAGAGCGCGGCAAGCAGCAAGGCGGAGCCCAAGAAAGCCACAGCCAGAAGGACGATGCCCAGCAGGGTTCGGTTGCGGATACTCTCACGAAAGGTGGTGGCGGCGATGGACCAGATGGCGCGCATTTAATTGCCCTCCGCTTCATCTTGCATGGTGCGAATGAACACATCTTCCAATGATGTTTGTCTTCGGTTGATGCCGTGGAGTCGATATCCCTTGTCCTTCAACCATCCCAGCAGATCCTCGGGGCGCTGGCCTTCGGCCAAGTGCAGCAGGCTGTCTTTTCCCGCCGGGCTGACCGATTGACATTTTTCGGCCAGGACTTGGTCCTTTTGAGCCGCGGG
Source organism: Deltaproteobacteria bacterium (assembly GCA_019314375.1). Lineage (GTDB taxonomy): Bacteria > Myxococcota > B64-G9 > B64-G9 > B64-G9 > JAFCZJ01. The sequence goes on along the minus strand of JAFCZJ010000020.1, from coordinate 9,789 downwards.
ACCTTCGAGCAGGATCTCGAAGGGCGAGAGCTTGTCGGTCAGAAGTTCACTCAACTCACCCTGGCGGATCAGTTTGCCGTCGCGCATAAAGGCTACCCGATGGCAGACCGCCTCGGCTTCGGCCAATACGTGAGACGAAAAAAATACGGTCTTTCCTCTGCGGCCCAGTTCGTGGATTAAATCTTTGACCGCCCGGCGACCCATGGGGTCTAAGCCGCCCATGGGTTCATCCAAAATGTACAGATCGGGGTCGCCGATCATGGTCTGAGCCAGACCCACCCGTTGAAGCATGCCTTTTGAAAATTTGCGCATGGGGCGTTTTTCGTCGGGGTCCAATCCCACGCGCTCTAGGAGTTCCGGGATGCGGCGACGCGACGTGGCTCGATCCAGACCCGCCAAATTGCCCATGTGGAGAAGGAATTCCGAGGGTTTCAGATAGTCGTAAAAATCCGGCAACTCGGGCATGTAGGCCAAGCGCGCTCGCGAGGCGGCATCCCTGACGGATTTGCCGAAGATCCGAGCTTGCCCCCGGTCGCTTTTAAGTAAGCCCACGAGAATCTTGATGGTGGTGGTCTTGCCCGCCCCGTTGGGTCCGAGGAATCCGAAGATCTCCCCAGGCTGGACATCCAAGTCCAGGCCTCGCAGGGCCTCGGTGCGTTTGCGGCGCAGGCCGATGCGGAAGGTTTTGGTCAGTTCTCGAATGTGTATGGCTGGGCTTTGTTCGGTCATGGTTCGCGCACCAGAAAGAAAAGGTCGTAGTCCAAAAAGGGATAGTCGTTCATCCACTCGGCTTGCCATCGGCGACGGATGCCTTCGATTTGCTCACGCTCTTCTTCGTCCATCAAAAAGGCCATGCGCTCGGTGAGGGCTCGGTTCAGATTGGGGTCGCTTGTGGAGAGCACCATGGTGGTGAGTACGTCTTTGGCTGCATCTTTGCGCCCTTGCTTGCTGAAAAGGTCGAGAATTTTTTCGTCCAACCATGCGGGCGCGTTGGGCAGGCTGGCCGCCTGGATAAAGTAGGGCAAGGAGGCGGCAGGGTCGCCCAACTCGTAGTGAAAATTATAGCCGATGCCGGCCGGAAAGTCCGGATCCAGAGGAAAACGCTCCATGCCTTTTTCAAGTATGCGGTTGGCCCGTTCGATCAGTGATCGGGGAATGGAATCTACCTGCCGCTGAAAGTAGAGGGTCACCATGGCACCCCACAGGTAGGACTTTTTGAAGTCCGGATCCACGACGAGCAGGCTGTCGATGAAATCCGCCAACCAAGGCATTTGTTCGTCCGTGTGCATGTGATGGCCGTAGTACAGGTTGGCCCGGATGAACAGGAGATCGGCCGCCAGGCTGTGGTGGCCCAGATCGATCCGCCGGATGACCGCCCCGGGAGGCAGGAGCAGAACCTCTTTGGCCAAGGCCGTCGGATCGGCGGGCATGGCCTTGATTTCAAATCGTGTCCAGGCAGTCAGGCCCAGCAGGGTTACGAGCAAGGCCAAGGTTGCACAGGTTTTCAGAAAGGCTGACATCATAAGGTCAATCTAAAAAAAAGAGGACGAAAGCTCAAGGCTTTCGTCCTCTTCTTTACAATGTTTGTGTCAGACGTCTGTCGGTCTACCAGTCATCCGTGTCCAGGTCATGCCAGATATGACCTGCCTGGAAGGAAGAGGTCTCGGTGGCGTAGGTGCCCTGCTTCCACCAGTGGGCGGGAACGCCGTCATCGTCGATGTCGGTCCATGCCTCGCAGGTAAAGGTCTCATTGTTGGAAGGGGATGCCAACGGGGAGTCGGTATTGTAGGCATAGACGGCATAGGTGGCCTCGGTTAAAATGAAGCCGATGGCCTTGAATTCTTCGGCGAGGCCGCCTACTTGGAAGGCTGCGGGGTCGATGAAGCCGGAATCACCGGTTAGGGCTGCAATTGCGACCGCACCAATTGGAGCTTGGACAGCAGGCATCTTGGACGAGAAGGTGGTGCCATTCGCCTGGGCGTGGGGCTTGTCGAAGTAGTCGATTACGCCCTTATAGCATTTGTCCAGGTTCTCATGGACTTCCGATGATTTCGACTTGCGGATGTAGTCGATGAAAGCCGGGATGGCCACGGCGGCCAGGATGCCGATAATCGCTACAACGATCATCAACTCGATCAGGGTAAAGCCTCGACGTCCTAATTTCCTGCGGATTTTCAGAATCATGTATCCTCCTTTGTCCTCGTGGACGGGTTATTGCCGTTTATTGATATTTTCCTTGCTCTCACTTCAGACGCGTCATGGTATATGCATTTCCCATGCCGCGCAAGAATAGAGATTTTTTTGCTGAAAACAAAGCATTTTTTGTCGCTCTCAAGGGGATTTCCGATGACGAGTGACAAAAAATGTCACCCGGCGCTGACAATTCATGGCGCTCTCGGGTAGACTTCAGTTGGGAGTAAATATGGCGGTAGTGCTGATTACAGGTGGTGGTGGTTTTCTTGGAATGGCCTTGGCTCGTGTTTTGGCGCGGGAGCATCGGGTCATCTTGCTGGATTCCCTGGTGCATGGTGAGCATCAACGGCAAGTGCTGCGGCGTTCGGGCCTGGCGCTGGTGGAGGCGGATCTCAGGGATCGAGATGCCTTGGACCAGGCCCTGGTGGGGGTGGACTGGATCGTGCATCTGGCTTCCCTGGCGGGCGTTGAGCAGGTGCGCGCCAAGCCGGTCGAGACCATGGAGACCATTCTTTCCGGTACGTCGGTCCTGCTCGATGCCTGTCGAGATCGAAGGCTTGAGCGTTTTGTTTTCGTATCCACCAGCGAGGTTTATGGCTCGCAAGCCCGCGACGCCAAGGAAGAAGCGATCTCGGCGGATTTTGATCCCACCGAGGCCCGTTGGTCGTATGGGGCGGCCAAGTTGGCGGCCGAGCATCTGGTGATGGCTCACGCAAAACAACATGGCTTGCCGGCTTGTGTCGTGCGTCCTTTCAATGTCTACGGCCCAGGCCAATTCGGCCAAGGTGCCGTGCACGCCATGTTGCGCCAAGCCTTGCGCGGCGAGCCCGTCCTGGTGCACAACCAGGGGGATCAGATCCGCGCCTGGTTGTATGTTGAGGATTTTGTCGCCGGCCTGCTAAAGACCCTGGAGTCCGATCAGGCGCTCGGGGGTGTTTTCAACCTGGGCAATCCGGCCGCGACCTTGACTGTCCTTGACTTGGCTCACAAGGTGGCGGCTTTGGTGGGTGGGGTGGAAGTGAAACACCGCGCTTTGAGCGGGGCGGAGGTTGATGTGCGAGTGCCCAACATCGATCGAGCTCGGCGTCTGCTGGGCTTCGAAGCGCGAGTGGGCCTGGATGAAGGCTTGCCGCTGACTTTGGGCTGGCTTTCGGGCCAAATAAATGAAGGGATAAATGAAGGACAGGAGCGCTCCCATGCCTGAGTCCTTGGGTGAGGGCGTCTTGGATGCCTCTTCCTTGGGGGGCCTGGGCACGGGCTCTGTCATCGAGCCCGGCCTGCGCATTTTCGGCGCGGCCGCTGTCGTGATCGGTGCGGAGGTCTATGTGGGTCACGATTGCTTTTTCCGGGCTTATCCCGAAGGCCCCTTGGATATCGGCGACGGATCTTGGATCGGTCCGGGCTGTTTTATTAACAGTTTTGGAGGCGTGCGCATCGGGCACCGAGTGGGCTTGGGGCCGGGGGTTTGTATTCTGAGTTCGGCCCACGATCTGTCCGTGGTAGGCGGTCCCATCATCGACCGGCCCTTGAAGGCGGCTCGGGTCGAGATAGGCGACGGTGCCGATCTGGGCGCGCGGTCGGTGATCTTGCCCGGTGTGCGGGTGGGGCGCATGGCGCAGGTGGGGGCCGGCGCGATGGTCACCCGGGACGTGCCGGAGGGGGCGAGGGTCGCGGGCTCGCCCGCGAGGATACTGCCCACGAGGGCTTCGCTCTCGCGGACTGCGCCCGCTGGGATTGCGCCCGCTAAGACTGCGCCCGCTAAGACTGCGCCCGCTAAGACTGCGCCCGCTAAGACTGCGCCCGCTGGGATTGCGCCCGAGGACGAATCGTGATGCGACCTGAGCTGAGTTTGCTTACGCCCATCTTTGAAGAAGAACAGGGGCTGGCGCGCGCACTGCCTCTTTTGCTCGATGCGGCCGAGTCGATGACTGAGCGATTTGAGTTGCTCATCGTGGACGACGGCAGCCGTGACGCCGGACCGAAGCGGGTGGAAAGCTTGGCCCGACGGGATGCCCGGGTGCGACTGGTGCGTCACGGGCGCAACTTGGGTCCGGGCGCGGCTTTGCCCACGGGGATGTTTTGGGCTCGCGGTGACTGGGTGCTTTTTGTGCCGGCGGATTTGGCTTGCGAGCCGGAGGATTTGATCAGGATGTGGCGGGCTCGAGCGGATGCGGATCTGGTGGTGGGCTTGCGTTCTGACAGACGGGATTATGGCTGGGGACGCAAGGCGCTCAGTTATGCCTATATCGGCATCGTGCGCTTGCTCAGTGGCAGCAAGGTGCGTCAGTTCAACTATCTTCAGATGGTGCGGCGTTCCCTTTTCGAGAGATTGCCCTTGCATGCCCGAGGGGTCTTTGTCACCGCCGAGATCATCCTGGGGGCCGAGCGACTGGGTGCCCGCATCGAAGAGGTCCCATTGCGTTATGTGCCACGGCTCGACGGTGTGGCCAGGGGGGCCAGCCCGCGGGCCATGGCCCGTTGCGCCTGGGAATTGGCGCGTCACTTCTTAGTCGGGTAAGCTGCTCCTCGGGAAGAGAGGATAACCGTGAGCGAGACCTGGGCATTGATACAAGACTTCAGCGTGGAGCATCGAACGTGGCTCGCCGTGATGTTCGGTCTCTTTGGGGCCACCATCGGTAGCTTTCTTAACGTGGTCATCTACCGCTTGCCCTTGGATAAATCCATCGTGCGCCCCCGCTCTTTTTGTCCCACATGCGAGCAGAACATCGCTTGGTATGACAACGTCCCGGTCCTGAGTTATTTGCTGCTCAGGGCTCGATGTCGCCATTGTCGAAGCTACATCCATTGGCGATATCCCCTGGTGGAGTTGCTGACCGCCGGGCTTTGGGTCGCCTTGTTCTGGCGTTTTGGTCTGGGGCTCGCCTTGCCCGTACATTTGCTTTTTGTCACCAGCCTTGTGGCCATCAGTTTCATCGATTTCGACCATCGCATCATTCCCAACGAGATCAGCTTGCCGGGCATTCTGCTGGGCTTTGCCTGCTCCTTTTTGTGGATGGAGCATGGTTTTCACTGGGAATCCCTCATCGGCCTTTTGGTGGGGGGCGGCAGTTTGCTGCTCATCTCCATGGTCTACCTTCTCTTGCGGGGGCGGGAAGGCATGGGCATGGGCGATATAAAGTTGCTGGCGATGTTGGGGGCCTGGCTGGGCTGGAAGAGTTTGCTCTTCATCCTTCTTTTTTCCTCGGTGCAGGGTGTGCTGGCAACCATCGGCATGGTCGTCTTCGGCGTGAAACTCAAGCCGCCCTTGCCTGAAGAATGGGAGCTGGAAGAGATGGAAAAAGAGAAGGCGGCGAAAAAAGAAGAGCAAGCAGCGCAAGCGGGCCAAGAAGAAGAAGCGGAAGCGGAAGCAGTAGAAGAATCAGAAGAAGAGGTGCCCTTTATGGGTGCCGCCATTCCTTTCGGCCCCTTTTTGGCCTTGAGTGCCGTGGAGTATTTGTTTCTGGGTCCCTGGTTTTTCTCCTTGATAAGCGGACACGGCGCATAAGGGAGCGGTGAGATGAGACGGGCTGGCTTGGGCCTCAAACATTTGATCAGCCTGCACCTGTTGTTGGTGTTGGGTGGTGCCGTGGCCCTGGTGGCGGTGGCCAGCGCGCGCTTGACCCGTCATGCCCTGGTCATGGAGCGTGTCGAGGGTGCTCGCGGTTTGCTGCGTCAGGCCGGTGAGGTCTTACCTGCCTTGTGTCCCCAGCATGAAACCCGGAGGGATTGCCCGGCCCTGGTGGATTGGACCCGGCGACAGCAAGCCCATTGGCCCGACTTGCGGGAAGTGAGTATTTTTGATCAGTCCGGCAAGTTGTGGGCCAGCTCCAACCCGAAACACCGAGCCATGGCGATGTGGGATGGCCTTGTCGGCGAACGGGGCAAGCAGACCGAAGGCGAGGGCTGGGCGGTGGGGGATGGGGCCGAAGGCCGTGTCTTGTGGGTGGAGATTCAGCTGGACCAACCGGCCTGGCATTTGCGGGCTCGGGTTGATCTGAGCCGAGTGGATGCCCGAGCCGGGCGGGAGGCTGGATACGTCGGCTTGTATGCGGCCCTGGTGGGTCTGGTCATGATGGTTTTGGGGTGGTTGCTGTTTTTTCGCACCCTGCTCAGACCCATGGAACGCCTGGTGGCGCAAAGCGAGAGGATTTCGGAAGGCGACTTGAGTTTTTTGGTCGAGACGGAGCAGGGTTCAGAGTTGGGCCGCTTGGGTATGTCTTTGGGGCGAATGGCCCGTCGCATCGAGGGCGACCGTGCTCGACTGACCGAGCAATTGCAAGAACAGGAGCGGCTCAATCGAGAGCTGACTCAGGCCCAGCAAGGCTTGTTGCGTTCGGAAAAGTTGGCCTCGGTGGGCAGGTTGGCGGCCGGGGTGGCTCATGAGGTCGGCAATCCCATTTCGGCGGTCTTGGGCTATGTGGACATGTTGCGTCGCGGCGTCGTGCCGACGGAAGAGCAGGGCGAAATACTGGCCCGGGTAGAGCGTGAGATCGAGCGGGTGGATGGCATCATTCGCGACTTGTTGGCCTATTCCCGGCCCGGCAAGAAGGGCAAGAGCTTGCAGGCCCCGACGGTGCTGGCGGAGGAAGCCGTGGCTCTGCTCAAACCCCAGCCCAAGTTCAAGGCGATCACCTTCAAGACCGAGCTGCCGGAGGATCTGCCCCTGGTCTTCGTGGACGCGGATGCGGTGCGACAGGTGCTGGTCAACCTGCTTTTTAACGCCCTGGACGCAGTGGAGGATGGAGGCACGCTGTGGTTGCGAGCCCTGGTCATGGGACGACTGGACGGGGCTTTTCTCTACGGTGCCGACCTGGACCGGGGGGAGCCCGAATGGTTTTCCCTTGGGTCCACGCATCGGATTCAATTGCCGGCCAAGGCCAAGAACCTGATGGATGGGCAGCGGATCGTGGTTTTTTCGGTGGTCGATGACGGGGGGGGCATCTTGGAGACGGATCTGCCCAATATTTTTGATCCTTTCTTTACCACGAAGGAGCCCGGCAAGGGCACGGGTCTGGGTTTGGCCATCTGCCATGCGGCCGTGCAGAGTCAGGGTGGGGAGATTTGGGCATTCAGTCGACCGGGGCAAGGATGCCAATTGGCTTTCTGTTTGCCCGTGCCCGATGATCCGGCCAAGGCATAAGTGGTGTATTTTTGACATGTTGCTGCGGGCCGGTACAATGATGCCCGGGAGAATTAGATGAGCCGAGCCAGCCGAATTTTGATCGTAGACGACGAAGAGAGCGTTCGCCACCAACTGGCCTCTTTATTGCAACTCGAAGGCTATGAAGTGGAGACGGCCGTCGATGGCCAAGATGCTCGCGACAAGCTCACGAAGGACGCGGTGGACCTGGTGCTTTGCGACGTGCGCATGCCGGGTATGGGCGGCATGGAATTGCTGAAGGCCATGGGCGGTCTTGAGGCGGAGAGCGCCTTCATCATGATGTCGGCGTACGGCGATATCGACATGGCCCGTGAGGCCGTGCGGGCCGGTGCTTCCGACTACGTGAACAAGCCCTACAAAAACGACGAGGTTTTGCTGCGTATTTCCATCGTCGAGCAGAGACAAAAACTGCGACGAGAGAACAAGCAACTTAAGCAGGCCATCCGGGAGCAGTCCACCTTCGAAAAGATCATCGGTCGCGCCGCCTCCATGCAGGCCATGTTTCGGACCGTGGAGAAGATCGCCGAGTTCAAGTCCACCGTGCTGATCACGGGAGAGAGCGGTACGGGCAAGGAGCTATTGGCCAGGGCGATTCATATGCGCAGCCCCAGGCGGAACGAAGCCTTCGTGGCCATCAATTGCGGTGCCATCCCGGAGAACCTCTTAGAGAGCGAGTTGTTCGGGCACGTGCGAGGGGCCTTCACCGACGCCGTGCGCAACAAAGAGGGCCTCTTCGCCGAAGCGGACGGGGGCACCCTTTTCCTGGATGAGATTGGTGAGCTGCCGTTGAATTTGCAGGTCAAGCTCTTGCGGGTTTTGCAAGAAGAAGAGATCCGTCGGGTGGGCGACAACAAATCGATTTCCGTGGACGTGCGCATTTTGGCTGCCACGCTCAAGGACTTGCCTGAAGAGGTCAAGCGGGGCACCTTTCGGGAAGACCTGTTCTATCGGCTCAATGTTCTCTTGGTGAAGATCCCGCCTTTGCGGGATCGACCCGAGGACATTCCCTTGCTGGTCGAGCATTTTTTGAGCCATTGCAACGCCAAGCTGGATACCCGGGTGAGCGGGATCGAGCCCGCCGCCATGAAGATGCTGGTGGAATACGCCTGGCCCGGCAATGTGCGCGAGTTGGAGAACCTGGTGGAGCGGGCCGTGATTCTCTGCGACGGTGATCGCATCACCACCGAGCTCTTGACCGACAGGGTGCGCCAGGCACCGCCCCCCAGTCTGGCCCAGATCCCTGAAGGCCAACTGTCGATCAAGAAAACGGTTCGCGCCTTGGAAGAAGAACTGATCCGGCGGGCCCTGGGCGAAACCGGAGGGAATCGGACCCGAGCGGCGAAGCTCTTAGAGATCAGCCACCGCACTCTGCTTTACAAGCTCAAGGATTACAGCATCGATGCAAACCGCTACAGCACTTGATTGAGGTCCGGACAGGGGCTTGTCGGTTTGTGAAAACATTGCACACCCCGCAAGTGTTGCGGGGTTTCGCCGCCTCGACTGGCCTTCCTTGTCGTATAAGGCTGTGTTTTTATGGATGAATTGCTTGTTTGCGATACGGCATGGGGATTGCAGGATATCACCCCGGAGGAATGGTATGATTCGATTTCGAAGAAAATCAAGCCAGCGGAAGGCCGCCGGCTTCACCCTCATCGAACTCATGGTGGTGGTGGCCATCGTGGCCCTGGTCAGCGCGGCGGTGGTGCCTTCCTTTGCGCTGGCCTTGCAGCGTGAGCGACAACGGACCGTAGCCAACTACATCGTGCAGGCGGTTTTTGCCGCCCGCTCCCGGGCCGTGCGGACGGGGCGTTGTCATCAGGTTTCGGTGGCCATGGACACGCCAGGCGTGTCGGGTGGAAACGGCGGGGTGGTACTTATTCGAGAATACCTGCGCCCGGCCACCTGTGCCACGGCCTCGGCCGATGTAGACGCCAACAATTGGGGCTCTCCAAGCATCAACAACTGGAACGTGGTCTTTTCCAAGCAAGTGTCGACCCAGGTGGGTGCCGACGTGGCCATTTCAAGCGTTAGGGATGACTTGGGTGCCAATTTGGGCGCCTTGGCGGTTTTTCACTTTGAAGCCACGGGCGAGATTTTCATCAACGATGCGGTGGTTCGGATTTTTTCCATTCTTTCTTGCGATGCGGCCGGGGTCACGATCGGACCCATGTTGAACGCCAGGGTGAGCTCCGGTGGGTCGGTGGGCGTGCGTTTTATCATCGTTGGGCAAGAGTATTGAGGAGGCTTGCGTTCATGCCATCGTCCAATCCAATGCGGCTGCTGAGTTCAAAACGGGCGGGTTTTTCCCTGATCGAGGTCATGGTGGCCATGGTTATCTTGACCCTCGGCTTGTTTGCGGTAATCAACCTGCAGGTCATCGCGGTGCGCGGCAACACATTTGCCCGCGCGCGTACGGACGCCCAGAAGATCGCCCA
>JAFCZJ010000086.1 GCA_019314375.1 Deltaproteobacteria bacterium | reverse complement strand
GATTTAGGTCATGTATCTGGAGGCATCTAGATCAGTATCACATCGTAATAAATGAGGGTGAGACATCGTTTTCCTTCGCTGCTCATCCCGGCAGAATTGTTTTTAGAAAAGGAAAATCGCCATTCGAATTTGCTGAATGGAAGCATCTGGAGGCAATCTGCAGGTCGGGAGAATTCCAGTACCTCTTGCAGGTCGGGAAGGCGCGGTTGGAAACGCGGCGCAATGGTTGTTTCGTCCTTGAGAAGAGATCGAAAGACTGGAGCTTGTATCGACTTCGTCCGCGCAGGTTCAGAGCTGCGAGGCGATGAGCTTCATGGCGCCCAAGAGTTCATTTTTCTTGCAAGTGGTTTCTACGGTAGCGCCTTCTTGGGCGGTTTCGGATTTCAGATCGAAGAGGGTGGAGGTGAGTACGCATTTTTCGCCAATTTTAATAAGTACGGTGGATAGGGTTTTTTGGGCGGCCAGGGCCTTGCCCAGATCAATTTGACAGCTTTCGTCTATGCACTGCCGGTAGCTTCCCTTTTTTTCGTCTTTGAGCCTGGCCCGGACCTGGTCTCTGGGGATTACGTTGAACTTGCCTTGCTGCACCAGGAGCGTGCCGAGGAAAAGGGTGAGGTTGTCCAGGGTTTCTTTGTCCAGCTTTCGGGAGGCGTCGTGAATATCGAAGATGGCCAGTACGATCTTCTTTGTGTTCTTTGCGGGCGCTGGTTTTCCCGGCGGCACTGGGCTTGCGAGCTTCGCAAAAACGTCCTTGTTGGCCCATGCCTGAAGCAGGCCGCTCATAGCTGAATGCATGATTTGCTGACAGCCGATATACAGGGTGTGATATGCCATTTCACTTTTGGCCACGCCTGAAAAGGAAAAGGAAAACTCTTCGTGGGTCGAGGGGCGGATGGCGAAGGCCCAGTTCATTTGCAGTATGGCGTGGTTCATGATGCCCAGTTGGATGTTGTTCACCGAGATGCGGTCGACTTTGGCCTGGGCGACAAAGTGGGGATTGCTGGGAAAGGTGTAACCTGGTTTGACGAAACTTATGTCGGAAAAAAAGGCGCTAAGGGTATTCCGCAAGCTGTCTTCAAGGAAGATTCGAAAGCTTTTGACGCCGTGGGTGGAGTTGTCGATGAGGAAGGCGTCTTCTACTTGGGCGGGATCGATGATCACGAAGAGCTTTTCACTTATGGGTTTTGCGATCATGGGGGTGGAGGGCTTGATGCTCTGGTCGCTTAGATCGAAGGTGTAGCCGCCGCGGGCTGACGGCGGGGGGGCGTTGGTGGGCACTTGGGCTTTGGGTAGGCATGCGCTGAGGACGAAGAGCAGGGCTGCTGGCAGCAGTAGTTTGCGCATGGGTTCTCCAGTTATTGAGCCCGGCACTGGATGCCGATGGCTCGGAAATAGTGGGCTGTGCGGGTTTGGAGGCCCGTGAGTACTTGGCCCTTGGGGCAGGTGAGTTCGAAATCCTTGCCGCCGGCGCCGCCGATGGCTTGGGTGCGTCGGGGTTTTTTGTCTTTGGTTTGGCAGAGCAGGCCCACTTGATCCAGTAAGGCGGCCGAGCTGCCGAAGATGCCTACGGGTTGTTCGTCTTTTGTGCAGGTTGCGTGAACCAGGGGACCGGGCAAGAGTCGGCCCAGCCAGGGGCCTTGCATGGACTCTAAGGCGTGTTTGGCTTGGGGCGATGCACAACTGGGCCGAAGACACTTTAATAACGGCGTGGCGGCTGTGTTTTTGACTTGGCCGGTTAGTCCGCCCAGGACCAGACCTGGACTGCAGGAGAAGTCCAGCCTGCCGCCGCCGGAGCCGCCTCGCCAGATTGAAGTCCAGGGTGGGGTTTGTGGCTCGATAAGCAATTTGCGGGCCGCCTCGGGATCCGGATCGGAAATCCAAGCGAGCGGCGGCTGGTCAGGGTTGACCAGCCAGCGCCAAAGCCAACTCTTGGCCTGGGCTCGGGAGACATAGGCATCCAGTTTGGGCACCTTTGAATGCCGTGAGAGATCCATGGCGACAAAGCGCCTGTCCCACATGGCGGCGTCGTGAAGCTGGGCAAGCCGGGATAGTTTGTTGCGGGCGATTGAGATCGAGGAGCAGCACGGGCTGCTTGCCCTTGCGGATCAGTTGGGCCGAGGTGCCCAGATGCCCTTGTTTTTTCTTGGGGGCGTCTAGGTAAAACTCGAACTCCAAGCGTGGGCGGAACAGGGACTTGTGGATCAAGTAATAGACTTTTTCGCGCGGGAAGCGCGCGCTCAATTCGCGGCCCCAGGTGGCCAGATCATAGCCGTCGTCGTAATGCTGCACATAGGCCGCCGTGCCGGAGCGGAAGCCCCAGCGTTGTTGTTTGGCGGTCCATAGGCCCTGGGCCAAAAGCGCTATGAGGGTGACGCCTACGGCTGTTTGATTGAAGACGAAACGCGCACCAGACCTATTTTGCAGCTTCTCCTGGGCGAAGCGCCAGACGCGGAGCAAGACCACGGCCCCGGCCACCGCGAAAAAGGGCCCCAGGTAATACGTCCAGTAGCAGTGAATCTTGCCCGCTTGGGAGAAGACCGTGGAGTGGATGAGTTGGGTGACGAGGAACAAGGCGGGCAAGAGATCGATGCGCTCGAGCTTGCGGGCGAACAAGCGCCAGGTCGCCGAGATCAGCCAGGCCGCGCCCAGGGAGTAGAGCAGCCAGCCGTGCAGATCCTGCTCTCGCTCGAAGAGCACTTGCAAGTAACCCGTCTGCTCTGCCGAGCGCCAGAAGAAGGCGTGGATCATGGCACCGATGCCGCCCCGGATGGCCGCGATCCAGCCGAAGAATCCGAAAAAGTTGGCGAGCACCACGGCCGAGAAGATGGCGGCCCAGGTATAATGGCGACGCCATCGCAGCCAGGCCCTCAGACGACTCCCCGCGGGGCTGCTTTGCTTGAGGCCCACAAATGCCACATAGAGCATGAGAAAGAAGGACATGTAGTAAGCGGGCCAATCGAACTGGGTAGCGAAGCTGATGCTCAGCGCTGCTGTGGCGAACCAACCCGGACTCGACTTGTCCAGCCAGCGGTAAGTCGCATGAATGCAGAGCAAGAGCCAGAAAATGCAGCCCTGCTCGTGATCGATCATGGAGGCGAAAATTTGGTGCAGGGGCGTGGCTGCGTACAAGGCAATGCCCAAAAGCGCGGCGGGTCGACCGACCTCCCGGCGCAAAAGAAAGAAGAGGATGAAGAGGGTGGCGAAACTGTAGAAAGTCGGCACCAGCCTTCCCACCCATTCGCCGGAACCAAAGATGGCGGACAAGCCGATCATATGAAAGTGGACCGCCATGGGGTGGTCCGTGTAGTACTCGCCCGGCCCCGGTGTCTCTAATCCCGTGTAGTAAGGGGTCTGCACCACCATTTCGTGGCGCAAAGAGTTGCGTGCTCCCTGAAAGAAACCTGCCCCGTTGAAACCCGCGTGACCCCATTGCCAGAAGTTGGCCACCGTATGGAAAGACGCGAAGAAGTGCAGAACAAACACGACGAGCACAGCCGCCCGGTAGAGTCGGCGGGGCCAGAGGCGCTTGAGTGGGTCCGCTGCGCTGGTGGCTGCGATCTCCTGCATGCTCTGGAAATATCAAGGTATAGGGATTGCGTCAATGCGTAACCAATGGCCGTCAATGGCCACGGCGGCCTGGTGCCGGCCGCCTTCGGGCGAAAGCTCGATCTCCAGGTCGGCAGGCTTGCCGGCAAAACGGGAAAGGTCCAAGTCTCGCTGCAAGAGGATGCCGTTCGTGGTGCTGGGCACCTGGATGCGCGCAAGCTCTTGTCCATTGACGCGAATCATGAGGAGGGCTTCACCCCGAAGTCCGTCGGGTACCCCGTAAAGCAGGCGCAGAGTCTCTCCTTCGATGGGCAGGGCCGACCAATTCACGAGCCGGGTCTGGCCTCGTCGGCCCGCTGGAATAAGCAACATGTCTTTTTGCTCGCCTTTGAAACGGATGCCCTCGGGCAGCCCAAGGCCCACCATGGTGTTCCAGCGAGTATCGTCGTGGTGCGAACATTCCCAACTCATATGCTCCCAGGCCAGAAAATCGCAAGGCACACCCTTCAAGCTTACTTTGGCCTGGCGCATCATGCGTTCTCCGCCCAGGCGAAATTCCGCACTGTGAAAGATCACTTGCCTGATGAGGCCGCTGGACATGAGGAGGCCCATGATGACAGCCAGTGCCACGAGTGCCTGTCGGCCTCGGAGTCGGGCCGCGATCCACGCCGTCGTCCGCCCCAGACCCGCCATGCTCGGCAAGGCCACGAGGGCCAGCGCGTAGAGCAAGAGGGGAGATGCCAGACCGGCTCGCAGGCTGAGCTGGGCCGGCATGAGCAGAACCAAGGGGATTAGAATCAATGAGGGCACACGGCGCAGTGCGAAGGGAAGTCCTGCTACGGCCAGAATCGCGAGCGGCCAGAGGGAACGGGTCGGGCCCACCCGGGTCATGGCGGAAAAAAGCTCGCCGAAGGTTGCACTCGCCTGCTTGCCCTTGGGTAGCCATTCTCCCAGCAGCCCTGGCCAGAGGGCGAGGCAGGCGGCTGAGGTCAAAACCAGCGCCAAGATTCGTCGTCCTCGGGCCAGACCATCCGCCGCCGCCAAGGCCAATGCCGCGACGGGTAAGGCCATGCCTGAGCCCAAGAGTTCGGCCCGGGCGGCCGGTATGAGCACCAGGCCGGTCACGAACAATGCGGCAAGGGAGGGGTGGACCAGGCGTCGGCCGAGGCGCGCCGCGAAGAATGTTGCCGCGGCCAGACTCAGGAGTTGTATGGCAAGGCTTGGACCGGAACCAAGCAGCCCTATGTGTCCCAAACGGGAGGCCAGGTCACGGCCCGCGTGGAATGTGGGGGCCAGGCTTGCCGCGACGAAGACGACGGTCGCAAGGCTTGCTGTTACGGCCTGCCTGTCGGCTTCAGAGATGGCGCGTAGATGCCGGCCTGCCCAAGTCAAGACCAACGTCAGCATGCGAAAGCTTTCCGCCAAGGCGGGCAGCAGCAAGGCCAAGGCCGGCCAGTGGAAACGGTCGCCTTCGTAGCGATAGATGGCGAAGACGATTTGGGCGGCGGCGAACCCCAATACCGAGGCGACCGCTGTCTTGGGACGTCGGCGGGCAAGGGGGAAGAATCCAGGCAGGGCGAAGAGCAACAAGGCGTAGCGGTGTTCAAGCCCCCAGTGGCCCGCCCAAAGACGCTTCAGGCCCACCCAGAAAGGAGTAGAGAAGAGTTCCGAGTGGGAGACCACCGTGGGTTTGCCGGCTACAACAGCCAGCGTGCGATGGTAGCCCGTCCACCAGGGCCGGCCGAACATAAACTGGTTGGCGAGCGCCCAGAGCGCAAGAACAGACAGGCCGCCCATGAACACCGAACGCCACCAGCGCCAGTCCGGGCGCTTTTCCCAGGCGATGAGCGCCAGGCTGGGGGCCCAGATGGCCGCGGTCGGTTTGAGCATGAGACAGAGGCCGAACAAAGCGCCTGCCGCCCAAGCACGTTTGTGCTCGATGGCGGCCAAACTGCCGAAAAACAAGGCCAGCAGCAAGACGTCCACCAGGTAGTCGTAGCTGTAGTCACGTATCGATGTGGCAAACAAAAACGCCAAGACGGCCAGGGCCGCGGCCAGTGGCTGCTCGACCTGTCGCAACCAGAGCATGGCCGCGAGCCCGGCGGCCACGAACATGAGCAGATTGAACAAGAGACTGCCCGACAGCCCGAAAGCATAGAACAGGGGAGTGGACAAGACGGGCATGAGCCAGGGGTGCTTGGGCCAGTGCTGCCCCTCGGTGCCCAAGGAAATATTGGACCAGCCGCCGTCCAAGTTGCGGTTCCAGCCCAACTTGCCCGTGTACCAAGAGTCGGCGAAGCCCTGTTGATCCAGGCTTCGGCGCTCCACGAGGCTGGTGTTGACGTTGACGTAGAAGCGGCCGTCTCTTTTGATCCAGGTGTTGTGCATAAACCAGGCAGAAGCCTCGGCGACACAGAGCATTTGATGGGTTCTTGCATGCAGTCGACACTGTAACAGCCTTTGTAAATCCAGTAAAAATCGTGGCAGATGGCCGGCGATGTGGTAGATGTGTGCCCATGTCCAGGGCATCGACCACAAAGCAAGATCCCGAGTTGTCCATCGTCATCCCGGCCTTCAACGAGGTGGATCGTATCGGTGCAAGCCTGGATAAGGTTAAGGCATTCTGTCAGGCGCAAAGGCCCGAGACCGAGGTACTGGTTGTGGACGACGGCAGCGTCGACCGCACGGCTGCCCTGGTGGTCGAAATGGCCAAGGACTGGCCCCAACTCAAGGTGCTTCAGCTCGAGCGAAATAGAGGAAAGGGTTTTGCTACCCGAGCGGGTGTTTTAGCGGCTACGGGGAAATGGATTCTTTGCTCCGACGCCGATTTGTCCACCCCCATCGATTTCGTTGAGCCGATGCTGGAGGCGGGTCAAACCCATCCGGTGGTGATCGGCTCGCGCTCTATTCCCGGTGCCCAGATCGCCAGACGTCAGCCTTTGCACCGGGTGTTCATGGGCCGGGTTTTTAACTGGTTCGTCCGGACCCTGGCCGCCCCGGGATGTGCCGATAGTCAATGTGGCTTCAAACTCTACCGTCGCGATGCGGGTCGAGATATTTTCGAAGGCCTGACCGTGGATGGTTTTGCCTTCGACGTGGAAGTGCTCTTTTTGGCCCATCGCTTGGGCTATGCCGTGGCCGAGGTGGCCGTGGAGTGGCACAACGACGAGCGCTCCAAGGTCAGCGTGCTTCTGGACCCGGCCCGCATGTTCGTCGACGTGCTGCGTCTGCGTTGGCGGCACCGGAACCTGTCATAGGATCATGTCACTTCCCGCTCGTCAGGACCAGGCCCCGGCCGGACCCTTGGACCGGGGGATTTTCTACCTGTTAATAATGGGCGCGCTCTTTGTCGGGGCTTTGGTCCTTCGCTTGATCTTTATCCACTGGTCTCGTTTTGCCGGCGACGAATCCATGTTTTACGGTGAGGCCTCGGCCATCGTAAACCTGGGTTGGCGTCCAGTCATGTGCGCCAACGTCAGCGGTGGTGCTGCCCGGCTGCCCGGCGGCACTTTCAGTTATTTGATGAGCGGTCCTCTGTGGATTTTTCGTTCGCCCTTGGCTGTCATGATTTGGGTGGCTCTGTTGAACCTTGGGGCCTATGCCTTGTGGACGGATGCCGTCAGGCGTAATGCGGGCAGGCTGGCCAGCCTGATCTTCGCCGCACTGTTGTTGTTCAATCCATGGAGTTTTCTATATTCCGATCGCATCTGGAACCCCAACCTGATGGTCCTTTTGAGCGGCTTGCTGATTTGGGCCACAGTGCGAGTGGTCGAGCGACCATCCAGTTGGCATCTGCTTTGGATACCCTTGGTGGTGCTGGCCGGACCTCAGTTTCATATGTCGGGTGTGCTTCTGGCTGTGCTGGCCCTCGTGTTGTGGCTGGCTTGCCGGCCCAAGCCGATGAACAAGAAGGCACTGGCCTTGGGTTTTGGTTTGGGCTTGGCTCTTTATATCCCCTATTTGCTATCTGAGATCAGCACGGGCTTTCACAACAGCCAGGCGCTGTTGGCTTTGCCTTCGGATTCGACTTTTCAGTGGAGCCGATTTTACAGCCCTTTGCTGAACCAGATTCTGATGGCCGGCGGCGAAGTGGGCTACCTGGTGAACAAGGGATATTGGTTTCCCCACGATGCTTGGCGTTTTTACACGGAGCTTGGTGGATGGGGTCGGGTGGTCACGGTTTTGGGTGACGGCCTGCTGGGCTGGTTGCTGGCCCTGGTGTCCATGTTGGCGGTGGTGACGGTGTTGCTGACCTGGACGGGGTGGTTTGTTGCTCTGGTCCGGCGGGGTCGGAATGCCTGGGGATGGCTTGTCGCTGATCCCCTGCGTTTGGGTTTTTTGGTGGCGGTGCTTCTGCCCACTTTGTTCATGACCGCCGGGCGCAAAAGCTATCATCCTCATTACGCGATGGTTTTTTATCCCTTTGGTTTTTTGCCGCTGGCCTGGGCCGGGCAGGCTTTGATTCGGCGCCGTGGTTTGCTCCGCGGGTTGTTGCCTTTGGGGCTGGGCCTGTTTGTCCTTTGTTTGGTTTGGATTGGTGCCAGTGTGGGCCTTTACGCCCATGGTGAGCGGCGCTTTAGTTATCCTGAGCATCGAGCTGTCATGGAGATCATTGAGGCGGAAGCGGGCCCAAAACCCTTTGCCCTGGAGCTTCGGCATCGGGCTTCCAGGCATTCCACTTCGTCATTTCATGAGCTGGCGCGACATGACACGAAGCGGCCCTTTCGTGAAGACCACCGCGCAGCCTTGCGTTTTACCTGGTTTGACCTGGAAGATGGCCTGAGGCTCTTGGACCTGCCCAAGCCCCGGGTGGCGGGCCGCCCTGTCTTGAAGCATTGGGTTTTGGACGGCAGCGTGTTGGTCATGAGCCGAAGGAGTAGATGAGGGTCGTGGAAGACAAAGCCAAACAACGGCGCTACGACTTGTTGGCATGGGCTTTGGTGCTCTTCGCCTGGTTTTACGTTTTTCCATACAACCAGGCCCTGAACAACCCCAACGAGCGAACTCGGGTCTTGCAGGCGCGGGCGCTTTTGACTCATGGACAGCTACATGTGGGTCACACCGAGCGGGACTCACGAGGGCGTTTGTTTGTGGTGGATCTTTATGGGCAGCGGCATGGAGGCATGTTCGTCAACGATCTGGCTTTGGTCTGTGACAAGCCCGAGAAAAAGGGTCCGGACTGCATAGGTAAGCTCTATCCCGCCAAGGCACCGGGCACGGCTTTGCTCGGCTTGCCCGCCTTGTCGGTGGGTAGCCTTTTGGGCCTTGTTTCTTCAGGTCCCGAAGGTGAGCGAGCGGCTCATCTTTTTTTGCGTTTGGGTGGTGTGGTTTTGCCCATGCTGCTGTGCCTCTTGGCCATGCTGCGCCTGGCTGCCGCCGCGGGGCTGGATTCCGCGATGCGCAGGCGCTTGTTGCTTGCCACGGGCCTTGGGAGCAGTCTGTGGACTTATAGCCTGATGTTCGTGGGCCACGCTTTGGCTGGCGGCGCTTTGGTTGCGGCCTTGTATTTCGCTTGGCGTGGCAGGGGAAGTTTCCGAGGTGCATGGGCTTGGTCGGGTGCCGCCGGCCTGATGGCTGGTGCGGCGGTGCTGCTTGAGTATCATGCCGTTTTTGCCGCGGCCTGCCTGGGTGGCTGGATGCTCATCCGGGCCAACCGTCGATTGTTGGCGTCTTTTGCCGCGGGTGCCGGGATCATGGCTTTGCTTTTTGCCGGGCTTCATTGGGCGATGTTCGGCCATCCCGCCAGGACCGGCCATGCGTTTTTGGTCTCGGGTCACAACCAACTCTCCCAGTCCACTGGTTTTTTGGGGATGAGTTATCCCCACTTGGGGTCTTTTGCCGCCCATCTTGGAGATCCATACATGGGCCTTGGGCCTTTGATGCCCTGGCTTTTGGCCGGGGGTGTGTTGGGATTGGTGCTTCTTTTTTCCGGGCGTAAAAGTGCTTTGCATGGCGGGGCCGCTCGGACGATAGCCGCCATGGTTGTGGCCTACCTGCTTTTTGTCTCCTGTTTGGATAAGTGGCGCATGATGAACGGTTGGTCCGTGGGGCCGCGCTACCTGGTACCCGCTTTGCCGATGTTGGCTCTGGCCGCTGGGTTGGGTTGGGATTGGTTGGCGCGAAAGGCCCGTTGGTTGGCCGTCCCCGTGGCCGGCCTGGCGGCAGCTTCGGTGCTTATGGTGGGCGCGGTGACCGTGGTTTTCCCCCAGCCACCCGACTGGGTGAGAAACCCATTCGGGGAGTTGGCTCTGCCTCTCCTGCTGGAGGGCCAGAGCGTGCCCAGCCTAGGCTCCTTTTTGGGGTCTTTTTCCATGTTGCCCATGGGCCTGATTTTGCTGGTTGTGGCGGCTTGGTTGTGCTGGCCGGCCGAAAGGGTGGCCGGGCCGAGACGGAAGACACGTTTTGTGGCTGCCTTGATTGTGGCCCTGATGTGGGTTGGCTTGTGGGCGACGTTCAGTCCAAGTGAACCCAAAGCAGTCGAAGACGGACGGACTTTTGTGCGTCGGACCTTGGAGAAAAGATGAGGGATTGGAAATCATGGATGGTCCTGAGTCTGATCTTGGCTTTTTGCTCAACAAGGAGCAACCCTGCACGGGCCGATGAATACAATCACCGCAACGTGATCGTCGGGGAGCGGGCGGCGGGCATGGGCGGCGCGGCCACGGCCCTGGCTGAAGACGCGTCGACGGCCTACTACAATCCGGCCGGCTTGGTGCTAAGTTACCGCAAGAACCTGAGCCTCTCGGCCACCCTGTTACAGACACGAACCCGTTTTGTGGCCGATTATTTGGGCACCGAAGGCGTGGATCAGACATCCATGTCCATCATCGCCGCTTCCTGGTGTTACGCGACGGATCTCTGGGGCGGCCGTTTTGCCTTCAGTATCCTGGTGCCGGACAGCCATGACTTCCAGATGGATGAGGTCTTAACTGCCCGCCTGACCATGCCCGATGGCTCGAATCTGGTGGGCGCTCATTTGATTCGTCAGAAACAATACGACAGCTACATTCTGGGCCCCAGCATGGCCTGGAGTCTCGGCGAAAAGTGGTCCATCGGTTTCTCCTTCCTCTTTTTCTATCGGACCTACATCGATCGGATGGACGACACCTTTCTGTACGACACAGGAGCCATCACCGAGATCATCGATGATGCCAGTGGTTGGAGCCTGGGGGTCGAGTCCCATTTGGGCTTGATGTGGCAGCCTTTAGAAGAATTGCGTTTCGGTTTGTTGGCCCGTTTGGGTGGATCTTTCACGGACCATGGGAAAAGACGCTTGTTGCGTATCGAGTCCAGTGCTGCATCGCCTGGGTCATTTTCGCGGGTGACCGTGGGCGACGAATTTGGTGATGGGGACGATGTGAAGAGCGAAAGTCCCACCAGTTTTAGCTTCGGGATGGCTTTGAGGGTCAGCAAGGATTGGCTGTTGGCCATCGACTCGTCTTTTTACCTGCCCATGAAATACGAACGTCTGGGCAGGCTGATCAGCATGGAGTTTACCTGGAACATCGCGGTGGGTGCCGAAGTGATTCTTTTCGATGCCTGGCCTTTGCGTTTCGGTTTCTTCACCAACAACTCGGCTGCCCCAGGCGTCGACAGGAGCCTGGTCTCGGGCATCGATCCGGCCACTTACACTCGGGATGATGTGCCGGCCGAGAAAATCGACTATTATGGAGTGACCCTGAGTCTGGGGAAGCTGGGTGCCAACTCGACCATTGATGTGGCTCTGCAGTTTGCCCTGGGCACGGGCGAGCGGGTCGAAGTCTTGGCCACCGGGGCCGCGGTGCATGCGGTGCTGGATACGTCATTCGGCTTGACCATCTCCGGCTCGTACATCTTCGACGACAGCTCGGAGGAGCCGGCGAAAGACAAAGGATAGGATTATTTTGATGCGTTTTGTTTTCTTGCTGATCGTTGCGTTCCCGCAGGCGGGTCCGGTTTGGGCTGCCGGCTCATGGAGCCTGAGCAGCGCGCAAACGCGACGCCAAGTATCAGTGGAGGGGAAAACCGAGGCCATGTTCCTGCTGCCTCCGGGGGACATGATGGTGCTGAAGGTCGACGGTCCCACTCATCTGGGTCTGCGATTGCGACAGGTTTTGACGCCCCCACGGCAGCCGATGCCGGTGGATCTGACCGTGGTTCGGGACGACTCTTCTCAGGCCACGGTACGTTTCAAAAGCCCCGCGGTCGATGGGGCGAGCCTGATCGGTGGTTCAACCGAAGCGCTCTCCGGCCCTCTGTTGGTCAAGATCGAGGTGCCCGCGGGCAAGCATTTGTATCGTCTGTTGATCTCCGGGCCCGTGGGCGGCGTGTTGCTTGCTCCATTCACCGGCCGGCTCGCCGATAGCCAAGTGGCCGTGCTGGCGACGCCGGGAGGACCCGGCGAGGTGAAGACTCCAACTGGAGCCAAAAAACGCAGGCGGCGAACACGCAAGCCGCCCATGCTGCCCGAGCCCGAAATCATAGCGGGCGTGGACCTTCACAAGAAGGAGCCCGACAGGGTTCGAATCGATCTCATCTTCCATAAACCCGAACCGGATGGCGAGCGATGCCTGCTGGGGCCTGGGGCGCGCATCGCGGCGGGCATCGGCGGCATGGTGTGGGTCGGAGCGGGCCTGGCCGCCATCGGCGGGGCGGTGCAGGAGGGTCGGGCCGCGGATGATGATGTCCAGATTGGGGCCTACGAAAGCTTAGGCCATGCGGATCGGGCATACGAAACCGCCGCTGTACTGGCTGGTATTGGAGGTGCTGCTCTGATCACCGCCGTCATCTTCTACTTGATCGAAGATCCCTGAGGGGCATGGGTGTGCTCAGTAGCGTTCGCCGAGCAGAAAGGCCATGGACTCCACCGCACACTTGTCGCAGTATCCGAAGCGTCCGACCAGGGATTCGCGCATTCGCACGGCCACTTCGGCGTCTTTGCCTTCAAGCAGTTCGTTGTCTGATTGAGCCAAGAAGCTCTTGAAGTTGCGCTGGATGATCTCTTTTCGTGTGGAGACGAAGTCGTCCTTGATGCGATCAAAGAGGCGCGGGAAAACCTTGGCATAATCTGGTGGACCCTCGGGTTTGTTGCCGGCCTCGGCCTGATCCAGAGCATAGGCACCGATTTGAGCGATCAGTCCTTTGCGGAAGGGCTCTGGTTTTTCATCTTCCGGCCGGATGATTTGCTCAACATCAATCATAATTTTTTCGGAAGGCGGTTCGGATTTGCGGGTGACCGGGTCGTGCAGGTTTTCCTTTTTCAGCCAAGCGTTGACGTGTTGGATATAGCGATCAAAGAGTTCCTGGTAACTGGTGTGCGTGGCCAGACCCATGGACTCCGCCGCCTCATCCTCCAGCAGATCAAGATAGTGTTTTTTGAGCTCTTTCAGGATGCCGTCTTGATCCAGGTAGGCACCCTCGGTGTCTCTCTGTAAGAAAGAAAAGACACTTTTGTCGCGGAGCAAGCCTTCGATTTCGGCAAAGAGGCCCAAAGGACTCAGGCAGGGTCGATCGCTGGCCTGGGCCGCGCTCATGAGCAGCATTCTCACTGCACGGGCCGAGGCGCCAGTTGCTCCTTCATAGTTTTTGCCCTGCCAGGCGGCCAACTCTTCGACTGCTTGTTTGAGCTGCTTGGCCACCATGGCGTTGAGGAGATCCGGTACATGGCCTGAGTCATAGAGCTTGGCTTTGTCCAGGGGGCTCAGGCTTTTTACTGCCTTTTGTAATTCCTTGCTTTCAAAGCGCTCGGTGTCAGGCTGACGCAGGCGTGTTAACACAGCCCACAAGGCGGCCAGTTCCAGCGTGTGGGGTGCCAAGTGCCGCTCCAAGGACTCGGTGCGCACTTGATCGGCATAAATTTGGATTTCTTCGCTGGTCCGGACGAGGTAGGGCACGCGCACCAGTTCGAGGCGCCCCTTGAATGAGGCGAAGTCGGGATAGGCTTTGAATGATTCCAGCATCATCTCATTGCTTGAACCGATGAAGACCGTATCCAAAAACAGGGTGCTGCGATCCATGGTCACCTGTCCGTTTTCACAGGTCACCAAGAGGTACTTGAAGGAGTCGATGGGTCGCTTGAGCAAGTTGTCGTATTCCAAGAGGCCCCGGTTGGCGTCCACCAGGGGGCCGCGTAGCGCGAAGAGGTTCAGGTGGGCGATGGCCGGCGGCAAGGCCGAAAGATCCTGCGAAGCGGTCAACTGCTGCTCGCCTGCGTCCACGTGCATTTGGGGTTCCACCGTGGCCACCCCGCGACGGTAGCGTCCTGATAACTCCAGGCGCTGCACCTGGATGTGGCGTAATACCTCTGCGGCATCTCCACCGTAGGAGGCCAGCATGGCGTCGTGGATGGCGCGACATTGGGCGCAAAGATCGCCCCGGAGCAGATAGTCGGGAATCTGGAAATCCTTGGCCAGGCGACCCTGCTCCTTGAGGTCGGCGAAGAGTCTGATGCGCTGTTCCCGCGGGATGAGCAGCAGGGGGTGGTCCTTCAATCCGCAGGGTAAAACGGCGTCCAAGGCTTCGCCTGGCAGATGAGCATAGCTGTTGCCTGGATCCTCGTTCTTGCTTCCTTCGTCACCAAAGCCAATGTGCCCACGGCCATTTTTTGCGGAAGGAAAAAGCCAACGATAGGCGTAGAGTTTGCCTTGATCGGAGGTTGAGTAGTGCTCCATGGCGGCCGATATGGCCCGGATGATGGAGGTCTTGGCCGATCCGTTGGGCCCGTGGAGCAAGATGAGTCGATCGACTCGTCCGCTGCGGGCGAAGGTGTTGAGGAGTTTGTAAATGGCTTGTTGGGCCAGCTCTTGTCCGGCCACGCGGCCCTGGCCGTCGGCGAGTTGGGCGTCGAAGAGCTTGTAACGCTTGCGCTTGCCCATCGGGGTGTCAACTTCCCGGGTGCCGAAGAAGTCAAAAGCATCTCGGATGTATTGGGCCGCCCCTCGAAGCTGGTCCGCTGGGTTGGCCAAAAAGGCCTCCAAATATTCAGCGAAGCTCAAGGGCTGGGCTGTGGCAGAGAAGTGTTTCTTGATGTCGTCGGTGATTTGGCGGATGTTTTTTTCATGGGCCATGGCGAGAACGCTAACAGGGGCCAGTCTGTAGTGTCAATCGAGAGTCCTTGGATTGCGCTGCCGGGCTTTTGACAGGTACTTTGTTGAGCGCTATTCTGTGGACGAATTTGACGAGGAGATGCGAATGGCCGGTGCGAAGATGCGTCTAATTTTATCGGGATTCTTGGCTTTGTTGCTACTGGCCTCATCTGTCCAAGCGCAGATGGTCAACATGACCTTGATGCACACACCTCCTGCCCGTATCAGCGCTGGTTCGGATTTGAAGATATCGGGCAACATCGTCGGTGCCGATCAGGTGAGCATCGCGGCCTTGGCCTATCGGGTTGAGGGCAGGAAGGAGTTCGAGATTGCCGAGCTGCGCCTGATCAAGGGTGACCGCTACGTGGGCGTTATCCCGGGCAAGTTCGTCAAAACCCCGGCCATCGAGTATTTTTGTTATGCGGTGGACTTCGAGGGCAACCGGCGCGTGATCTTCGCATCTGAGCAGGAACCTCAACGGGTCCAGGTCGCGGCGTTGATCATTGCGCCCAAGCCGCCCAAGCCAGATGACGGAGCAGGCACTAAGCCCAAGCCCAAAGATTTGAACAAAAAAGACCCCAAGGCGAAAAGCATGGTGGCTGTTGCGGCTCGTCCGCTCCAGCGAAGCAGCTTGGCCTCCGGGCAGTCTCAGATCCTGGATCGGGCTCCGGCCATGGTGGCCAAGATGGACCGCCGAGACATCGAAAACATGGGCGCACGCACTGTGGGCGACGTACTGGATCAGATGGCCGGCATTTACGTGGATCGGAACGTATCCGGTGATTATCATGTGGCCATGCGCGGTATGCAAACCGACGCCGAGGTGCTGATCTTGTTGGATGGGCATCCGCTCAACAATCTTTATTCAGGGATAGCCCTGGTGGAGTGGCCCGCTGAATCGGTGGAGTCGATAGAGGTCATTCGTGGACCAGGCACAGCAAGCTTTGGTTCAGGTGCTTTGATGGGTGTGATTAATATCCGTTCCCGTCAAGGGGATGGCTACTGGTCAAGCGCGGGTTACGGCATGTTCAATGAGGCCAGGGTTTCCGCTGGTGGCGGCTACGCCAATGACACCCTGCGAGTCGGTGGCCAGGTACAGTTCATGCGCAGCGATGGTCATGATCGCATCGTGACTCAGGACGTCCTCTCCGGCGTCAAGGGGTCCATCCCCACGGAGCAGGATGTGTCCAACACACCCGGCTCGGTGGATGATGGACGTTTGCAACTCCACGGCCAACTGCATGCCAGTTTATTGGACCTTGCTGGTGGCGAGCTTTCCTTCATGAGCCACTATCTGCTCCAACAGCGGGGCGGCTACATGGGCAAGTCCGACTCGCTGGACCTCGGTTCCGATCTCATCGATCATGTGGTTCAGGCTGATCTCCGTTTTGACCTGCCCTTGACCAAGATTTTCATACTCGAGACCCGGGCCTGGGTGGACATGCATCTGGTCGACCGGAGTTTTCAGGTCCTTCCTGCCGCGCGCGAAGGAGACCTGAACGTCTACCTGGTCGGCGATGTGCCCTTGACCGATGGTATGCGCGAGCGCTCTACTTATCAGACGCTGCAAACGGGATTGGACCTTGGTACTCGAGTGCAACTTTTGCCCAACAACAGCCTCTGGGCTGGGCTGAGCTTTTCTTATCACCTTCTGCCCGACTTCACCCTGGAGCGGGACATCGGATCAGCCGCGGATTCGATCTGCACCGGCGGTTTGGAGAATTGTGAAGTGGCCATTCAGGGTTTCGCATTGCCCGTGGGCCGCTTCGAAGCCAACCCGGAGGGCAAAAATCGAATCGTTTTTGGCGGCTTCGTCCAGGACCACTGGACAGACATCGTGCCAGGTCTTGATGCCTTGGCCGCGATTCGTTTGGACTACTTCACCGACGCCGGCTTGGCTTTTTCGCCCAGGTTGGCTTTGGTTTATGGGCCCCTCGATGGTTTGGACTTCAAGGCTCTTTATGCCATGAGCTATAGGGCACCTAGCTTCAAGGAGCTTTACGAAGATCCCCGTTTTGATCCTTTGCGGGCTTTCGTGGGTATCGACTCCCTGAAGCCGGTGACCACCAATACCCTGGAGTTTGGCGCCGCTTGGCGCTTGAGTGCGGCCGGCGTGGACTATCGCCTGGCTGCAAATTTTTTCATGAGCTGGATTCGCGACAGCATCGTCGGGCTGGATTTGGGCTATGGCCAGCCCAGCTACAGCAATGATCAGTCCATCGATCTACTGGGGACCGAAGTGGAAGGGGAGGCCCGCTTTGGCGAGCGTTCTCGACTCTTCGTCAACAGTTCATGGTTCAGGGCCAAGGTGCGGATTTTGGGGCTGGGTGATGAGAGTTACATCACTGACATTCCCCAAATGCGTTTGAATTTGGGTTTGAACCTGGGCATGGGCAAATGGGTCAACCTGCATTTGGGTGTGCGCCACCTGAGCGAGCGCCGCAACAATGTACGGCTTTCCATGGAAATTCTGAATTCTTACATCGTCCCGGCCACGACGATGGTGCGGGCTGGCCTGTCCAGCGAACCCCTGCTCCTGGACGGTCTGGTCGTATATGCCCATGTCACAAATGCTTTCGATTCGGCATGGTCTGATCGCCCCCCCCGACCCGACCACATGACGGATTTTTTACCCAGGACCGGGTTTGCGTTCATGGTGGGCCTGGCTTGGCGCCCCGCGGATACGGCTGCCCGCGCGAATGAAGAGGAGGCAAGGAGATGAATTGCGTACGCCGCACAAGGCTTGTTTTTCTGCTCTTGACCGTCGCCTTGGGTCTGGGCTTGGGTTGCGCCAAATTCAACGATTCTTGCCCGGTGACCACACCCGAGGTCTGGGGTGAGATAGGCGTGGACTTGGACATCCGGCGAGCATACATCCGCCAATGCGAAGCACCCGTGGGTAACTTTTTGGCCGACGCATTGCTCAACTACGATTATAACTTGCAGTACGAAGGCAATGACGTGGTGGTGACCATGGGCTTAATTAACTCCGGCGCCATCCGGGACAGGGTGACCTGCGGAGATCTGGGAGATACGCGCGATCGTATCCCTCAAGGCCCCGTGACGGATCAGGATCTCTTCCAGCTTCTGCCCTTCTATGAGGACTCGGTGGTCGTGGTGCGCATGGATTCCGACAGTCTGGAACGAGTGCTTGAGCGTTCTGTCAGTGCCTTGGGGATTGAGGGTGGGGAAGGGCAAGAAGAGGGTTATTTCATGCAGGTGGCTGGGCAACGGGGTGTGCGGGTGGACCTGGATTGTTCAGGTACCGCCCAAACCTTGGATACCTCGGGTAAAGTCATCGTTACGGAAGGGACTCGCATTTCTAGCTTCTGCCTGGGGGATCCCTGCGAGCGCCCGCCCGGGATTATCTACGTGGCCACTCTGGATTTTGTGGTGGGCACAAGCGCTGACGACGTACCCAACGACGGTTTCGTGGGTTTTCACGACGATGGTGTGGAAGTCCTGGAGACCTACCTTCCGGTTATCGATGTGGTGAGGCCTTGGCTGGCCGGTTACGCCAGGGAGCATGGGCTGGATCCCGGCGTTTATCCCGCGGTGGAGGGGCGATTGAACTATCAGACGAGCTGCGCGGAGCTCAGCGCAAGTTGTGGTTTGGGCCTATAGGACAAGCAGTGCTATTCGTCTAATTCAATGTTGATGGATGGGAACTTTTTGATGTTTTCCCGTGCGATTCTCCATGCCTGTTGAACGATCCAAGATAGTGATCGGTCTTGCCTGAGGGCTTCCCTTTTGATTTCGGCCAGCATGTCTTCGGGGAAGTAGAGACTTTGTTTGCGTTTGTCGGTCTGGTTGATTTTCTTGTCGGTCATCGGCACTTCCTCCGTCATCTGGTTTGCGTTACAGCGTTTCACAGATGTGTTCTCTTGTCACCCTTTATACTACTGGGGTGACTGGTGTGTCAAAAACAGCAACAAAGGCACACACGTGGGCAAATGTCGCTTGTTGAAAGTTCGATCCAAGCAGGCATTTTCTGCTATTTTAGTGAGAGGTAGCAGAGCTACCGCCAACGGAGGATGTCTGCAATGAAACAACTGCGCTTGATGCTCTGGCTTGGCATGCTTTTGTTGCCGGGACTCTTGGCCTGTGAATGTGACGGCTCAAACCTGCAGCAAGGTCGCCCCACAATTGAGGTGGCCCCCAATCCCATGGGTTTTGAAACCCTAGGGATAGGCTCCAGCCAGCTTGCTGTCTTGAGTATCTCCAACGTGGGGACGGCGGCTTTGACCATCGAGTCCATTCAGCTCGAAGGCGATCCTGCTTTTTCCCTTATCTCAGTCGGCGCCAGCCTCATTGGAGAGGTGGAGTTTCCCTTGGGTCTGGCTCAGCCCGCGGCCGGTCAGTCCCAGGTCGATTGTCAGATCGAGTTTTTTCCGGAGGAACTCAGAGACTACGCCGCTGAGTTGGTCATCATTTCAGACGACGAAAACCAGGCCGAGCTTCGGGTGAGCTTACAGGGCTCGGGCAGCCAACCGGACATCGAAGCGGATCCCATGCGGCTTGAGTTCACCGGCGTGGGGCTTAATTCATCAGGCGGGTTGACCTTGGTCATACACAACCGGGGTGGGGCTGAGTTGCGGATACCGGCCGGTGGCTTGAGTCTGGCCAATGGAGAGGAGAGCTCGCCTTTCATTCTCCCCACCTCAGCGATGAACATTGCGGCCGGGGGGCAGGTCGACGTGGCGGTGGCCTATTCTCCCAGGAAACTCAACCTGGATCCTGTCACCCATCTGCAATTGCCGGACGTGGATATGCTTCTAGTCTACTCCAACGATCCGGACGAGAATCCGCTTGAGGTGGAGCTGTGGGGCATGCCTGACGCCAACCTGCCGCCCTTGGTTGGGGTTCGGGTTGATCAGACCACGATGTTGGACGGCACCCAGCTTGAAGACCCTTGTGCGGTGGCTCCATCGGACACCATCGTTTTCGGTGCCACCGTAATCGATCCCGAAGGCGGTGCCATCCAGCCCTCTTTCCTGACCTGGTCCTTGCAAGGCAGACCGGACGCCTCGGCTCGACCGATCTTGGCGAATGATCCTTTCTCGCCTACCTTCAGGCCAGATCTGTCGGGTGAATACGTGGTTTGCCTGCAGGCCAAGGATGCCCAGGGTGACTTTATCAAAGACGAGGACAAGAACACTTGCAGCTGCCAGGAAGCCAACGCAGCTCAGGGCACGGGTTGCGACTGTGTGCGCTTGCAGGCCCTTCCCCGGGAAGACATTCGCATCGAGCTGACCTGGGATGTGGTGGGGCCGGACTTGGATTTGCACCTCCTGGCACCGGCGGGGGAGTTTTGCTCACCCACCTTGGATTGCAGGACCAACCCCTTGCAGGCCGAGGATCCGAGTTGGACCCGCACGGCCTGTGTGCAGATCGGGGAAGCCTCCACCTGTCGAACGCCCTCGGACCCGGCCACCACCAATTGTGCCGGTGTGACCTGTCCGGATCTTCAAGAATGCTTTGACGACGTGAACCTGGGTGCCGCCTGTTATTGGCAGACTTGTTCGGGAAGCGACTGTTTTTGGAACGCGCGCAATCCTGATTGGGGTGTGCAAGGCGACACAAGCGACGATCCTCTCTTGGCCATCGACTGTACCCGTGGCTGTCGAGTGGAAAACGTGAATCTGAATAACCCCGAGCCGGGTATCTACCGGGTGAAGGTTAATTATTTCGAACCCTTCATTGTTGATACGCAGGCCACGGTGCGCATTTTCTTCCGCGGGGACCTGGAAGCTTCTTATGAATATACCTCCCCCATGACCGGCAGTTGTGACACTTGGAATGTGGCGCAGATCAATTGGGTGGACCACGACAATCACAGCGTGACCTACGAGGGCGGGGCTCACTCCTCGCTTTGTTGCCAATAACTGTTACAAGCCAGCTACGATGGGGCGGGTCGCTGGCGGGGTGAGGCGGATGTGGCGGGCGATGCGGATGAGTTGCAGGGCTTCTTTGAGTCCTTGTCGTTCCGCTTCCAAATCCTTCCGACCGCGGAGTTCTTCGATGCGGCTGTGGAAGCGCTGCAGGACATCGGCCTGGAAGGCCTTTTTGGGCAGGATTTGGATATGGGCGTCGAGGTCGGCCGGCGTCAGCAGCGCTGAACCCGAAGCCGAACTGGGGCTGGCAGCCAGGAGGCAGGTGAAAAAGCATGCGGTGCTTAGGAACTTTATAACGATTGTAGGCATGATTATCTCCTGTCTGTGAGTGAGTATCCTACATGTAGGTCGGGGTGGTCAAGTTTTTGACTTCTACGGCTTGCGCGCTCCTTTCTCAAGGGGTAGAGTTTTCAACTTCAAGTGAACTGATTTTGAGGCCATACGCATGAAGACCAATTTCGCCCAAGGGGTCTATGGGCTGCTTTTACTGGGCCTGCTTCTGGCCCAATTGCTTGCTTGCCAACGCACAAATCAGGAGCCTGCGGAAAACCACGAGGAAATGCTGCCGCCAGTGGATTCGCCGCCGCCTATCAACAAACCTCTCAGCGAGGATGAGGTTGGCGGCTACGAAGAGGTCACCACCCAGGCACAACAGGATCCCTCAAGACGGGACTCTGCTTTTCGAGAGGGCATGGTTGGTGATGTGAAAGTGCTTCGGGTCTTTGCCGACGGTTTCAACCAGCTTGCCACCAAGGAAAGGTTGCTCGCCTACCACCTGGCGCGGGCTGCTTTGGCGGGGCGGGATATCGCCTCTGAGCAGATCAGCCACCGCGGGCTGGATGCCATGCATATGACCGAGTGCATCCTGAAAGAAAACCAGGTTAAGGACCCGGCCGTGGAAGCGGAGTTGTTGAAGTACATGCATTTGTTGGGGATCCACCTGAGCTACTATGATCGATTGAGCGGCAAGAAATTTCTACCCGGCGTGACCTACGAGCAGTTTGATGCCGCCGCGCACGGCGCTTATGCCGCCGGTGGCCCCATGGGATTGAACCGGGGCGAATCCCTGGAAGAGCGACTGGAAGGTCTGCGGCCTTGGCTTTTTGACGAGACCAAAGGGCCTCGTCGTTGCGCCCTGACGGGCCTGACCAACAAGAACAGCCTGCGTGACTGTAGTTTGAACCTATACCGTGGCGTGAGTTTGAGGGAATTGAGCAATTTCGAAGAGCGCTTTCCCTTCAATTCCAGGCTGTCGCGCATCGGCGGCAAACTGGTGGAGGATATTTACCGAACAGGCGACAAACGTATGCAGATTCCACCGGGCCGCTATTCGGAGGAGCTTGGGCGGGTCGTCGGACGATTGCACGACGCCACCGCGGTGGCTGGGCGGGGAGAGCGCCGCATCTTGTCGGACCTGGTTGAGCATTTTTCCACAGGGGACCCATTTGCTTTTGACAGCGCCATGCGCAATTGGCTGAAGCTCGACGCCGGCATAGAGTTCCATCTGGGGTTTTCCGACCGCAGTCTGGACCCGCGGGGCGTCAAAGGCGTGTTCCGTGGCGTGGTGGGCATGCAGGACAAGGCTGGTACCTCCAGGCTGCATACTTTGGTGCGTCAGATTCCCTATTTTGAAGGGCGTATGCCCTGGTCCCGAGAGTACCGGCGGAGATGGCCCAATTTGCCCAAGGTTAAGTCCGTTCAAGCACTGATTGCCACCGGCAGCGCCGGGCCTATATGTCAGACGGCCTTTTCCTTGCGACCTGACTGGGCGTCGGGCGAGCGATCGGCCGACAAGGTTTTGATATTCTCCAATGTCATCGAGAGCCTGCGCAGGGCGGTGGTCGTGCCGGCGATGAAGGAGTTCCTTCCGGCAGCTCGAAGGGAGCGCGATTTGGACCACCTGCGGGATGTCTACGGCATGCGCGTGGCCATTCGCGAAGTGATGGGGCGATACCTGGGTCAGACCGATTCCAAGTTCTTCAAAAGGCTCAAGGGCATGGGCTTGGTTTTGCAGGAGTTGAAGGCGGAGTTGGTGGCGCTGTGGTTGATGAATGACCCCAAATTGGTGGAACTGGGCTTTGTTTCGGGCAGCGCCGCCTTCGAGGTGGCCTTGGACCAATTGTTGGTGGAGGGCCTGGTGGCCGAATCATTGGGCACATTTAACTCGCAGCGTCCCCAGGAAATGGCCCGACGGGCTCTTCTTCGCTATTTGGTGGAACGCTCCGGCGGGATCGCCTTCGAAGAAGTGGATGGTAAGGTTTATCCCCAGGTGACCGATATCAAGCTCGTTCGTGAGGCGGTGCGCAAGTTGCTCTTGCGTTGTGAGCGCATCATGGCCGAGGGCGATCGGGTCAGCGCGCTGCGCCTTCTGGAGCGCTACAAGGCCGCGCCGGCCTGGCCCGAACTCGCACAGGTGGCCGAAAGGGCCAAGGCAGCAAAGCTGGGCCGTCTGAATGCCTGCATCATGCCCAAACTACGTCCATTGTCCGGCTCAAACGGTCGCTACAAAGATGTCTCGGTGAGCCACAAGGAATCCCTGCATCGCCAGTTGGTGCGCTACAGTCGTTACTAGACATTCTTACCCTAACTCCCTTGAAATCTTGAATCTTCCCCCTTGGATTGCTATGATCTTGCCCCATGGCGAGTCGATCCAGCCCTTTCACTTTATCGGTCAAGCTGATCCTTTTGGTTTCGGGCCTGGTGCTTGCTGTTTCATTCACCATGGCCCTGATCATGGCCTTGCGAACGGCCGATGACCGGCGTGAGTCCATGGATGCTCAGGTTCGTTCCTTGGGCCAGATGTTCGGGGTAATGCGTGGGGCCGGTTCGGTGCGAAAGTATGATCCAACCTTGCTCCGTACTTTCGTCGAGCATGCTGATAAAATGGGTACGGGTTTGTCTTTTGTGTTGCTGATGGACGGGAACCAAAAGCTTGAGCCAGGCAGCAGCATGAACCTGACCCTTTTGGCGGAGGCGGCCCCTGCTTTGGCGGCCACAATAAAAAAGACCCGGGAGGACGAGCGGCTGGCTTTGCTGCAGGCTCATACCTGGGAAGATGAGAGCATTCGCATTAAGCGTATCCTGATCAAGGACTCCGGGGGCAAGGTCATCGGTGTGGTGATCTTCGGGTTCTCCACGGTTCGCATGGAGGCTGAGCTGAGCCAGTCCATCACCACCCACGCCATGATCACCTTGGCGGCTTTTTTCATAGGCGTGTTGCTGGCTATGATTATGGCCAGGCGTTTCACCCGTCCAATCCGCATGGTGGCAGACGCCATGCAAAGGGTTTCGGACGGCGAATTGGATCAGACGCTTGCGGTGACGCGTCGAGATGAGATCGGAATTTTGGCTCAATCCTTCAACTTTATGACTCGGGGACTTCGGGAACGCGATCGCATCCGCAACACCTTTGCCAGATATGTCTCCGATCAGGTGGCCGAGCGCATTTTGAAGGAGCAGGATGAGTTGGACCTGTTGGGCGAGATGCGGGCTGTCACGGTGCTGTTTCTGGATATTCGGGGATTCACCTCCTTGTCCGAGCACTTGCATCCTCGCGAAGTGGTCGGTTTGTTGAATGACTATTTTGAGATCATCATCGAGGTTGTCTTCAACTATGAAGGCACGGTGAACAAGTTTATCGGGGATTCCATCATGGCCATCTACGGAGCGCCCAGTGAAATCGATTTCCCCGAGCTCAGGGCCGTCATGACCGCCGTAGAAATTCAACGGCAGGTACACAAGCACAATGCCTTGCGTATGTCCGAGGAAAAGCCGGTGGCCCATTTTGGCATCGGTATTCATTCGGGTGAGGCCATCGCCGGCAACATCGGCTCAGCGCGGCGCATGGAATACACGGTCATCGGCCGTGATGTGAATCTGGCCCAGCGCATTGAGTCGTCCACTCGCGAAGGCCAGGTGCTCATTAGCGAAACTACTTTTTCTAAAGTGCGACCCTTTGTTAAGGCCCAGGCCAAGGAGGCCGTTTTCATGAAGGGTATCGTTGAACCCATCTCCTTGTTCGAGGTGGTGGGCTTGAAAGTGGATTCCTTGCAGCAGGCCAAGGAGATCAAGATATGAAATCGAAACCAAGGCGGAGTTGGAAGTTGGGCGTAGGCTTGGTGGTCGTGGTCTGTGGGTGGGGCATGGCTTGTGATCTGAAGGGCGACAAGACCCAGGAGGACCTGACCATCGTGGTCGAGGCTGATCGTTCCAAGCTCACCGAGCAAGAAAAACAGCTGACCGCTCGATTGGAGGAGTTCGAAAATGAGCGAGAACGCATTCGGTCTGAGCGAGAGGAGTTAATGGAGGCCAAGGCGCACAGCAAGGACAAGGACGCTGATCAGGCGAAACGCATCAAGGAGAAGGAGTTGCGTCTGTGGTCCAAGGAGCGCACCATGTGGAAGCGTGAGTCCGCATTGGATAAGGAAAAGAAGAAACTGGACAACAACAAGACGAGTTTGCTGTCCATGCCCATTTCCAAGGCGGGACTTCGGTCGGACATGTCCGGGCGTGAGGCCAACATGGCGGGTCGGGAATCTTCCTTGGCGGGTCGGGAAAAAGAACTCAGTCGGCGAGAAGCACGGGTGGCTGAACGGGAGGCAGCCCTGGGTGTCAGGGAAAAGGGTTTGGCGAGGCCCAGGATTATCACCATTCCTCAATCAAGTTCGGGCTCTGGCCGTGTCTCAAGGAAGCTGGCAAAGCGTGCTTACCGACGAGCGCTCAAGGCGATGAGCAGCAAGGGCATTCTGTCTCAGGATTTGCCGCCTGAGTTGCAGGGCGTGAAGGCCGATATCAAGAAGGCGCTGAACAAGAAAGATTATCGCTCGGCGCGTGATCTGTCGGAGCAATTGCGGGCCGCATTGTCGGCCATGGTGGTGGATGAGGGCTTCATTAAGCGAAAGTTCACCAACCTCAATAACTTGAGTCGAAAGAACCCGCCCAAGGATTCGGCCAAAAAGAAGAAAGTCAAATCCCTGCTGAGGACGGCAACACAACTTGTGGCTGATGGGCAGTTTAAAAAGGCCAATCGGTCCTTGAATCGTATCTATAGCTTGCTGAGGCGTTGACCTATAGCCTGAGCAGGTCGGAGGAGTACCATGTCCCGGATCGGCATTGTTTTGCTTTTGTGCATCACCATCGGCGGCGCGGCTGCCGGCATCCATTTTCTTGTCTTTCCACACATGCAAGAGATCCAATTGGAGCAGAGCGCCGAGGCCCTGGCTCTCGGCGTTGATCTTTTGCAGGAGATGGATTTGGCGGACGAAGGCTGTCTGGTGCGCAAGGTTTCTGAGTTGGCGAGACGGGAAGGCCTTGCTCGATTGCTGAGCAGACCCCGAAGCGAGTTTGGTGGAGAAAAAGAATGGCGTAAGAAACTCTTGTCCGAGTTGGATGCTATGTTGACCGCGGCCGAAAAGGTCACACCGGGTCGGGTGAAGCCTGTCATTCAAGACTTTTTTGTGCTGGACGCCGAAGGCAAGGGTCTGGTGCGCAATACGGATCCTTTGTGGAGCGGCAAAGACCCTTCAGGCAACACGGAGATCATGAAGGCCGTGCTTGCGGCCTGCGCTGGACAAACCACGGCATTGCTGGTGGCGGACAAGCAGGGCTTACTGCGTGTCGTGGCCACGCCTGTGGGGAAGGCCAAGTCGGTGAAGGCTGTGCTCCTTGTGACCTCGCCTTTGGATGACCGCCTCGCCAAGGCGCGCATCAGCGAGATGAAGGAACCTGTTCATTTCGCGTACCTCTCCCCTGATGGAAAGATTTTGGCCAACAACTTGTCCGAGGCTCGGAGCCAGATTCTCGGCGCAAAGATGGCAGGCTCGCCCGAACTTATTGAGCAGGTCCTGGGGGGCAAGGTTATTGAGCCCCGTCTGCTGGAGGGCAAGGGACAGGTTTTGCAATACGCGATCCAGGCCGTGGAGGCGGGGGACAATAAGTCCCAAGTGGTCTTGGTTACATTGCGCTCCACGCAGGATAGTCAGCGTCCCTTGCAGGAGATGGCGATGTATCTTTGGTTGGGAGCCGGTGTACTCCTGCTTGGCATGATCTTCGTGGTGATGGTTTTTGGCGGAGGGCTCATGCGCACCATCCACCGCCTGGAACGGCAGATCCGGGACGCGGCAGGAGAAGAGAAGAAAGAAGAGAAGGAAGAAGAGAAGGAAGAAGAGAAGGAAGAAGAGAAGGAAGAAGAGAAGGTTGAAGACAAGGAAGAAGAGAAGGAAGAAGAGAAGGAAGAAGAGAAGGAAGAAGAGAAGGAAGAAGAGAAGGAAGAAGAGAAGGTTGAAGAGAAGGAAGAAGAGAAGGTTGAAGAGAAGGTTGAAGAGAAGGTTGAAGAGAAGGTTGA
>JAFCZJ010000085.1 GCA_019314375.1 Deltaproteobacteria bacterium | reverse complement strand
CAACTCGGCCAGTCGCTCCAGATGATCACCAAGCAACAAACCATTGGTCACCACCTCGCTGGACTCAAAACCCAAACCATCGGCGTAAGCGAGCAGATCCGTAAAATCTTTTCGCATGAAGCATTCGCCGCCGCAGGGAATAAAAGACCGAGCCCCAAGGGATCGGGCCTGCTCAAGCAAAGCGCGGGCCAAGGCCTCGTCGACCCCATGCCTCCGGCCCTCCCAGACAGAACACATTTCGCACTTGAGGTTGCAGTGCACCGTCAGCTCGATGGCGATTTCGTCCAAGCCCCAGGCCAAAGCCGGGTGCGCATGATTGGGTATTGAGTCCATGGGTTTCTCAAACAAGGGGTTCGCGGAAACGCTGCCCCGGCTCATCCCGAAGGGAATCCATGGCGGCAAGCCTGCGCGCTTCGCGCTCAAAGATCATCACAGAATCGACCTCGTGTTCATGACCGTCCTTGATCCAGTGCTGATTTGACTCATCTCTGACGTACCACCGAAGATCCGCGCCCAGCAATTCGTGCAAATGCGCATCCTCGGGATACTTGTCGATAAACAAGACCATGTTGCGAACATAAGTGTCGTAGGTCGGAGGAAGGCCCCGGTCTTCACAAAGAAAAGGGTCTCTGGGCTGCGGGGCTTCGACGTGAAGCACCCGGGCGGAAGGCTCCACTATGACATCATAGCCTGATTTCACAAGTCGATAGCCCAACTCGATATCTTCCATACCCCAACCCACAAAATCCTCGTCGAAAGAAACTTCGGGGCGTCTCGGAACTGAAAAATTACAGGAATACACATAAAACCAAGGATGCTCGCAGGACTCGAGATTTCGGCCGCCGACGCCCAACTCCTCCACCCGGCAATCGGGGACGGAGGCTTCGATCTCCGCATCAGCCGGCAGCACATTGACAGGAGGCTGATGGGCGCGATGTCTGAAGCCAAGAATCATCAGGGGACTGAGGCATCCGTTGCCATGCCGCGCGTGGGCCGCAATATGATTGATCACGAAATCCCCAGGCAGCAGCACATCGTCATCCACAAAAATCAGCAAATCCCCGCGAGCTTTTGCGATGCCGAGATTTCTCGCCTGCCCCGCCCTGAAACCCAGGTCCTCTTGCCAAAGAAGCTTCAATCCGGGAATTCGACCCTCGAAAGGAAGCATGGACTTCTGGGTATCCGTACTCGACCCATCGTCGCAAACCAGGACTTCCTCAATCGCATCACCCACCTGATCGGCAAGGCAAGCCAACTGCCTTTGCAGCAAATCAGGACGGTTGTAAGTGGGGATGATGACCGATGCTTTCACTACACCTTCCTCGGACTCAAGTTCCTGAACAGTAGGGAATGATGACAAAAATGCCACTGAGATGCAAGAGCCAGCTCAAAGCAGCAGGAGGGGGACGTTGTTGCGTTATTCTCATTGTTCGGAGAACAATGAGAATAACGCAACAACGTCCCCCTCTCTATATCAAAACAACATTCGTGATCTCGGGGGGCGCGCCGACTCTCATTGGAGGCCCCCAGCATCCCGTGCCACGGCTGACATAGATTTGGGACCGAGGCCCATGCCTGTGAAGTCCCGACAGGTAGGGCTGGTCCAGTGTAACCGCGAGGCCCAAGGGCATGAGTTGCCCGCCGTGGGTATGCCCCGACAGCTGCAGGCCGACCCCTTGTCGTGCGGCTTCGTCCACTTGTTTGGGCTGGTGAGCCAACAAGACGATCTCGTCTTCCGGCAATCGTCCGGCCAGGGCGCGGGGCAGGTCTGCGGCGAAGGCGGGCTCGAAACGACCGCCCGAGGCATCATGCACACCGGCCAAAGTAAAATTGGCCCCCTTGGGCCCATCTCCGATACGCACATGCTCGTTCGCCAGCACGCGGATGCCGAGCCCGCGGACGAAACGCAACCAGCCCTCCACACCAAAATAATATTCGTGGTTGCCGGTGACAAAGAAGACGCCGTGGGGTGCCCGCAGCCGACCCAAATCCGTAGCGACACGCCCGATCACCTCCGAGGGCCCATCGGCCAAATCCCCAACAATCGCAATCAGGTCCGGCGAAAGCGCGTTCGTCCTCTCGACCACTTCTCGCACAAAACCACGGCCGAGGACCGGGCCCAGATGAAGATCGCACAAAAGCGCAATCCGAAAACCGCTCAGCGCTCGCGGCAGTCGGGCCAGCGGGACGACCACCTCGGGCGTTGCGATCTCTGACAGAGCCGAGTGCACGCCAAAGCTCACAATCCCGGAGGTGCTCGCCACAGTCACCCCCGCCACGACCCGCGCCATGAACTGCCGGCGATCAAGCTCTCCCGACTCTTGCTCTGCGGACAACACGCAACGCCTACGGACAAGCCGCAGAACCAGACGAACCAAATCGGCAAACAGCAGACAAGCAAGCAAATAAAATACGATCCCGATCCACATCAGGCCGACGACGACCAGGGGTCCAAAGCCATGCTCGGGCACCTTGCGTGGCAAAACCATGGCAAGTAACGCGCACAACGACAAGGCAGCCAGAGCCACCCCGACCAGCACACGCAAAAAACGCACCCGACTCAGGTCCCGCCCCAATCGACGGTAAAGATAAAGATGCCCCGCGACCAACGCCAAACCACCGCCAAGCCCAAGGCCTATCAACAAAACGACAATCACCCGCTCCACTCCATTCGGCAAGCCTTTTCTCTCAGGCCGGTGATTATAGCATAGAGGCCTCTGGCACCCGAAATGCGGTTGCCTCGGTGCCCGGGCGATGCCATACTCTGGCGGTCCATGAACCCCCTGCCTCAAGAGAGCACCACGGCACTCAACCTGCTTTTCCATGTCGTGATGCCGAATCCAGCGCCTGGCGCTATGTCCACCGATCGCTTTGGGGAATTATTGGAATCGCTGCTGCGAAAAGACTTAAAACCGGGCAAATTGGGAGACTATCCGGGCAGGCCACCTGGCCCAGGCTGCTTCACCGTTTCTTTTGATGACGCGCATCCTTCCTTGGTCGAACATGCCCTGCCTGTTTTGAGAAGACTCAATGTGCCCGCGACCGTGTTTGTGCCGACGGCCTACGTTGGAGAAACCGACCAGGTGCTCGATTACTCGGAACTCAAAAAACTTGCTCGCCTGCCGGGTTGGGAGATGGGCGCCCATGGACATCGACATGTTCGCGCTGGGTGGAAGGAATACTCGGAAGACACGACGCGCTGGGCTCTGCGACTCGAACAGGACTACCTGCAGGCCCGAGAGGCTTTGGCCAAAGGACTGGGGCAAGCGCCTCGTCTGCTGGCCTATCCCTTTGGCGAAGCACCAGGACCTGCACGAGCCGCGGCCATGCAGGCAGGATATGCCGCGGCATTCACGGTGGACATGGACACAAAATGGGATGGCACGCCATGGGCGGTCCCCCGCCTGGACGCCACCTTGCTGGACCAGGAAGAAAGACGGATTCGCCTACACTCTTCGATCACCCTGCCCTACAACCCCGAAGCACCTCCAGAATTCAGCATCGTCGTCCCCGCCTTTGGACGATTGCATCTCCTTCGTGAGGTGGTTCGCAGGCTGCATGAGCAGAGTTACCCGGAAGACCGCTACCAGGTCATCGTGGTAGACGATGGTTCCAAAGACGACATTTCAAAGGCCCTGGGTCCCTGGATGAAAAAAACGACCCTGCTGCGCCTGGATGGATCGAACTCACGCTTCCGGGCGGGACAGGCACGCCAGGCCGGGGCCGATGTGGCTCAATTCGACCATCTGGCCTTCCTGGATGCCGACGTGGCGGTGGACAAAGATTATCTGTGGCATCTCGCCTGGTGCCATGCCTCCGTCCCCGATGCCCTGGTCCTCGGCTACCTCTCCGGCTACAATTTGCACGATCTGGGGCACTTCCACAGCCTCGAAGACGTGGCCGCCACGGAAAGACTCAACGGGGAGGAGCTTCCGATCATCCCCGACCGATCCAGAGAGCCTCTTCTGGCGCGCTGCTTGGACAACGTGGCGGCCTTGGACGAGCCATGGCATCTGGCGTACACAGGCAACCTTTCTCTGCCCAAGGACTTGCTGACCAAAGCAGGCGGGTTCGCAAAAAACTTCAAGGGCTGGGGATTCGAAGACGTCGATTTGGGGCTGCGTCTCCACCAAAATGGCGCCAATTTTATCTTCAGCCGCTTCGCCCTCGGCTACCACATGGATGACGGGATCGCCGAGAGCTCTCCATCGAACCCTTTCAGAAATCCTGAGCCCACGAAAAAGAAATTCGCTGGGGTTCTGGAAAACCTCAAGACCCTCGAGCTTCTGCACCCGGACAAACCAAAGGTCAACAGCTTCTGTGAAGGACTGCGTGCCGACGTGGAAGAGATCTGCTCAGGCCAGGAAACAGTCGGTGTCGAATGCGCTGCCGCCTACCCCATGGATTGGCCATTTGCGCGCTTGCACAAGAGACAGCCCGGCGGCCTGAGCTTCGAAGACATTTGCGACCGGCTTGCCTACGCACAAAAACTGGGGGCGAAAGGCGTCTATTTGCTGGGCGGAGATGTCCTGCTCCGACCCGATCTGGCCGCACTTCTTGAAACGATCAAGGCCTTTGGCATCCAATGGATCACCGCGGAAACAACCGGCCTCATGCTGGCTGAACGCGGCATGGCCAAAAAACTAAGACAGGCCGGTCTGACAAGCGTGATCATCGAAGTCCTGGCAGGCCATGATCACCCGACCGCAAATTTCCCGGATCGGGTTGCGCTGGGGGTCGAAGCCGCCAGAAAAGCAGACATCAAGACAGAAGCCAAACTGGTGCTTGGAGAAGACAGCCGAAGTGCCCTTCTGAGAGGATTCGAGCGGATCAAATCACTTAACCTAAAACTCAATCAGTTGGTCTTACTCGAAAAAACAGCGGAATATTGGGTCAAAGAAGAGATGCTGTCTTCTCAACTTTCGCAGGTAGCTTTGAGAATCGAACCCCAAAGGAAGCCCACGCCATGACCTACCGAATCATTTATGCCCCTGGTCACCCAGCCATGCAGTACCACATCGCGCGAACGGGCCAGGCATTCCACATCTTGGCCAACTGGGAGCAGTTCGACTACTGGAGGCCCCGTCCACCCAACGTAAAAAGTCTCTTCGACAAATTCGAAGATGCTCATCTGGACCTGACGGTCGCGGATTTCCAAAATATGCTGAAGCCAGGCAATCGCTTTGGCTTTCCGGACGAATTCGATTTCGCATGGTCCATGTGGAACGAGCAATACAAAATCTTCAGGCCCTATTCGGGCATCAA
Source organism: Deltaproteobacteria bacterium (assembly GCA_019314375.1). Lineage (GTDB taxonomy): Bacteria > Myxococcota > B64-G9 > B64-G9 > B64-G9 > JAFCZJ01. Next base: position 23,905 of record JAFCZJ010000085.1, on the reverse strand, counting down.
AAAAATCCATCGCGTCGCCAAATATTCTGAACTGGAGCCTGAAGACTACGACTACATCCTCTCCCATCCGGAAGAATACGCACTCGCTTCTTACTACCGCTACACGGTGGACGAAATCGCCGAAAAGTACGGCGTGAAAATTCCGCTGATCGAGCTCGGTGTATCCCCAGAGGATTACAGCGGCTGGACCGGAGAAGACCCCGCTATTCTGAGCGTCATCCATACCTGGAAAGAGCGAGGCTGGAACTACCCCATCTACGCGGAAGCCACCAAAGACCTGCCCACCCGCCACATCGACCACATGAACCCCGGCCCGGAAGGCCCCTTGCGCTACGAGCAAATTTTGAACCAAATGCGCCGCTGCCGGGTCTACTACCACGACGGAGAAAACGAATACACGGTGGCCTTGCTTGAGGCCATGATGGTGGGCATGCCCATCGTCACGGCGGCCATGCCCTTCGTCGAGCGGCATGTCGAAGACGGCGTCAACGGCTTCGTCTCCAACGATCCCAAAGTATTGAAAGACGCCTGCCAAAGACTGCTCGACGATCGAAATCTGGCAGAGCGCATGGGTGCGGCAAGCAGGCGGATGGCCTTGGAGAGATACAGCGAAGAACGATGGTGTCGACAATGGAACCAGCTCTTTGATGATTTTGCAGGCAAGAAGGGTACATGATTCAGAGCCTGCCATTTGTCGAACGAAGTGGTTGCCACCTGGAGGCTGCGGGGGTCCCCCTTCGCCTGCTGGGCACGAACTGCTACTTTCTCCAGGAAGAAGGCGCAAGACAGGCCCTCCAATGGGAAGGCTACGAAGGACGTGTCGACGAAGCCATGAACAAACTCAGCCATTTGGGCATGGGTGTAATCCGAGCATGGGCCTTCAACGACGATCCGGAAAACCCGGCGGCCATTCAAAACAAGCCAGGTCAACTCTCCGAGGCCGGTTGCGCCGGGATCGATCGAGCCATCGAGTTGGCGAGCAAGCTGGGCGTCCGTCTCATCCTGAGCCTGGTCAACTACTGGCCCGATTATGGCGGGGTCGCGCAGTACCTTCGCTGGCATGGAATCGCCGGCGACAATCCAGCGGACTTTTTTACCAACAAGTCCATCCGCTCTCATTTTGGTGAACATATCGAGGCGCTTCTTGGTCGCGTGAATCCCCGCACCGGTCGGGCCTGGGGGCAGGATCCCGCCGTCATGGCCTGGGAGCTCATGAACGAACCGCGAGGGAAGGGGCTCGACCCGGAGGGTCACGAACTGGCCGACTGGGTCGCCGAAATGGCCGGCCGAATCAAAAAGGCAGCACCCAAACAGCTGGTTGCCACAGGAGAGGAAGGACTCGCCCAAGGCTGCAACTTCGAGCTCAACAGCCGCCACGTGGATCTGGCCTCCATTCACCTTTACCCGGAAGAGTGGGCCTGGCCTGAAGGCGACTGGGCAGCGGCAGGAACGGATTGGATTCACCGCCACGCCGTCATCGCCGAGCGTATCAAGCGTCCCTTGATCCTGGGCGAATTCGGTCTGCGCAAGCAGGTACGACGCATGGATGAGCGCGGCCCATAAAGAACCTGCCCTTGCCGCGGCCTGTTCCTGGTCTTTTTCCACGGATGACCGGCCCGAAGACTGGGACGATTACTGCTGGTCATGGAAAACGGGAAGCGATCCGACCGAGGCGACCAACAAATACGCAGATTTGCACCAGACCTGGGCCGCCCGATTCGACCTGAGGACGGAGCCAACTTGAGCACGACCACAAAACATCGCTCAACCATTCGCTCGGTGGCGCGCTCCTTCGGGTTGCTCTGGCAGGTGGGCCCACTCTGGCAGGTGGGCCCAGGTCGAAGCCTGTTGGTGGGAATGGCCACGCTCGTGGACGCCTTGCTGCCGGCCGCCATCGCCTGGGTCGCCAAGCGACTGGTCGATGCCGTGGTGGCCGAATCCATGCACGACGGCATCTTCTGGCTCGGCGTGGAATGCGGCCTGGTGGTCTTGAAGAGCGTACTTTACCACATCGATGACTTCGTGCGCAGCTGGCTGGGCGCCCGCTTGGGCATCCACGTCCACGAACGCATCCTGAGAAAAACGCTGGACATGCGCGCGGAACATTTTGAAGACAGCACCTTCACGGACAAACTGGCCCGCGCGGTTAAAGAGGCGGGCAGCCGGCCTCTGCATTTGGTAACCCATTCCCTGGATCTGCTGCGAGAGTCCGTCAAACTGCTCAGTTACGTTGTGCTGCTTTGGATCTTTTCTCCATGGCTTGTTCTGGCCGTCCTCGTCGGCACCACGCCCCAGTTCATCGCTCAAGCCTGGTCTGCCGCCAAAATGTTCCAAGTCCAGATGGCTCGGACCCTCGAGGAACGCCGCGCGGACTACCTCAAGGAAGTCCTGACCCGCGAAGCTTTCATCAAGGAGGTCAAACTCTTTGCCTTGGGAAGATTCTTGCTCAATCGCCAATTGGGATTGCAGAATGCGTTTTTCGGACAAGATCGGAAGGTGTTGCGTCAAACCATCGGTGCCCTTTTCGGAACCCGGCTTCTCGCGACACTCGCCTTCTATGCTTGCTACGCCTACGTGGTCGTCGAGGCGGTTCAAAAAAACATCACCCTGGGCGACATGACCATGCTGATCATGGTCGTCCGGGGAAGCCAGGAAAGCTTCGAGGCAGCGCTCAACAACGCGGCGAAGGTTTACGAGAGCCACCTGTACATGAGCAACCTCTTTGAGTATTTGGATCTCCCTTCGGATGAGCCCTTTGAGGAATTGCGTGCCGAGTCCGTGCAGCAAGCCGCCAAGGACCAGGCTCCTTCACTCAGCTTCGAAAAAGTCTCCTTCAATTATCCGGGCGTCAAAGAACCCGCCCTGAAGGAAATCGACTTCAAGATCGCACCAGGAGAAACCCTTGCGCTGGTGGGGCCCAATGGAGCAGGCAAAACCACCCTCATCAAACTTCTGACCCGACTCTACGATCCCAGCGAAGGGCAGATCCTCTTGGATGGCCTGGACATCAGCGACATGTCGCCGGGCACCTTAAGAAAACGCATTGGGGTCATCTTTCAGGACTTCGCCCAGTTTCACCTAAGCGCAAAAGAGAATATCGGCGTGGGCTGGGTTCCCTCCATGAACAAGACGGACGAAATCCAAAGAGCAGCCGAACAAGGGGCCGCGGAGGACTTCATCGAAAAACTGGACGAGGGCTTCGACACCATGCTCGGACGGTATTACGGGGGTGCCCAACTCTCGATCGGCCAGTGGCAGCGCGTCGCCTTGGCCCGAGCCTTCATGCGGCATTCCGATGTGCTGATCCTCGACGAGCCCACCGCGGCCCTGGATGCCCAAAATGAAGCCGCCCTGTTCGAGCGCTTGAGCACGCTAAGAAGCGGTCGCACCGCCATCCTCATCACCCATCGATTCTCGACCGTCCGTTTCGCCGACCGCATCGTGGTTTTGGACCAGGGCCGTCTGGTGGAGCAAGGCACCCACCTCGAACTCATGGAGGCCAAGGGCCTCTACGCCCGCATGTTCAGTACTCAAGCCAAAGGCTACGATCTAAAATAGGTCCCCAAATTCACCTATTGCCCCAACTGAAACTGCCGCTCCAATCCAAACATGGCCTTGCCCGAGAAAAAGGGAAAGTGTATGGACTTAAACACATAGGCCATGCACTCACCGACAAAAGCCGTCCGATGCGCCTTGCTGAGAATCCGCAACTGCGCAATGCGCCCCGAAGGCTGGATGCTGAAACCGACGCGCAGCTTTCCTGTCACCGAGGGGTCTCGGTCTGCTTGCAGATCGAGACAACGTTGCAACTCACTCTCGTACTTGCTGAATTCATGCTCGATTTGCTCTGGACTCAGCTGCTCTGGCAGGGTTTCTGATTTCCCTGCCGTCCTTCGCCAACCGGTCTCTTCAAAGATCAAACGCGGCAGGGTCTTTTCGAAACTACGAAGCACCGCCCCTGCCTTGCAAGGCGATTCGTGCATGCGGGCCTCCACGGTCAAACGCCCCGTCGTATCAAACAGCGTCTCAACCAGAGTACAAAGCTTACCGGAACGCACGATGCGAAGCCGCAAACCCTTGTCCGCACCGAGTGCATCGCCCAGACCCGCCCAGCACTTGGCCCGACGACAACTGGATTCGCCCAGGTGCTTTCGTAGCTTCTCGGCATCCACCACGGCGATCCCATCCTTGGCCAGCATGGCTTTGACCTGCTTTTCGAAGCGATCCAAATCCGTGTCCTCAAAGACGAACCCCGGGTCCTCAACCCCCATGAAAGCGATGCACGGCGCTTTGCCTTCCGCACGGACCCAAGAAGCACTCAGAAAAAGACAAAACGAAAACAAAGTCACGATTGAGATTCTCATGGATATCCTGTCTCCTTGGTCCTGTTTATAGCGCAGATCGAGTACCGTGTCGCTTCGCAACACGGCACAGGTGTTTCTACTCTGCTGTCATCTGTTTGCAACCTTGACTCAATTGACATGATCTTGCCTCATCGAGAAACCCCTGGCCGAACAGGACAAGTGTACAAAAACCTGGCATGATGCCTCGACAATATAGCAGCCTTGGCATGCATCTGAAAGGAAGCACATCATGAAAGACCTTCGAATCGCCGTCATCGGCGCAGGCAACATGGGCCAGGCTTTGCTTGAGGGATTGGTGGAATCAGGCCAGGTACGTCCTTCCCGCATCTGCGCCAGCGATCGTCGAAAGGATCGCCTGACCGACCTCAAAAAACGCCTGCGCATATGCACCGAGTCTCGCAACACCGCGGCAGTCAAGAAGGCGGACATAGTCGTCCTGGCGGTCAAGCCCCAGATCCTGGACAAAGTTCTGATCGAACTCAAACCGGCCCTGCCCACGGACTGCCTGCTCATTTCCATCGTGGCGGGCTTTCCCACGGGACTCATCGAGCATCTGGCCGGCGGCAAGCGTCGAGTCGTGCGCGCCATGCCGAACATCGCCGCCATGGTGCGCATGGCGGCCACGGCCATCTGCCAGGGCAAGCAGGCTCGAAAGGCCGACATGAAGTTAGCCCGCCGCATCTTCGAGACCTGCGGCACGGTCACCGAAGTGGACGAGAGTCTGATGGACGCCGTCACCGGCCTCTCCGGCACCGGCCCCATGTACATCTTCATCATCATCGAAGCCCTTAGCGACGCCGGCGTCCGTGTAGGCCTGGGACGCGAGCAGGCCACCCAACTGGCCATCCAGACCATACTGGGCGCGGGCGAAATGGTCCGCAGCACCGGCCGGCACCCCATCTACTTGAAAGACATGGTCACCTCCCCCGGCGGCACAGCCATCAACGCGCTCTACAGTCTCGAAAAAACAGGCCTCAGAGCCGACTTGATGGACGCAGTAGAAACCGCCACCCGCCGCTCAGCCGAATTGGGCAAGCCCTACGCTGAAAACAAGAATTCCTAGAGCCAATCCCCGACCTCGACTCCGCCACAAACACAAAATGACGGGGATTGACACCCAGAAGAAGCATGATGTAACATGTAGATGTAGGTGTAGATGTAAATGTAGCAACAAGGAGGACTCCAATGCATAGAACCCAGATTTTACTGGAAAAAGAACAGTATCTGGCCCTTCGAGAACTAGCGAATCAAAAGGGGAAAAGCATGGGAGAGCTGATCCGGGAGTTCGTCCGGATGGGGCTTGGAAAAATGTCGCCCAAGAAGAAGGGTGGCGCGGACAGCCAGGAAAGCCTCAAGGGATTCATTGAAGAGGCTGATGTGACGGGACGAGACCACGATCAAGTGCTCTACGGAGAGGAAGGGTGAAAAGAGTCCTCGTCGACACCGGGGCGTGGTTTGCATTTTTTGTGGCCAGCGATCCGGATCACCTGGCGGTCTGTGAGGCCTTCGAGCAATGGAAAGGACGACTGCTGACCACGGAATACATCTTCGATGAACTGGTCACGCTCTTGCTCTACCGCACCGGGCACCAAAACGCAGTGAGGGCGGGCAATGCCCTGCGCTCGGGCCGCGTCGCCGAGATACTCCAGGTCAAACCACCCGATATCGCTCAAGCCTGGAGGCGACTCTGCAAAGAAGAAGACAAACGCTACAGCTTCACGGACTGCACATCCTTTGCCGTAATGCAAAGACTGGAGATCGGCACGGCCATCGCCGTCGACAAGCACTTCCGCCAGGCAGGATTCGTCACCCTCCCCTCCCCTTGATGCGCTCAACCAAGTGACGATTGACTTTTTGCATGCCTGCGATTCGGGATCAAAAATTGAATTCCGTACCGAGGGTCAAAAACAACAGGGGGCCGATGTCAAATTCTTCACCCTCAGTGCCTGCTGCGCCCATCAGGAACATGACACCAAAGTCCGCCGTCAAGCTGAACCAATCCGTCAAGGCATAAGCCGCGCCCAATTGCCCATCCATGCGCAGCCCGGGATCCTCACGAAGATCAACTTCGCCAGCATGCCCCTCAATCAGCACACCCGCGCCCAAGCCTACCCCCAGCCGAAGTTCAAACGATGAACCGACGGGCAAAAACCCCCAGAGTCTCAAACCCAGACCCATTTTGGTAAAATAATCATCGCCATCGTCTTCGGGCTCATTTTGATGGGCCATATCCAAAAAGAGACCAAGTGCAAAATATCGCAGCGGTCTCCAGCTCATTTCCATGCCGCCATAGATACCAATATCGGTACCGAAATCGTTGTTGTCGGTTTCCATGAAATAGACAGCCTCATCAAACGAGGGCATCAGCAACCCCACCCGGAGCCTGAAGGCCCAGGTTTTGAATTCGTCCTTCGCCTCGGGTTCTTTTTCCTGGCTGCTCTTCACAGCTTGCTCCAGTTGCTCGGCTTTGGCCTTCTCTGCGACCTGTCGTTCCACTTCGGCTTTTTCCTTGGCCTTGCGATCAGCTTCGGCCTGCTCCTTCTCCTTGGCCTTGCGATCGACTTCGGCCTTTTCCTCTTCCTTGGCCTTGCCTTCGTTTTCGGCCTTTAGCTTGGCGGCCGTGGCTGCAGCCAGCTCCGCTTCTTTTTGCTTGCGTCGTTCCTCGGCCGCCTTGGCCAAGCCAGCCTTCTCCACGTCCACCTTCTTGCCCGTCAGTTTGAGCACAAGCGGCTCCAGGGCCTCGCCCAGACTCTCTTCCGTACAGTCGGCCTTAACTCGGACGGCCTTGTCCGCGGCCGCCTTTCTTAAATCAAAAAAGGTGGCGGTGAGCTGACACTTCTTGCCGATCTTGAAAATCTGAGTGGACAAGGACTTCTGCGCCGCCAATTCCCGGCCCATTTCCACCTGGCAGCTTTGATCGTGACAGGCCTTGTGGCTCTCGTTCTTCTGCTGCTTCAAACGGGCCCTGATTTGATCCCGCGGGATGATCTGGTATCCAGCCTCGGTCAAAAGCACCGCCAGATAATCGGTGAGATTGACCATCACCTTGGCATCCAGCCCCGACCCCTTGTCCTCCATGTCGAAAACCGCAACGATGATGGCCTCGTCCTGGGCACCGGCCGGTTTGGCCAGGCCAACAAGGCAGAAAATGAAACATAGACCGATCAGGGGGATGCTTTTCCGCATGGTGTTCACTCCTCGCTTCGAATGATTCAATCCGCGGGCTCGGCCGGGTCAAAGCGTTCTTTATAGGGATCGACCTGCCGCATATATAGCGTCTCGAAAGCTGAACGATGCTCGGCCACGGTTTGCATGTCCCGATGTTGGGTGCGATGCATTCGGGTAGCGCGGATCATGAACTCCAGGCAGGTGATTTCTCCGCAGGGTTGGGTGGCGTCCCAGCCCTCGGTGACCAGGCCGGGATCGGCCTTGCCCAACAGCCTTAGTAGGGGATGCCGATTCATCATGAAATACAGCCGGCCGATCTTGTGGGCACCCTCTCCTTCGGCGGCCTTGCGCAGGGCTTCGACGACCAGGCGTGAGGTAAGCTGATGCTCGGGATGACCCGTGGCACCCCAGTCCGGAGCGAAGGTCAAAACCAGGTCCGGCTTGAATTCCTTGATCGCCGAGGCGATGACCCCTATCGGATCCCCCTCACCCTTCCAGCGCTCGAACAACTCATGCCGCTTGGGAAAACTCTCCACCGGCAAGGGCGCGTTGAAAAAACCTTCGAGCTGCAACTTGGCGCGATAAATGGCCGCGGCCTTTTCAATCTCGCCCGAACGCACCGTGCCCAGGTCCGGCGCGCAGCCTCGACTGAGTCCGCATTCGCCACCCTCCCCCCGAGTCAGCACCAAAAAGTACAAGGGGTTGCCGTAATGAATGGAAGCCCGGGCCAAAAGCGCCCCTGAAAACAGCTCATCATCCGGATGGGGGGCCACCCACATGACGCGGGCACCGTCCGCCAACCAGGACTCCACCGGTCTCGGCTCGGGCTGCCCGTCGGGGCGAATGGGCTTGTCCGGCACACCGGCACAAGCCGCCAGTAAAACCGCTATAAAAATGAAACCACCAATCGGGACAAACCATGTGCGCATCGCAACTCCAAGGGAAGCAAATGCCGTCATCTTATTGCCTGGACAGGCCGCAAAGCAACAGTCCGGTCAGGGAAAAGACCCTATAATGCGCAGTGAGGTGGCGTATCCGGGGAGATCGTCAGGAATTGACTCAGAAGGTTGAATTGTGGTTCTGTTTCCAAATTGGAGTTCGATGGTAAGTAGTGACTTGGTGGAAAGGAAATCACTGGCCATGAAATTGGATTTTTCTTCCCTGGAAAACGCCCTCGGACAACTTGAAAAAAGCTTGGCGTATCTCAATTCGGAGCAGAGCCAGAGCGACCCGGACCTGCGCGAGCAGTTTCGGGCCGCGGTTATTCAGGCCTTCGAATATACGTACGAGCTGAGCATCAAGATGCTCAAGCGGCAGCTCGAACAGATTGTTGCCTATCCGGCGGAGTTAGGACAGATGGCATTTATGGATGTGGTGCGCAGGGGGTTCGAGGCCGGGCTGGTCAAACAGGTGCCACTGTTCAAGGTCTTCAAGGAAATGCGGAACATCACCAGCCATACCTACGACCCGGATAAGGCCGAAGAGGTGCTTGTCATTATTGATCAATTTGTTGAAAATGCTCGGTTCCTGTTAGATGAGCTCAAGCAGAGGAATGGCAGCTGATGCCAATCGACATCAACCCGCATGACCTGGATACGGTCCGCTCCATTTTGCACAAACATGTGCCTCGGCTGGAGGTGCGCGCATTCGGGTCACGGGTCAAGGGGACCGCAAAAGCCTATTCCGACCTGGATCTGGTGGTGATGTCCGACCGACCGCTTCCAATATTGATTATGGCAGAGCTGAAAGAAGATTTTTCAGAATCGGACCTGCCTTTCAGAGTGGATGTGCTGGACTGGCACGGTACCAAGGCCGCGTTTCGCAAGCTCATTGAAGCAGAGTACCATGTCATTCAGGAGGAAATGGGGATCGTGTAGCGGACTTCTTCGTAGAGACTTCTTCTCGATCTTCGCCATGGTCCTCAGCCACTCACGCGCTCTCGTCTCTTGCCCACCTCCTTTTTCAGCCAATACGTGGCTCATCCCCTCTTTGAGGGCGAGGTCCAAAGGCGGAATCGGATGCGGCCTGGCCGCTTAGGAATGGAAGGAACCATGGAATTTTTTGCTACCGCCGCATGGGGAACGGAACCCGCCCTGCGGGATGAGTTGCGCGAGTTGCGTATCCCGAGAGTCCGCTGCGATCGCGGTGGGGTGAATTTTGAGGGCCATTGGGAACATGCCTGGAAAGTTTGCCTTCACTCTCGCATCGCGCTCAGGGTGATGCTTCCCTTGCAGGGGTTTTTTTCGCCGGACGCCGAGGCGCTCTATGACGGCGTGCGTAGCGTCGACTGGAGCGAACATCTGACCCCGGCACACAGCCTGGCGGTGACGGCCTCATGCCGCGACAGCGTTCTGACCCACACCAACTTCGTGGCCCAAAAGGTCAAAGACGCCGTCGTGGATCAGCAAAGAGACAAGGCGGGTGAGCGATCTTCGGTGGATCGCCACGATCCCGATCTGCACATTTTTTTGCACTTGAAAAAAAACAACGCCACGGTCTACCTGGACCTGGCCGGAGACTCCCTGCACAAGCGAGGGTATCGCAAAAAGACATCCAAGGCCCCGCTGAAAGAAAGTCTGGCCGCGGCCATTCTGCGCTTGAGCAAATGGGACCGCCGTCGGCCCTTCGTCGATCCCATGTGTGGTTCGGGCACCATCGCCATCGAAGCCGCCCTCTGGTCACGACGGGTGGTGCCCGGTCTATCCCGGGAGCATTTCGGCTTTGAACGCTGGCCAAACCATGATGAGAGCGCAAAGAAAAAAATGGCCGAATTGCGCGAACAAGCGCAGGCGCAAGCCATCACGGAGGGTCCGGACATCTTTGCTTCCGATATTGACGCCGAGGCCATCGATGCCGCCTTTCGCAATGCGCAGGCCGCCGGTGCCCAGGTGGAGTTCACCCAGGCCTCGGTCTTCGATCTCAAGCCCTTAGGGTCCACCGGCATGATCGTGACCAACCCGCCTTACGGCAAACAAATCGATACCGACGCGGAGTTCTATACGCGGCTGGGCCAAACCTTCCAAAAACTCAAAAACCATCGCATAGGCATCCTCTTGGCCGACCGCAAATTCGAACGGGCCATGGGACTGGAACAAGAGCGCTATCAACTTTTGTTCAACGGCGACATCCAATGCAGCCTGGGCAGCTATGAAATCGAGTGAACGCCAGATCAAAACCCAGCTGAAAACCTGGCGCCAGTGGCTTTATGCCGGCGGCAACTTCGGGGTGACCTTCAGCCCCACTGTGGTGGCCGCCTGGCTGGGTTATTTCTACACAGGCCGCGAGAACCCGGACGGCACGCCCCATCTGCTGGTGGGTGCGGGCCTCTTCGGCCTCATCTGGTTCGCCTGCAACGCCATAAACGGCATCACCGATCCGGTGGTGGGCTACCTGAGCGACCGCACTCGATCACGATTTGGGCGACGCAAGCCCTGGGTGGCTGCGGGTGCCCCCTTACTGGCCCTCAGCTTTTTCTTTCTCTGGATGCCGCCGGACCCAACAGGCCCCAGCACGGCCAACGCCATGAACCTGACTGTGGCCCTATTCTTCTTCTGGTTCTTCTTCACCGTGGTGGTCGCCCCTTATCTTTCCTTGCTGCCCGACATCACGCCCTTTGACGGCGAACGTGTCCGCATCTCGGCCTTCATGGGTGTCTTTGAAGTGCTGGGCACGGTGGGTGGCAACTTGCTGCCGCCCCTGCTTGCCGCCCTGCTGGTTGCCGGCATCGGCCCTTTTGACAGCGGCTACCAGGTGATGGCCTTGGTCGGAGGCTTGCTGCTCATCCTCTTCTTCTTCGTCAGCATTTTGTCCGTGCGTGAGCGCCACGCGGATCAGGCGGGGGCCTATGTCGGACCCCACGGCTCCGCGCTTAGAAATGCCTTGAGCGAATTTGGCTCAACCTTTCAGCTACCCGCATTTCGCCCCTACATGCTGGGGGTGGGCTTTTATCGCATGGCCATCGCAACCACCGTCTTCATCGCGCCCTTCATCGCCACAAAAATCCTGGGTGCCGGCAGTCCAAGCGAAGCGGAGGTCGACTTTCTGAACATGTTGGGCGCGGTGGACGAGGCCAAAATCGTCAACTGGGAGCTGGCGGCAGGCTACATGATGATGCTGGTCTTAGTGGGCGCGGCCTTCTTTCTGCCGCTGGTCGCCCGGCTCGTCAAACGCTGGGGCAAACGACGCCTCTTCATCTTGGCCCTCGCCAGCTTTGGACTGATCACCATCGGCATGGCCTTCATCGGCTTGCTGCCATCACCCGCCCCCCTCTTCCAGGCTCTCCTTCTTTTTGGCCTGGCGGCCTTTCCCGTGTCCATCGCCCTGGTGGTCATCCGACCCATCTTGGCCGATGTGATCGACGCGGACGAAGAGATGACCGGCCGCCGCCGCGAAGGCGTGTACAACGGCATGGAAGGCCTGATCATGAAAGTGGCCACGGGCTTGGGTCCGCTGACGGCCGGATGGCTCTTTGCCGCCTTCGGCGCCTCGACCACGGAAAACCTGGGCGTGCGGCTCTGCGGCCCGGTGGCTGGATGTTGTCTCTTGGTGGCGGCAGGCGCCTTCATGCGATACCCCATCAAGAAGTAAAGGAGCGAAAACTTGCTCAGACGGCTAATTATCCTTGTCCTTTGTATGAGTTTTGGGTCCCAGGCCCTGGCTCAAAAGACCGCCGAACCGACCGGCACAAACGCAAAAAAGGCCTTACCCGCCAAGCAAAAAAAGATTCGTTTTCGCCCCACCCGGGCCCAGCAGGACAAACCCCGGGTGCGCAAGGCCCGCAAAGGACGGACCGAAGACATCCGCAAAATCTTCGCCGAGGCGGGTCTTGCCTACCCTCCCGGCCAGGTCTTAATGCGAGTCTTCAAAAACGAAGATATCGTCGAACTCTGGGCCCGCCCCAGGCGCAGCCAGGTCTTCGTACACCTGAAGGATTACCAAATCTGCATGCGATCCGGCGTAATGGGGCCAAAACGGCAGCGCGGCGATGATCAAGTCCCCGAAGGCTTTTATCACATCAGCGCCTACAACGCCTGGTCCAGCTATTTGCTCTCCATGCTGGTCAGCTACCCCAATCGTTCGGACAGGCTGCGCAAAACATCCCGGGACGTGGGCGGCAGCATCTGCATCCACGGCAACTGCGTCACCATCGGCTGCGTGCCCCTGACCGACCGATGGATTGAAGAGCTCTACCTCATCTGCCTGGACACGGCGGTGCATTCGGGCAAACGCACCCTGGCCCACCTTTTCCCCGGCCGCTTGACCGGCAAAGGGTGGGAAAAACTCCAAAAGGACTTCGCCGACAAACCGGCGCTGATCAACTTTTGGAAAGAACTCAAGGTGGGTTACGACATGTTCGAAGAAAGCGGCAAAATGCCGCGCATGTGGTTCAACAAAAAAGGGGCCTATCGATTCAAAGCCCGGTGATGGACATCATTCATCGTCGGCGAAAACCTTGCGAACCTCTTGGGCAAAACAATCGAGGACCCGACGGCTGTCTGAATCGCTGCATCGGGCATCAAAACCCTTCACTAAGGATTCGTAATACCAGCGCTGCATTTCCTTGGGGCTGTTAAAACGCTCCCAGACTTTTTCACCGTCCCGACTCTGATCCGCGGCAATGGAGCGGATGTTGTCGAGCTTATCCGCCAACTCCACCCAGATGGCCTCGTCGGAGGCTGAAGCCATGCCCTGGATGGTGGCAAGCTTGCGCGCTTTCCAGTCGGCACTCTTGTCCTCTTCGCTGGCCTCGGCAACCAGGTCAGCCACCTCCTGACCGAAGGCCTCCACCAGCTGATCATAGGTGCAGTCCGTGTCCTCCAACACATCATGCAGCAGGCCGGCCACCACAACCCTGCTATTCTGGCCCGCCTCAATGAGGATACGAGCAACGCTCATGGGGTGAATGATGTAGGGCAAACGTGTCTGCTTGCGGTACTGGCCCGCGTGGGCGTGGGCCGCGAACTCGATGGCTCGGAATACGGATTGATCGGACATTGGATGCAGCCCCCTTTTGAGCATTAGAATATAGCAGACCCTTCCGTCCTATGATAAGTCAATTTATTACTGGAGGTTCATTTTGCATCGAATTGCACTGCTCCTAACCCCGCTGCTCATGTCATCGATCTTGGGCGGCTGCCTGTTTTCCACCAAGACCGACAAGCTGGTGCAACAGGTGCGCATCAGCACAGATCCCAGCCGGGGCTACGTCTGGCAGCTGAAGGACGGAAAAAAGCAGCCCTTGGGTTACGCGCCCACCAATCTGCGGATTCCTTACGAATCCACCACGGAAAGGGTCAATCCCGCCTGGTGGTGGACCAGCATCGGCTTGATGTCGGCAGCCAGCGTGACCGCCGGGACGTTCGGTTATGGATCGACAGACAACGAGGTGGCCAAGTACGCTTTTTACGGCACGCTGGCCTTGGCGGCGAGCAGCATGTTGGTCTTCTACTTCCTTGACAACAGCCTGAAATCCAAGGGCAGCACCCTCTCGGAGACTCGGGAGATACAGATCATCGCGGCCCGGGACGGCTATCTGGAACAGCAGGCGACTTTGACGGTGCCCAGCAAGCAGCGTTCCCTGCGCATCGCCCTGCCTCCGGATCCCGACAAAGCCCACCTCCGCGCCAAGATCAAGCCCAGGCAGCCCAAACTTCGTTCGAAGCCGATCGTGACCCCCGCCGTGACTCCTGCCGGCCCCAAGCCCATCGTGGCCGTCTTTGATGTCCGGGATGAATCCAAGCGCTTCAAGAAGAATGTCACCGAGCAGCTCACCGAATATCTGGCAGCCAGCCTGACCGCCACCGGGCGATTCCAGGTCGTGCCTCGAGATCAACTGCGCAAACGCCTGGCACAGGAAAAACGAGCAAGCTATCGCAAGTGTTACGACGAAAGCTGCCAGCTCGAAATGGGCAAAGCCCTGGCCGCAGAAAAAACCCTGACGACCAAGCTGCTCAGGGTGGGTAATCGCTGCGCCATCGTGGCCACCCTTTATGATCTAAAAACCGAGACCACCGACAAGTCAGCACTGGAAAAAACCAACTGCTCAGCCAACGAGCTGATGGAGCTGATGGACAAGATCACGAAGACTCTGGCTCAATCAGGAGACACGCCATGACCGAACCCAAACGAGTCAAGCTGGAAGAATACCTGGATGATTACGCCTATACATCCGAGAGCCACATCCGCAAGGACGGCGACACGATTTGGGTGCCGGATGTCTATTGCCACAACGGGCACAGCCTGATGGTCCACGGCGTACTCTTCGACGGCAAGCCCGCCATCCACCTCCGCGGCGAAATCGGCGGCGCGGGAGGACCCCGCAAGGACTTCTATCTCTCCCCCATCATTGGCGATGATCGGAAAAAGGGCCCCGAGCTGCCCGACGGCACCAAGGTGCACATGCTTTGCCCCATTTGCAAAGAGCCTCTGCGCGAATTGATTCCCTGCACCTGCCGTGTGGGTGCCCACCGCTACGCCATCTACCTGACACCTGATCCAAACGAACTGGGTGCCATCGGCCTCTGCGAGGTCTATGGCTGCCCCCAAAGCTTCGTCAGCGATGACGGCGAGTTGGTCTTCGAGCGGGTCGTGGACGAAGACTGAGCAACCAAGCGGATCGAAATCGTCCAAAAGGGCAGACTGACGGAATGGCAACGCAAACAAGTCGAAGCCAAAAACTGTCAGGGTTCCTCGTCGTCGTCGCCACTGCAGCACTGATTACAGGCATCCTGAACATCCGGGGGTAGCTCCCCGTAATCGCAGTCGCAGCAAAGTTCGTCGCAGTTGACTTCCTCGCAATTGATCGGAGGCGGCGGGTTTACGCCGTAGTCGAGGGAGACGTCACAGCATTCCTCGTAGACTTCCGGGGGCAAGTCCCCGTAGTCGCATTCGCAGCAGACTTCCTCGCAATTAATCGGCGGCGGCGGATTTACGCCGTAGTCGAGGGAGACGTCACAGCATTCCTCGTAGACCCCGGGGGGCAACTCGCCATAATCGCATTCGCAGCAGACCTCCTCGCAAACGATGGGGTCTGGATTCTGGCTGTTGTCCACTTCGTAATAACCGCAGCCGGAAAACAGCAGCGTGGCGACCGAGGCCGCGGTGGCGGCGGTGGCCAGGTGGCGCTTGACCAGCCGGGTGGGCCAGCGGGTGGCCAGGGTTGCCACGCGGTAGTAACAGTATGGATCCTCGCTGACGCCCCCGGTGACCGCCGCCGCGACGCAACGGGCACCGCCCCTGCAAAGAGCCCTGTGCCGACACTTGGCGCAAAAGCCGGAGAGATCGGCCGGGGTGAACTTGCGATTGTAAGCGAATAAGTCCTTGTCGAACCAGATCTCCTCAAGCGAACGTTGGCGTATGTTGCCCTCCAGGAAGGGATCCGGCCCCCCCGAGAAAGCCTGCATGGACAGGCATCCCTTGACGCCGCCGTTGGCCTCGATGCCGATGGCGCGCAGGCCCGCCTGGCAACCGCCCCAGCGCTGGGGCTTGCCCTTCCAGCCCACCGAACGCAACTGGCTGTCGTAGGGGCCGTAGTAACCGATCGAGTCCCCGATGCCCACCTTCATCTCCCCGCGCTCGCTCAAACGGTACAGGCTGGGCAGTAAGAGGAGCAGGTCCTTGGGCTTGATGACCAAATCGTCGTTGGTATCCATGTTGCCCATGGGCTTGCCCAGCTGAAGCCGCCACTTGTCGGCGCCCAGATCCACCGCCAGTTGGTATACCTCGTCCAGTCGGTGGAGATTCCGCGAGTTGACCGTGGTCATGACCGTCGCGGACATGCCCACGTCCTTCAGCGTCTTGAAGCCATCACAGGTTTTGTCGAAGGTACCCAGACCGCGGATGAACTCGTGGACGTCTTTGGGGCCGTCGATGCTCACGGCCACGTTGACCAGCCCGGCCGCTTGCATCCTGCGGGCCATCTGCTCGCTGAGATTGACCCCGTTGGTGACCATGTTGGCGATCATGCCGTGATCACGGATGGCCGAGGCGATCTCAAACCAATCCGGCCGCATCGTCGGCTCGCCCCCCGACAAAGTGATCACCTCCCCGCCCAGACGGGCCAGCGAACGCACCACCCCCAGGCATTCCTCCGTGGACAGCTCGTCCACTCGGGGCTTGCCCGCTCTCGATCCGCAATGCCGGCAGCGAAGGTTGCATGCCAGGGTCAGTTCCCACACGCAATAACTGGGTTTCAGCGTACTTACGTCCACTTTCCACCTGCCATTTTCATCGACCATTTACGCGGCCCTCCCTGAAAAAATATGGATACGCCCATTTTGTAGCAATTCCGACACCAAAGACAGGATATGACTCAAGCCCCAAAGATTATTGAATTTCCGCATCTTCCACCCACTCCGTCCCCACTCTTTTCCACTCTTTTCTGAGAGATTCGTGAAGTGAAACACAGATTTCTGAAGACACCAGGCTCTTGCCCTCGGAGAATCTCAGCCCATCAAAGTACCTTGTAAAACATGTTGTCTTCATTCAATTTACAAGGTACTATGCAAATATGAATGGATACTTGAACAGGACATTTAGCCATAAACTATCTGTTTTTCTTGACCAATTTCCAATCCTCCTGGTCCACGGGGCAAGGCAAGTCGGAAAAACGACATTTTTAAAACACAGGCTGAACGACTGGACCCATCTCGACCTGGAAGACACGGCCACGGCCGAGCGGCTCCGGGCCGATCCTGCGCTCTATCTTGAGGATCATCCAGAGCGGGTCTGGTTCGACGAAGCCCATCGGGTGCCCGAGTTGTTTGCCGCCCTGCGCGTGGCCGTGGACCGGGATCGCCGCCCGGGACGATACATCCTCTCGGGTTCGGCCAGCGGGGCCATGCTTTCAAAGGTCTCTGAGAGCCTGGCGGGTCGGGCCGCGGTGCTCGACCTACAGACCATGAGCGCGGCTGAGTTGGATGAGCGACCGGCACCCGATTTCCTGCAACAAGTCCTCGACGCCAAAAACATCACCCAACTTGCAGACCGTCTGAAAGAAAAACCACGCCGCGAGCAAGTTGATGCTCGCTGGTTTGCCGGCGGCTTCCCCGAGCCCGCCCTCATGAAGACCCCCCTCGCCTGGCGCCGCTGGTACGATGCCTACCTGCGCCTGGTCAGCGAGCGAGATCTGGGCGCTTTGCATGAATCCCTGCGCCCGACCGGCATACGCCGCCTGCTTCGTTTGCTGGCCACCCGGCAGGGCGCGCCTCTGAACATGTCGGCCTTGGGCCGTGACTTCGGTGCCAGTTCCCAGGCCATCAGCAAATTCATCGACATCCTGGAGGGCAGCGGCCTTTGGTGGCGACAGGAGTCCTGGCAGCGCAACATCGGCAAGCGCATCGTCAAGTCGCCGCGGGGCTGGATCTCAGACTCCGGCCTGCTGCACGCCTTGCTTGATCTGCGCAAGCGTGATGACTTAGACGTCCACCCCTTGGCCGGGATGAGTTTCGAGGGATGGGTCATCCAGCAATTGCGTGTGCAGGCGGGACAGATGGACGGAGCACCTCGTTTCTATTATTGGCGCACCCAGGCCGGAGCCGAGGTGGATCTGGTCATTGAGCACGGCAGGCGCTTGATCCCGGTGGAGATCAAACGAGGGCGGCGAGTTGCGCCCTATGATCTCAGAGGCATGACGGCCTTTTTGGAGGCGTTTGAAGACAAAGCACCCTTCGGCCTGGTCATCCACCGAACCGAAAGCCCTGGTCGACTGAGAGAGAAAATCCTGTCCGTGGCGCTGGAATGCGTCGTCTGATTGCAAATTGTTCCCGATGGCCTTATATGTGAAGGCCATCATGGCATCCGTGTCATAGACGCGCCGACAGGACCCTGGCTGCCTGCACCCTAAGGCACTGTAATTCCTAAGCACAAGCAGTGGCACGGGACTTGCTTGTCAGCCAAGTCACATACCAACCCAGTCGAATCCAGGAGCGCTGAAATGAACCGTCCGAGACAAAAGAGCCCCCGAAGCAGATTTTCCCCCTCCCGCCGCTTTGGCCTGCTCGGTCTTCTGGCCATCTTGGCCTGCGGCACCGGCAGCATCACCTTCACCCCGGACGAAGACGACGCGGTGATGGCTTTGCTGGAATCGACTTGGGCCATCGAAGGGACCGACGGACTACAGTTGAGCCTCTGTGAAGACCGAGTCCGCTCGGACGGATGGGACAGTCCGGGCGCCTGCAAGGAGGCCCACGTGGTCCGCGGCGATGGGCGGGGCTTGGAACACAAAGAAGACGCAGCCGGCATTGGATGTGGCGGCTGTTTCTTAGGCGTGCGGGCCTACGTAAGGGGCCTTGTCTCGGGCGGCCCCTTCAGCGAGCCGGTCCGGGTAGAGGGCTGTGTCGAACTGGGGGACTTGTGGAATGTGGACAAGGTCTTCGCCTTCCCTTATCGCGTCAACTTGACCTGCACGGGCGAAGTGCCGGCCTGCGACAGCATCACCGGTGAATTGCAGGAAAACGGCCAACTCGATCTCGAGGTGCACTTGGACTTCGACATGCCGCCCGAGTACCAGGAGACGCTACCCTTGCAAGGAGCAGCAAGCTGCACCACCGAGTGATCCGCTTGTTGCCGAAAAAAATGCCCCTGTCCGTACCGCTGGGATGCATGATATTCTTTCGCACATACCAACCCGTCGAGCCGAGGAGTGCCAAAATGAACCACCCGCGATTGAAGCACTTCAGAATCCCTTGTTCCCCCGCCCAGCGCTTTGGCCTGCTCGGTCTGCTGGCCATTTTGGCCTGCGGCACCGGCAGCATCACCTTCACCCCGGACGAAGACGACGCCGTGATGGCCGTGCTGGAATCGACCTGGGCAGAGGATGGAACCGAGGGGTTGCAGTTGAGCCTCTGCGAGGACCGGGTACGCTCGGACGCATGGGACAACCCGGGCGACTGCCAGGAATCGCACGTGGTCCGCGGCGGCGGGCGGGGCTTAGAGCACAAGGAAGATGAGCCGGGCGGCGGTTGCGGCGGCTGCCCCTTCGGCGTGCTGGCCTACGTGCAAGGCGTCATCTCGGGCGGCCCCTTCAGCGAGCCGGTCTCGGTAGAAGGCGAAGTTTACCTTGGCGATCTGTTCAATGTGGGCAGTATTTTCGCCTATCCCCACCGACTCGACCTGTCCTGCACGGGTGAAGTGCGGGCTTGCTACGGCATCTCCGGCGAGTTGCAGGAAAACGGCCAGATCGATATCAAGGTGCACCTGGACAGCGACATGCAGCCCGACCACGAGATGACCTTGCGCATGCAAGGGGCGGCAAACTGCAGCAACGAATAGGCTTCGAGGAAAAGACATTCGCCGTACCGAGGCCCTGGTCAACCTCGAGAGAAGATCCAGCCCGGAGCACTGGCATGCACCCTCTTAAGCACATATGATTCAGGCAAGGAGGGAATTGCATGATCTTGAATTCTGCCATTGGCTTGTTGTGTCTGTGCCTGCTGTCCCCTCACGCGCCGACAGGCTCCTTTTCAAAACCCAGACTCGTGGTTCAGGGAAAGAAAAGCAGCAAAAGAGTGCTGTTGAACTACGAGGCAGCCAGACTGATCGACGTGGTCAAGTCGATCAGCAAGCTGACCGGCAAAAACTTCATCGTGGAAGACTCCGTCCGGCACAAAAAACTCACCATCATTTCCGGCAGCCGAGTCACCGTCGACGAGGCCTATCTGGCCTTCCTCGACACCCTGGAGACCGAAGGGCTGCAGATCAAGGCGACCGGCAAATTCTTCAAAATCATTAACATGGAGGTTCCAGGACCCGCCCGGGAGGCATCCCTGGATCGCCATCAATTCGTGGGCATCTCTCAAATCGACGAGAACACCTGGGAAATCCCTCAGCAGGCACAGAGGAACATCCGGAACGGGTTCCACCGCCTGGCAAGACAGGCACGGATCGTGCCCTCCTTCAAAAACGGCAAGGCCAACGGCTTCAAGCTGTTTAGTATCCGGCCCGGTTCCCTCTATACCAAACTGGGCATCAAGAACGGCGATATCATTCAACGGGTCAACGAGCACGAGATGACCTCACCGGAACAAGCACTGAAGGTTTACGAGAAGCTGCGACACGAGAAAACGATCGTCATAGAAATCTCCCGCCGGGGTACAATTCGGAAGCTGACCTACAAACTGGAATAGGATGAGGACTTGGACATGCGCGCGGTGATTTCGATCCTTGCCGGGATCTTTAGCCTGCTGTTGGCCTCAGAGGTCTCCGCGGCACGGCGTCTGCCCTCCCTCCTGGGCCCGGTGTCGGACAGGTTGAACATTGTTGAGGCCGACCTCGATGACTCGGGTGTCTTACGTCTGGTCTTGACCGGTGCCGAGGAATTGCGCGGCGAAGACCTCCAGCGGGAAGACCTTTTGAAACGCCTCTTGTGGCAAGCCCGCGCCGACCTGGGTGAAGGGATGGTCACCGGAGTGGATGCCTGGCTGCGCCTGCCTGAGGGCAAGCTGCAAAAACTGAGTGACTTTTTGGCTGATCCGGCCGAGGCGGAGTTGCTGGCCCGGATTCAGGCAGAAGGGCCCAGGAGCCCACGGACCTTGCCGCCGGCGGATTTACCTTACGGCGGCTCGCTGTCCGGCCGACGCATCGCCATCAGCCCGGGCCACGGCTGGACTTACTACGACAGCCTGTCCGATTGGAGCTATCAGCGAAGCCTCATCAACATCCCGGGCTGCGAGAGCTGCCGGGGCATCATCGAGGATCTCTCCAACGGCGAAATCGCTTACCGCTACTTGATCCCCACCCTGCTTCGGGCGGGCGCCGACGTCTTTTCCGTGCGAGAACGCGATCCGCAAATTTTCGAAACCCTCGTCGATGACGGGGACGAAGCCTACGCCGAAGAAGGTCCCTGGTTCGAAGGCTCCAACACTGGCGGCTACGAAGGCGACTACCGAGTCCTGTCTTCCAATGACCCGGGCCGGGCCGTGTACACCTTGCGGCCGGAACAAGATGGCTGGTACTGGGTGGGCCTGCGTTACGTGGCCCATGAAAATCGAGTCACGGACGTCCTCGTGCGCATTCGCCACGCAGGCGGTGAAGCAAAACATCATGTGGACCAAACCGGTCACGGTCGGCGCTGGCTGCATCTGGGGCGCTATTACTTTACCGCGGAACATGGCGGGCAGCTCAGCCTGGAAGCCGGATCCGAGGCCGAAGCGGACCGCTTCTTAGTCGCCGACGCCGTCCGCCTCGGCGGTGGCCTGGATCAGACGCTGGTCGGGGGCAAGGCCGCAAATCATGCCAGATGGCAGATGAACGCCCGGCGCAATTGCGCCTACTTCGGCCTGCCCGACGAATTCTACCCCGGCTCGGACGTGACCGTGCGGCCCGTGGCCGCCGAGTGGCAAGGGGCCGACGCCTATGTCTCCTTGCACTCCAACGCCACCGGCACCGAGGTCAACTACGCATCGGGCACTTCGAGCTACCGCTACAACTGCGGCACTTACCCGGATCACTCAGCCGCGCCCGATCCGGCCGACTGCGACGACCCACCCGGATCGGATGCCTTGCAGCAGGCCGTCCACGGGGCCATCATCGAATTCCTGCGTAACGACTGGGATCCCAACTGGCGTGATCGGGGTCGCCTGGTGGCCAACTTCGGCGAGATGAGGGCCTTGGACGGCATCCCCGGGGTCCTCGTCGAAAGCGCCTTCCACGACGGCACGGAACCCGCATCAGAGGACATGCGCATGGCCGACAACCTGGCCCTGCAAGATCCACGATTCCGCGAGGCCCTGGCTTACGCCATCTACGCCGGCCTGGTGCGCTTTTTCGATCCGGAGGCGGTCTTGCTGCCCGCCGATCGCCCCTTGGGTCTGAGCCTGACCCATGCCGCCGCCTCGGGCATGCTCTTGAGTTGGCAGCCGGTAGCAAGCGCCGATGGCTATCGGGTACGCTGGTGGCTCGATGGACTGGAGTTGGTCGGCGATGGGCGACTGGTGGAGGACAGCTACACCCTCATTGAAGATCTGCCACCGGGCGCGACGGTCCAAGTTCAAGTCAGCGCCCTGAATGCCGGCGGTGAAGGGCCGCCCAGCCCGGCCGACCTGCTCATCGTCTCCGGCTTCGACCGACAGGATCCCTATGTGGGCGACACCCACAACGAGCGGGATCAAGTCCTCGCCCACGCTTCGGCCATCATGCAATTGGAGCGCAACATTTATTTCGACGCCGTGAGCAACGAGGCGGTCTTATCTGGCGTAGTCGACTTGCCGAAATACCAAGCGGTCCTCTGGATCCTGGGCGAAGAGTCCACCCTTGACGAAACCTTCAGCGATGCCGAGCAGGCACTGGTCACAGACTACTTAGACGGCGGCGGCGCCATCATGGCATCCGGCGCGGAAATCGGCTGGGACATGGTGGAGCTTGGCTCCGCAAGCGATCAGGCCTTCATCGCCGATTGCTTCGGGGCAGGCTATGTCTCCGACGATTCGGACAGCCATACGGCCTGGGGCACGGGCATCCTGGGCGGGGTCGAAGGTCTGGTCTTCGACGACGGAAGCCACGGCATCTATCCGGTCGAATGGCCCGACGTTTGGGAGGCGGCCGGCGGCGAGGTGGTCCTCTGGTATGACGAAGGCGGCGGGGCTGCCGTGGCCCATGCCCGCGAGCCCGGTCTGAGTCTCATCCTGGGATTTCCCTTCGAAACCATCATCTCGACCACCGCCCGCGAGCGACTGATGGACGGTGCCTTGGCCTTCCTGCTGTCCGGGCATGTGCCCGACGACTTCGACGCCGACGGCCTGCCTGACGCCTGGGAATCCGAACACGACACCCGACCCACCGAAGCCTCCGCCGACGAAGATCCGGACAACGACGGCCTGAACAATCTGGAAGAATACGAAGGCGGCACGGATCCCCAGCATCCGGAAGGACAAGAGGAAGCCGACGCCGGTGAACCGGACGCTGGAGAACCCGACGCGGGTGAACCAGACGCCAGCGACGCCGACGGCGGCATCTCGGACGAAGACGACCCCCAAAAAGGCTGTGGCTGTGCACAACATTCGGGGCAGGCCTGGAGCGCCTGGACCTTGCTCGCAGGTTTGGCATTCCTGAGCAGGAGGCGCAAGCCATGTTGAACTACGACTGGCCACTGTACCGGCCGCCCTCGGAAGCGCGTTCGCTTATTTTTCAGGCCACCTTGGGCTGTACGCACAACAAACGCGCCTTTTGCATCAACTACACGAACAAGCGCTATCGGGTGACGAAAGAGGCTGAGCCCTTTGCCGAAATCGATCTCATGGCTCGCGCTCAGCCGCTGACCCGGCGCGTCTTTCTGGCGGACGGTGATGCTTTCGCGCTCCGACCGGAGCGCATGGTGCGATTGCTTGGACGACTCCACGAAAAATTTCCGGCGCTTGAGCGGATCACGGCTTATGCGG
>JAFCZJ010000211.1 GCA_019314375.1 Deltaproteobacteria bacterium | reverse complement strand
CGGGCCGAAGCCGACGGCACCTGGCGGGTCAGTTTCTGGGCAAAGGGCGACGGGCAACTGAGCATCGCTTACGGGGGCTGGGGCAGTCCCAACAACCCGATCAGCGTCAGCCTGAGCGACGCATGGCAGTATTTTGACAACCTGGCGGTCCCCATCGCGGGCTTTGGCGACGACGATACCCTCTCGCTGCACTTCATCGTCGAAGGCGGCAGCGTCAAGCTCGACGATCTGGCGGCGAGCAAGGAAGGCCACAGCAACCCCACCGCTTTTCGCGACCAGCTGGTGTCCGCGCTCGATTTCTTGCGGCCCGGCACCTTGCGACACCTGGCCATCGGCGGCAACAGCGTGGACAACCTGCTCAAGCCCGACCACGAGCGCATGGCCTACGCCTACCGCCGCAATGCACCGCCCGACCCCGCGGTGGATTGGCCGGGCCACCCTTACAACAACGGCAGTGCGGAGATTCACTCCTACGGCTTACACGAGTTTCTCGAACTCTGCGAAGCCGTCGGTCTCCGGCACCATCTTGCCGGCGGAGATGGAAAACCTGATGGAGTACCTGGCCGGTCCCGTCGATTCGCCCTACGGTCAGATCCGGGCCCAGCGCGGCCACCCCGCGCCCTGGACCGAGGTCTTCGACCAGATCCACATCGAGATCGGCAACGAAGCCTGGAACTGGGCACCGGCCTATGCTTACGGCGGCTGGAACGGACCCGAGTACTGGACGGGCCTCTTCGAGCAGGCCAAGGCCAAGTTGGCCGAGTACGCCGGCGCAGCCGAAAAGTTA
This sequence comes from Deltaproteobacteria bacterium, assembly GCA_019314375.1. Classification (GTDB taxonomy): domain Bacteria; phylum Myxococcota; class B64-G9; order B64-G9; family B64-G9; genus JAFCZJ01. Next base: position 7,817 of record JAFCZJ010000211.1, on the reverse strand, counting down.
ACCTTCCAAATCGGCGCCCAAAACTACAACACCTGGCTCGGCGCATCCCTGCTGTCCCATCACGCTCAAGCGGGGGATTCGTACGCCATCGCGCCCTACATCATCCACTCCATGAGCAGCGCCCAGGGAAACTTCAACGACGAGGACTTGTTTTCCTGGCTGTACGGCTGGGTCTGGCACTTAAACACCAACGGCCCCATGCAGGCGGTGGCCGACATGATCGCCGCATCGGCCAATCCCGATCTGGACATCGCCATCTACGAAGTCAATCACCACATCACCGGCGGCGACGCCCCGGTCGAGCCCCGCAACCGGGCGGTGACCAGCCTGGGCGGCGCGCTGAATGCCATCAACCACATGCTGCTCATGCTGGAGCGCTACGACGTGCGCGTCCAAAACTTCTTCTCCCTGATCCAAGAGAGCTACAACGACATCGGCCTCTGGGGCTCTCTGCTGTCGATGAAGAGCGGCCAGGAACGCTACCGGCCCACTTTCTTGGCGCTGGTGATGGCCAATCAAGTCCTCGCCGGAGACCTGCTGGCGGTGCAACGAGGAGGCGAGGATCCCGGCTGGACCTCCAGTTTCGACTACGACGGCGAAGCGGTCAGCCTTCAGGTCCCCTACCTGCACGCCTACGCCACCCGGGACGGCGGCGGACGAGGCCTGATCCTGCTCAACCTGCACCGCAGCTCGGCCCTGCCCGTCCAGCTCAACCTGCCGGCAGCAGTCCAGGGCAATACGGCAGAGCGCTGGCAACTTTTGGGCGACTCAATCGCGGCCGACAACGAGCTTTCTCACCAGGCCCAAGTTCACATACAGTCCGACGAACTGTCCGACTTTGCCGACGGGGTCGTCTTGCAACTGCCGGCCCACTCCATGACCGTCTTGTCCTGGCAAGATCTGCCGTGAGGCAGGACGACTAGAAATTCGCTGGGGTCTTCGGCCGGGCGAGTCATGATGAAGCGAATTTTGGGGTTTTTCGATACTTGGCAACGAAGCGAAGGAGAGTGGAAGATGAGGCCAAATCGAGGAGGAGCGACACTGTGGGTTGGTTCGTTGCTCATGTTTTGCATTGGGCTGGCCGGCTGCCAGGAAGATTATAGAGAGTGGGACGGGGTGCCCGACATCAAGTGCGAAGGCGACTGGTGTCACTACGAGGGCTGGTTTGGGATAGGTGTGGACCAAATATGGGGTGCAGATCAGGAGAATATTTACGTCTGCGGCTGGCAACAGATCCTCTTTTTTGACGGGGAGAACTTTTCCGAGGTTTACCGACACAAAGACAGCTACGTCATCAATGTTCGTTTTATGGACATCTGGGGTTCGGGCAAAGACGATGTTTGGGTAGTGGGCTCTCCGGACACCTTTATCGACGACACCAACCCGGGCGAAATCGTTCATTGCGTTTCGGGCAGGTGCGTGAGGCAGCACAATCATACCCCGGGAACATTGGTCGCGGTGCATGGCTCGTCCGCGGACAACGTCTGGGCGGTGGGTTCACAGAGCGCTGTTTTGCATTACGACGGCCAGAGCTGGAATGCGCTAGCCAGTCCTGCATCCACCGTGTGGACGGATGTGGCCACCTTTGGCCCTGGCGAGGTATGGCTGGTTGGCTACGATGACAACATCTGGCGCATGCACCAGGGAGCCTGGGAGCAAGTGGAAACGGGATTGGGCTCCGGAAAAAGGCATTTCACGTCTCTTTGGGCCGGGGCACCCGACGATGTTTGGTTCTTCGGATTCTGGGATTCGGACAAAACGTGTATCCTGATGCATTGGGATGGTGATTCCATTAAGCGGTTTGAGTTGCCCTGGGCGGATGGTTGGACGGTAGGGCTCGGAAACGTATGGACGAGTTATGTCGGTGGCCTGAATGCGCACGACTTCTGGGTGACGGGCGACCCGCTCTGGCACTGGGACGGCCAGAACTGGCTGCAGCTATCGATCCCATTAAAACATTTCGCAAATGAAATTTGGACTGACAGGGCGGGGGAGTTCTGGATTACAGGCTCAATGACAATGGAGAATACAGAAGGGGAACCGATCCATTTCTATATCCATCATTACAAACCCTATCTCAGGCGTTAATCCTTAGCGGCGGCGAAAGCGCCAGAACAAGGGCAGCAAAAACCACAGCAGGGAGAGCGGCGAACCGGAGGAAGAGGCACAACCGCAGTCGGCGGCCTGGTCGCCTCCTCCTTCCGTACAGACATCATCGCCGGCCACGCAACTTCCGTCGACGCAAACGTCGCCCTGGGTGCAGGGATCGCCATCCTCGCAAACATTGCCATTGTTGCTGTACTGGCAGCCGGTCTCCGGATCGCAGAGGTCGTCGGTGCAGGGATTGCCGTCGTCGCAGTTGGTCATGACGCCCGTGCAGCCAATCCCGTCCACGCAGACGTCGTTGAGCGTGCAGAGATTGCCATCGTCACAGGGCACGCTGACGAAAACATTGCTGCAGCCCTGGGCCCCACAAGTGTCCAGGGTACAAGGATCTCCGTCGTCACAAGATTCATGCACCGGCCGGTTGGCGCAACCCGAACCGGAATCACAGGAATCCGAAGTACACTCGATGCCGTCATCGCAGTCGACGACCTGACCCGCGCAAACATCGCCGCTGCACCAATCACCGCTGGTGCAGGCATCACCATCATCGCAGGGGCCCTCGGGCTGACAAGCTTGCCACTGACCACCCTGACAAATGCTTTCGCAGGTGCCCCCACAGGCCGAAGTCATGGTCTCACTCAAGGGAGCCGAAGAGCCCTCCACCTGGTTGTCGGTGAACCCGTCGCAGTCATCGTCTTCGCCGTTACATGTCTCACCGGTCAGCTCCAGGGCGATCTCGTCAAAGGCCGACTCGAGGCCCTGCTGGTCCAGGGTCTGGTAGTAGCAGAGATCCGCGGCGGCCACGTTGGTCCCTTCCGGGTCGCAGTTGGGCAATGCGGTCAGGCCGGCCTCGGCCATCAGGTTGTTGTTGAGCACGTCCACCGCGGCGCCGAAGCCCAGGACGAAGGTCTGGATGCCCAGGGCGGTTAGCGCCTGCACCGAGTCCACCGCGTCATAGCGAGTCGCCACGTCGTGGGGTTCGCAGTACTGCCAACCATCGGTGACCAACAAAACAAAATTGTCCCGGCCGGCGTTCTGCAAAGGCGCATACAGGGCCACTTCATCCAGGCTCTGGGACATGGGCGTCCAATTGCCGCCCGTGGGCGGGGAATCGACCAGGGCGGCAATGATGTCGGCGGCTGTGTCCTCTCCCACGTCCACCACCACCTGCCCGGGCTGGCACTCGCTGGTGTAGGGATAGACCATGAGGCCGAAATCGATGCGATCGCCGTAGCTGGTCACCAGGCTCTCCACGGCGGCCGTGGCAGCCATCCACTTGGTATCCTCGGCGTTCACATAGCCGGTTTCCATCGAGCTGGACTTATCCAGCACGATAAGCACCTGCGGCGGCGTGCATTGGGCCGAGACCTGGGGAATCCAAGCCGCCACCATCAGGGTCAACAGACATAAAGAAACCAAATTCTTTCGCGACATGAAGGAACCCACCTTTCAATCGTTTCTGCCGAGATTCCTACCCCGTACCGAAGATTTTGGCAAGGCAGATTGAGGCCGCCCCTGCGCAAGGGGCCGCATTCAAGTAAAATTAATGATTGTCTATTCTTACCCAAAAGAGCGATAATTAGTGACTATCATTGACTTGTCTGGAATGTTCCCTTCGATTTTTGGTAGGTGTTTTGCTTGAATTTGCCTGGGAGGCGTCACCATGGGCCGTTTGGGAAAAGTAGCCATCTTTTGGTCGCTGTTGTCATGTTCAATTCTTCTTTGGGTCTCCGCTTGTTCTGACTCTAAAATTATAGAGGGCGCGTTCTGCGAATCGGATGAAGAATGCTCCGGGAGTCTGGTCTGCGAGTTCAACGAATGCGTGGAGCCGGATCCCAACGCCTGCGAACCCGCTTGCGTGCCTCAGGTGGAGACCTGCTTTCAAGGTACCTGCGTGGTGATAGCCGACGCCAACGACAAGGACGGTGACGGCAGTCCTCAAAACGAGGACTGTGACGACTTCGACCGCACTGTCTATCCGGGGGCTATCGAAGCCTGTGATGGGGTAGATAACGACTGCGACGATCAAGTGGACGAGGATTGCCCGGTTTGTACAGATGGTGAGAGCCGCAACTGCGGCAGCGATTTGGGCGCGTGTGCCGGCGGGTCTCAAATGTGTCAGGCCGGGACCTGGACTGCCTGTACATCCCAGAACCCTGTGCCCGAGGCCTGCGATGGTCTGGACAACGACTGCGACGGTCGCACCGACGAAATCTGCCCCTGTACCGACGGGGACGAGCAGCCTTGCTCGGTGGATGAGGGGATTTGCGTGGCCGGAATAGAGCTGTGCGAATCAGGCGCTTGGACCGGTTGTCTCAATGGCCAGTTGCCTGCTGATCAGGAACTGTGTAACGGGCATGACGACGACTGCGATGGCGAGACCGATGAGGACTTCCCATTGGGCGAGGCCTGCACCGCCCCGGGCGAGTGCGGCTCGGGTGGGTTGGAGTGCGCCGACGAAGAAACAGTGCGCTGTTCCACCGCCCCAGGCGGCAGCCAGGACGGCTCGCTGGCAGAGCTGTGCAACCAACTGGACGATGATTGCGACGGCGATACCGACGAAGACTTCGCCGAGTTGGGCGCCGTCTGCGACTCGGACGACACGGACGAATGCCAAAACGGTACCTGGACCTGTGCGACCGACGGCCTGAGCTTGGTCTGTGAGAACGAGACGGTCACCGATCTGGCAGAAGAATGCAACGGGCAGGACGACGACTGCGACGGCGAAACCGATGAGGACTTCGGCATTGGCGAGCTATGCCAAGGCACAGGCGGCTGTGGAGAGGGCGTCATCGAATGCGCCGAGCTGGACTCCGTACGCTGTTCCACCAATCCGGGGGGCAGCCACTTCGAGCCGGGCCCCGAACAATGCGACAACGTTGACAACGACTGCGACGGCTTGACCGACGCGGCCGACGAGGACCTGGTCATCACTTCCTGTGAGCTTCAGCAGGGTGTGTGCGCCTCGGCGATGCACTCGGTCGACCAATGCGTGTCCGGTGCCTGGCAGGCCTGCACCGGAACCCAGTACGGCGCCGACTACGGCACTGAGATTTGCGACGGCTTAGACAACGACTGCGACAGCGAGGTGGATGCCGCCGACAGCAATCTGCAACAGCCCCTGTGCGAAAACCAGAACGGGGTCTGCGCAGGCGCGATCAAACCGGTTCAGCTCTGTGTTGACGGCATCTGGGCAGAATGCGGCGCCGCCGCTTATCAAGCCAACTCTCAGCATTACAGCTCAGAAATCTGTGACGGGCGGGACAACGACTGTGACGGACTGACAGACGCGGAAGACCAGGATTTGGTCCTCACGGCTTGTGAGTCGCAGGAGGGGGTCTGCGCCGGCGATATGCACTCAGCGGCTCAGTGTGTGTCCGGCATCTGGCAGGCCTGCACCTCTGCTGAATATGGCGCAGGCTACGGGACCGAAACCTGCGACACCCTGGACAATGACTGCGACGGACAGGTGGACGCAGCCGACTTTGATCTGGTGGTCACCGACTGTGAACGGCAGCAGGGCGTGTGCGCCGACGCTGTGCACAGCCGTGACCAGTGTGTGTCCGGTTCCTGGCAGACCTGCGGTCTTTCCCAGTATGGCTATCCCTACGGCACGGAAACCTGTGACGGGCAGGACAACGACTGTGATGGTCGCACCGACGGCACCGACATCGCCCTGGCCAACCGCCAAAATTGCAGCGAGCAGCGCGGTGTTTGCGCCGGGTCAAAGAAATCCTGCCCCTCGGGTACTTGGGTGGCATGCACCGACGCCACCTACAGTGCCCACTCGTCTGAGTACATCAACCCCGACTTGACCGCCGCCCACTGTTTTGACGGGGCCACGCCGAAGGGCACCGGCGAGGGTATGTTTGAAGTAGATTGCGACGGGCTGGACAACGACTGCGACGGTACGACCGACGATCAAATTTCCTGCGATAACGACCACTGGACCGACTGGACACCCGAGTGGGCCCCCCTGTGTCACGCCACGCCGGGTCTGATATACGACTGCTGCGACACGGATGAGTGGACCTTCCCCGGGCAGACCGAGTATTACGCGGATTCCCGCGATGGTTGCTTAGGTTACGATTACAACTGCGATGGCACGGAAACGAAGGAACCGGCGCTAAATACGACCTTTCATTGTATGGTTCTGTCGCCAAGTACCTGCTTTGTAGATTCATACGGGTTCGTTGACGGTCCCCCTGCGTGTGGAGAAGCTGGTAACTATGCCACGCAATGCAGCGCAGACTGGACCGGCTGCCACCCTGCATTTGCCTGGCCCATCACCATGAAGTGCCGCTGAACCTCGCATCCTCCAAATCCTTGGCAACAGGTCTGACCCGAACCTGACAGTTAGGCGCCCTAACGGCTAAATGGCCAGCTAAATGGCTGCCACCCGTACTCACGGAGCGCCTTGCTGATGGCAGTCCCCTTTTTTCTATAGCTGGTCGGCAATCTTTTGCATGGCGTCCAAAAGTTCATCCGGAGAGCAACCGGTTTGGACCATGGCGCCTTTCTGGGTCGTTTCCGTTTTAAGATCATAGAGGTTTGCGGTGGCCGCACACTTGTTCCCCACCTGAAGGAGCTGAGTCGAGAGCAACTTGCTCGCCGAAACCGACCTGCCAAGCTGGATTTGGCAGGACTGGTCCATGCATTCTCGATAAGACTCTTTCTTTTGTTCGGCCAGGCTGGCGCGCAGCTGATCGCGGGGGATAAGCTGATACTTGCCGGTCCGGGTCAGCGCAGTGCCAAGATAAGTAGTGAGCTGGACCAGTGTATCCTCTTTGAACTTGCCGGAGGCATCAAACACATCGGTCACAGCGACGATCTCGACCGCGACTGGAATCTCTTTCACTGGCACCTTGGCCTCAGGCTCAGCCACAGAAATGCGTAAGAGCGAAAGTTTCTGCAAGGCATGCCGGGCCACCTCGCGAACAGAATCGGAGGCGTCATATTCAAAGGTCCGCTTCAATGACTCGATGACACGCGCTTCGGGAAGCCGAATCGCCTCCAATGCCAAGATGGCCGCCCGCCGAATCTCCGCGTCGCCATCGCCCATGAGCACGATCAGCTCGGCGATGGCCACCTTGGCCGCTGGGCCAATCTCCGCCAAAGCCTGGGCGGCTTCCTCGCGCACAATGGCCTTCTCGTCCGAAAGCGCCCGCCGAAGCGGTGGAACCGCCGCCGCCGAAAGCTTCTCGGACGGGGGTTTTATGCCATAGCGCTCCCTCCACTTTTCAAGCAAGTTGATGTGAAAATCGAGCGGCGGCGGATTGGGTGTTGAGGCTGCGAATCCCAGGGAAAAGGAATCTGAGGTATCCTCGAACCCAGCCATCGAGGCCTGCAGCGTATAAGGCTCGGGACCATCAGCCACGTCGGTGGGATCCACAGCCACGGCGATGGACCAGATCAGGCCGATGAGTAGCGACACGCCACCTAGCGCCAACGTAGTGTATCCAGGAATGGTCTCTGCATCATCAGGGCCACTGTAAGAATAGGAACTGTTCTCGAGAATGGCGAAACCAACCCCGCCTATAATCAAACCATCCAGCGTTAAAATGAACGGCCATAGCCAGTCTCTCTCGTACCGGTCAACATAGCTCCGCTCGATTTCTATCGGCGCCGTCCCAAGCTTCTGTCTGCCGCGGTCATCCACCTGCCAGACCAAAGCACCAGGCGGGTCGGTCGTCACTCGAACCTTATGCATA
>JAFCZJ010000019.1 GCA_019314375.1 Deltaproteobacteria bacterium | reverse complement strand
CCTGCGGAGGTAGTGCTGCTGGTGCCTGCGGAGGTAGTGCTGCTGGTGCCTGCGGAGGTAGTGCTGCTGGTGCCTGCGGAGGTAGTGCTGCTGGTGCCTGCGGAGGTAGTGCTGGTGCCTGGGCAGGCAGCGTTGGAGCCTTGGGCACCACCGGTGGTGGCGGGGGGGGGGGCAGAGGGGCTTTCGGCGAGTCGGACAGCGCTTCCGCTATGAAGGACTCGATGTGCTTGCGTGATGTCTCCGACATGTTGCGGAACTTGATGCCCATACCTGGCTGTTCGCCGTCGATGCTGATGGGTTCGAAGGGCTTGCTCCAAATGACTTCGCCTTCGTCTACTTCCACTGAGCCTTTTTCGGTTTCGAACTGCAGCCTGACCGTTTTGCCCTTGGGCAGTGGACGGTTGCTGCGCAGAAAAATGCCTCCCTTGGACATGTTGGCCGCAAATACGTCGATGGCCGTGTCCGTATCGGGGATTACGATTTTAACTTTGTTAAAGAAATCAACACGCTTGTTGCTGCGGTTGTTCTTTTCGTTGTTTTTCTTTGGCCCGGCTCCCATATTCGCCATGGTATGCTCCAGATTGAAGTCAGTCAAATCAAGTGCTACCGTGAGTTGTAGGAAATTTAATTTTGAGGAGTACTGGATGAAGCGAAGTCTCATAACTTGTGTGTTGCTTTCCAGTATCTTGTGGCTGGACGGTCAGGCATTGGCGGGAAGAGTGCAAACTCTGTCGCTGGAGCCCGATCCTGGTTGTCGGCGTAGCAAGTTGGTTTTGCCCGTCGAGGAGGTGCTCAGAAATACCTTGCGCGCCCCGGGGTTGAAGGTGCTTGACAAGGGAGCGGACAAGGGCAAGCTGCTTTTGCAGTACTTCCTGATGGAGCACCCCCAAGGTGACTCAGTGCAGATTCAGCTCGATGGGCAGATATACGGTCGGGCCAGGGGCAAGTTGTGGGCTGAGGGCAATGCTCGGTCTGATGCCTTTGATGCTGACGAGGCGGGTCGGCGGCAAGCCGCTGATCAGGCGGCTCAACGGCTTGCCGAGCAGCTCAATGGTCAACTGGAGGCCGCCATGGCCACCACCGGCAAAGGTCGTCGCATCATGTTGCAGGTGGAGTTGGCCCAGGGGGTGATGGGTTTACGAGAGGAATTGCTGGGGAAGATGAAATCCAGTCTGAAGGCATTCAGGCCCGTCGTGCAGGGCAGCACCGCGCGCAATCTGGTTTTCACGCTTTATAGTTCCGAGCGCCCCAAGGCCTTGGCCGAGCGCATCGAAGAGGCATTGGACGGCTTGCAGGGAATCAAGTGTGTTTGGATCGTTAAGTCCCGCAGCACCCTCATGCTGCGCATCGAACGTTGAGTTACGGTTTCGGCGGGGGCCTAAGGGCGGTGGGGTCCAGCGCATGCTGTGCATACCACATGGTGAATTTCGGTGACTTGGACCGATCTCCCGCCACGCCGACCGGGGTGCCGGCATGCACCTGTTGTCCCGTTTTAACCAAGGATTTGGCCAGGCCACAAAGCTCGGTGCGCAAATCGCAGGCGTGCATCATCTCGACGCATATGCCGCGGCTGCCGTCTTGGCCCACGAAGCCGATTTGTGCTTGCATGGGTGCCAGCAAGCGCTCGGACGCTACGGAGTCCAGTCGCACCACCTTCATGGATTTGCTGAGAATTTGATGACTTCGGGTGGGCCAAACCGATTGCATGGCCAGAGCCAATCCCCGAACCGTACACAACCACCGCCTGGCCTCGGCGCGGTAGGGCACAATCAGGTGGCGGCGCAAGGATTCCAAATCGCGGGGCAGCTTGGATTTGCTCAAAGAGATGACCCGATGGGCTCGTTGTGGGCCTGCCGTCCAGGCCATGAAGGCTCCGTTAACCGAGCCAGTTTTTTGTCGGAATCCCCCCAGCGTGGCGGTGATTTGTTCCAGTCGACCCAGGTTGCCTCGGGCATCCTTGATATTTCTGGCCATCTCCAGGCTGGCTTTTTCTGCAGCGGCGGGACCCTCTTCGGTTTTTTGGGGTTCTCCCACCCAGAAGAGGCCTTCGGCGTCTAAAACCCCTTTCGAGATTTGAGCAAAGTGGGCCTTGAGCATATGGAATGGAATTTGGTGCAGCGAGGCCATGCGTTTGATGGCTGGATCGGAGCGGGTTTCTTTGCGGATGGCGTGCAAGCTCAGTTGATGGAACGCCCCAGGTGCGCTCGGTCCGCGAGGGGCGTCCAGCGGCCTCAGGGCCACGAGCAGGGGGTGCTCCTGAGAGGGTGGCGTGTCTGAGAAGGTCACCAGCAGTTGTTTGGCACCTGAGAAGAATGGCACATGCAATACCGCGCCAGTGCAAGCCAGGACGCAGCAGAGGAAAGCCAGCAAGCCACGTTTACCGTACATCGCTTTCTCCCTTGATCTGCGCTTCCTTCTCTTTTTCGATTTGGGGTGTTTCTTGGGCTTTTTGGACCACGTTTGTCGGGACCGGACCTTTGTCAGGCCGGAGGGCGGCCAACAGAGCCACAATCCCAAGCAGGAGGGCGATGATCGAGGCCAGCGCCAGCAAGCGCCCAGCCCAAGGAGTAAGCGAGGGGCTGCGGCGACTGGACTCGTAGGCCTGCGCCGGACCGTAGCTGTCGATGATGGCCTGGGCTACGGTCACGGTTTTGAGGCCTGGTCCGGTGAGGCCGGAAGTCGGCGCAATGGCCGGATCGGCGTGGGCCGGAGTAGCGGGTCGAGCCGCCTGGGGTGGCGGATGGTCAGGCAAAGAGCTTTGGGGTACTTGGCTCAGGAGATTGTCGGTATCCGCATCCGGACCGGCGCCGGCTTGGCTGCCGGAAGACAGGGCCGTGAAAGGTTGAAGCTGATCTTCCAGGCGTTCGGTAGCCTCTTGGCCCAAGGCTGGTAAGATTTTTCGAAATGGCTCCGAAATATGTTGCACAGGGCCCCCATTTCGACGGCGGCGGCTCGGCGCGGTCTGGGCACGTCGTTTCAGATCAGGACTGGTGCCCTTGGACGCGGGCATTTTTTTGCCCCTGGGACGGGTTCCTTTGGGCCTTTGTCCCATCTGTCCCAGGAGGTCTAAGGCCGGGGCGCAGTCGGGGTCCAAGTCCAGAGCTTTGAGGCAGGCCGTGTATGCTGCGTCGTTTTGCCCTTGGGCCATCTGGACTTGGCTTGCCATGGCATGGGCGATGGCCCGTTCGGGGGCCAACTCCAGAGCCCTTTGGATGAATTGGGCAGCCCGGGAGGTATTTTTTTGGGCCAGCAAGACCATGGTCATGACGATGTGGCCGTCCGCGAAGTCGGGATTGGCCCGCACCCCCATGTTGCTGACCTGTAAGGCTTGTGTCACCCGTCCTCGGGCCAGCAATCCTTCGGCCAGAGGAGCAAAAACGCGGGATTTGGGATCTTGCTTCAGGGTGCGGATATAAGTCCGCAAATCATCGTCGGTTAAGGGCTTGCGCTGGGCTAAGGTCGTCGCCATATTCTTGGGTGGCGCCTCGGGTTGGCAGAATGAAACTATACTATCCCAAGGCAGAGGTGTCAAAAGGGAAAGGCGGTCTGATGCAAGGTTATAAACGCCTGATTGCTTGGCTGGTTACACCGCGACAGATGAATCGCATGCTTCTGCGTGGCGATACGGGTGGCGTGGGTGACGTGTTGGTGTTTTTGTTCGTGGTGATGCTGGGCACCCTGCCCGGGGCTGTGGCCTCGGTGATCATGGCTTGGGACCGGGGGATTCTCACCATGGCCATTCAGCTGGCCCAGGTTTACATGAATTTCGTGCTGGGCCCCTTGGTGGCGAGCTTGGGGCTGGGCCTGGTCCTGGCCGTACTCAGTCGAGTCAGGAAACGAAGCTGGTCCATAGACGGCATCATGACCGCGGCCAGCTATCTGATCGTGCCCGTCGGTCTGCTTTCTTTGCTGGGCGCGGTCTGGACCCAGTGGTTTGGGGTGCAGCGGGTTCTGCCCAATGTGGCCATCGGTGCCTTTTTTGCAGCGGACCCGGCATGGTGGGAGTGGGCGCTGCGAGCGTTGTTGGCCTATGGCCCCTCTGCATTTATGGGCTATTTGCTTCTGCGCCAGATTTTAACCGAGGATGATCACGGCAAGGATTTGCCTGTTTTGCCCGCCAAGGCCATTCGCTTCGGCTCATTGGCGGTGGGGTTGTGGCTGGTCTTGGCCACGGCCTCGGGTGCTGTTTATGTGGCACAGCACATGGATGTACTGCGTCCCATCCGAACAGGCGATGTGGCGCCGGGCTTTCGCTTGCCCCGCGCTGATGGCAAGGGACAGGTGTCGCTGGCTTCTTTGCGTGGAAAGCCCGTGTTGTTGGAGTTTTGGGCTACCTGGTGTGGGGTTTGCGTTTCGCACATGCCTGAATTGGACCGATGGGCCGCCTCTCACCCCAAGTTGCGCGTCATCGGTATCCATCAAGGGGATACGGCGGAAGAAGTCCAGTCTTTCGTGCAGGAAAAAGGATACAAGCATATCGAGTTCCTGGTGGACGGGCGACATCGCGCCACGCGTCAGTATAAGGTGCGCAGTCTGCCCACTTTTTTCTTGATCGGCCCGGATGGGCGAGTGCTTGGGGCCAGAGTGGGGGCTTTGCCCGAGGGTTGGTTGATTGAGCACTTGGCTGCCGGGGGGGCTACTTCAGCAACCAGTCCCTGAGTTCCTCGGGTTTGTGCACCAGTTTGTCCGGGCCAAGGTCCATGACGGCACGGCCTTCGTCGAAGCCCCAGCAAACACCGCAGGTGGTCAAACCCGCGGCTCGACCCGCAAGGATGTCGTTGGGATGGTCCCCCACCATCAACGCCCCTTGCGCGCCTTCCCCGAGTCGATTCAGCGCCAGGCCTATGGGATCAGGCAGGGGTTTTAGGGGGGCTTCGTCGCCCCCCACCACGGCAGAGAAATGACCATCAAGGCCCAGGCCGGCCAGGATGCGGCGCGCCATGGCGACGGGTTTGTTGGTCACCACCGCCAGTTTGTAAGGGGATAGTTTGTCCAGGAGGTCTTCGATGCCCGGGTAGGGACGGGTTTGCAGCAGGCTATTGGAGAGGTAGTCGGCCTTGAAGGCGCGCACGGCTTCGTCCAGGTTGGGTCGGCCATGGTCTGCAAAAACCCGGCGCATCAACTTGCGGACACCGTCCCCTACATAGCCGATGATTTCATCATCGGGTAATTCGGGCAGGCTCAGATTCCGCAGGGTTCGATTGACCGCCGCGACGATGTCCAGGCTTGAATCGATGAGCGTGCCGTCTAAGTCGAAGAGGATGGGTTGGTGTCGGGGTGAGGACATGGGCCGAAGGCTATCACACCTTGACAGGAGAGGAGTGGAAGGCGAAAGTGCCCGCATGATGGTCTTGTTGTGGATCAGTTTGGGTTTGGGTTTTGTTTGGATTTTTTTGTTTGTCAGTGCTCTTCGCCAGGCGCAAGCGACGCCGACTCTAAAACCCTTGGACCCAAAGCGCTTTGTTCAAAGCGAGGCGAGGGTTTGTGCGCTGGTGCCTGCCAGGGACGAAGAACAGAACATCGAAGCTTGTTTGCGTTCTTTGATGGCTCAAAGCCATGAGCGCTTGCGGATTCTTGTGGTCGACGACCGCTCGGAGGATGCCACGGCCGAGGTGGTGCGTCGTTTGATGCGGGAGGCTGATCGCCTCGATTTGTTGCAGGCACCGGAGCCGCCCGCCGGCTGGATGGGCAAGTGCCACGCCCTGCACCTGGGTGCTGAGCATGTGGCCGGGGATGCGGACTGGCTGTGGTTCGTCGATGCGGACACCCTTCACCATGTTGACAGCCTGTCGGCGTCTTTGGGAGAGGCAGAGCGGGTCTCCGCGGACTTGATTTCTCTGGTTCCCCATTTGGAGGGGCGAAGTTTTTGGGAGCGGCTGGTGCAGCCCAGCGTGGCCGCCCTTATCGCCATGTTTCACCGTCCCTCACGGGTCAACGATCCGAAGAGACCGGAGGCCTTCGCGAATGGTCAGTTCATCCTGACGCGTGTCGCGGCCTATCGGGCGGTCGGGGGCCATGCCTCGGTGGCGGGCAAGGTCTTAGAAGACGTGGAACTTGCAAAGTGCTTTCAGGAGTCAGGGCGGCGTATTCACCTGGCCATCGGTCGGGATCTTTTCAGCACCCGCATGTATTCCGGGCTGGGCAGCCTGGTGAACGGATGGACCAAGAACCTCTACTTGTTGGTGCAGGCAGGTCTGGCTCGGGCTTGGTTTGCGGTGATTTTTTCCATGGTCTTGAGCACCTGGCCCGCGGTTTTTGGCATCTGGGCAGCGGGTGCCTTCTTGACGGGTCATCGGCCCTGGCCCGGCTGGGCCCTGGCTGCCCTGCTGGGCACCTACGCCATGGTCTTGTCATTTCAGATCCTCTTACGAGCCTTCAACCGCTGGTATCCCGCCTATGCGCCCCTGGCGCCCCTGGCCAATCTGGTCGTGGCGATCATCTTGCTCCGCTCGGCCTGGCGGCATCGACACGGACAGGGCGTGACCTGGAAAGGCCGCAAAGTACACAACCTGGAAGGCGAGCCATGAGTGAGCATGAACCGCTGTCCGAAGTCGTGCGCCCTCGTCTGCAAGCCCTGCTCGACGATCTGGGCAGTCACCAAGGAGCCGATCTGCATCGCCGGGTGCTCGCGGAAGTAGAACGGGTGCTCATCGAAGAAGTACTAAAACGTTCAGCAGGGAATCGCAAAGCAGCGGCAGCCATCCTGGGCATTCACCGCAACACCTTACGAGACCGCAGAGGTTTTAGCTCGGGTGCTTGAAGTCGTCTGAGGGCATCTAGGGCTCGATCCTGGAAGGCGTCTTTTCTCAAGAACCAAACACCTTCTTTTTTTGTCGCCTGGGCGGCTTGACCCTTTTTCAGAGACATGAAGTGGCCACTTTCCTGTGCTCTCAATCGAAGCGTTCCTTCCACCAGGTCCACTCGCCAGGCGGCATCGCCTGCTTTTTCGATCACCAGACGCCCTTCATGTGACTGGATCAAGCCTTCGGCCAGGTGAACCTTCAAGGCGATCCTGGTTTTTTGGGGCGGGATGACGCAGGCCAGGGTCCCTTGCTCCAGGCGCAGGGCCTCGTCTTCGAATCGCAAACTGGACCCCGAGGCCAAGAGCAGGCGAGCTCCCTCTTTGGTCTTCAGCACAAGCCAGGTCTTGGCCGGGGTCGTCACGAGGTCGCCTGTGCGAAAGCGCGACAAGGCGTTGATGTCGAAGGTGGCGTTTAGGCCGGCGCGTTTGATCTGAACCCGACCCGACAGTGCCATGACCTCAATGGGCAGATCGACGGCGGTGGCGGGCATGGTTTTCAGGGTGTCAGGCGCAGGAGCCGAGTCCTTGGGAATCCAGAGCCAGAGCACAAGCAGCAACACAGCCAAGGCCAAGAAGCCGGGCGCAGCGATCCACAGAATGAGTTTGCGATCCATGAGTGTAGACTTCCCTATCTGCGCAGGGGAATCAAGTGGTGGGCTTGACTGTTATGTCAAGCGTGTTACCTTGGCGGCCAGGAGGCGATGATGAGTAAAATCTTTTTGAAAACATTGGTTTGTGGGGTTTTGTTGTGGGGGCAGACGGCTTGGGCGGCGGAGCCTTTTTGGATTGAGGCGGACCCGAAGGCGAGTCCGGTTTTGCCGAACGGTTATAGTCCCTTGCCTTCTTTGTCGGGCATCATTCGGCAATTGCAGCCCTCGGTGGTCAATATTTTTACGACTCAGGTCATTCGGCCGCGAGGCGTCATGCGGGATCCGATGTCGGATTGGTTCGGTCGGGCACCTGATCCCTATGAGCGGTTTTTTGGTGGTTCTCGGCGCGTATTTAAGCAGCGCTCTTTGGGGTCGGGCTTCATCGTCAGCTCAGACGGATATATCGTCACCAATCATCATGTGGTGGCCAGGGCTTCGGAGATCAGGGTAAAGCTTTCGGACGATCGGTCTTTTGAGGCCAAGCTGGTGGGTTCTGACCCGAAGACGGATCTGGCCTTGCTCAAGATCGAAGCCAAGGGCAAGTTGCCCACCGTCACCTTAGGGGATTCGGATCGCATCCAGGTTGGGGATTGGGTGGTCGCGATCGGCAACCCCTTTGGTTTGTCTCATACGGTGACCGCGGGCATCATCAGCGCCAAGGAGCGCGAGATCGGCCATGGCTCCTATGACAGTTTTTTGCAGACCGATGCGTCGATCAATCCGGGCAATTCGGGTGGTCCCCTCTTCGACTCGGCGGGGCGCGTCGTGGGCATCAATTCGGCCATCGTAGCTTATGCCTCGGGCATCGGTTTCGCGGTGCCCATCAATTTGGCCAAGCAACTCCTGCCGCAGTTGCATAAGGCAGGCAGGGTGAGGCGGGGCTGGCTCGGTGTGGGCATCCAGGATCTGACCGAACCCTTGGCTGAACGTTTCGGGGTAAAGCCCGGGGATGGCGTTTTGCTCAGTCAGGTTTTCCCGAGCAGTCCGGCGGACAAGGCCGGTCTTCGGCCCGGAGATATTGTCCTGTCGGTGAACGGAAAGAAAGTCGAAGACAGTCGGGATTTGAGCCGCAAGGTGGCCCTTGTCGGTCCGGGTCACAAGGTGCGTCTGCGACTCCTGCGTGATGGTAAGCGAAAGCGTTTTTCCATCAAACTTGAGGAGCGGGATGCTGAGCAACAGACGGCAAGTGATTCCAAGGCTTCCGGTCCCAAGGACTCAGAGGCTTTGGGACTGCGTTTGGCCCCTCTGTCTCCCGAGCGAGCACGGCGCCTGGGCCTGGGCGGAGATGTGCGGGGTCTGGCTGTGTTGGGGATTGATCCCCTCGGACCCACGGCGGGCATCCTGCGCGAGGGAGATGTGATTTTGGAAATTGATCGGCATCGGGTGACCACGGTTGATTCATTGAACAAGGCGCTCAAGGCCGGGTCGGGCGATTCCGTGCTGATGTTGGTTCAACGTGGGCGGTCGCAGGTCTATGTGGTGATCACGACCAAGTAGATTAGTTTCGTGCCATCACGCCGGTGACAAGCTTCAATATGTCTTGGGCCGAGCTGATATCCGAGCCCGGGTAACTCACCAGGTTTTTATTCAGGCCGAGGGCCACACCAACAGGTTGGGGGATGGTGTCGGTCATGGCTTTTTGGATGCGTGCTATGGGGACCTCCGCCGAATTGGCGTCGGTTTCGGGCATGATGACGATGAAGACGTCGTCGTCGATGCGGTAGATGCGGTCTACCTCGCGCAGGTTGGCATGCAGCAGAGGCAGCCATTGGCCGAGCAACTGGACGGCTTCTGCTGAACGTTCTTCGCGAAACAGGGCGTCATAGCCGTCGAGCACCAGCATCGCACAGGTCAAAGGGCGCGTGTAGCGCTTGGAGCGCTTGACTTCGTAGTCCAGGTCCACCCTCAGCTGGCGGAAGTCACCCACTTGTCCCAGGTCAAGCGATGCGTGTGTGTTGTCGACTTGATCGGCCTTGCGGGATTCAAGCACGTTGCGTATTCGAGTCAGCAGATCGAACATGCGGAAGGGCTTGGTGATGTAGTCATCCGCACCCGCCTCCATGCCCCGAATCTTGGCATTCAAGTCGTCGATGGCGGTCACCAAGATGATGGGCACGTGCGCGGTGGATGGGTTCTTGCGGATGGATTCGCAGACTTGGAAACCGTCCACTTTTCCCATCATGATGTCCAAAAGGATGAGATCAGGCGCTTCGCGCCGAACCAACTCCAGGGCAGACTCGCCGTCGTGGACCTCGATGGTGGCGTAACCGGCGTTATCGCAGATTTCACGCATGAGGGCTGCGTTGAGACGATCGTCATCCACCACCAATATTCGTTTTTGGCTCATGGTGTTTTCCCCTGGTTTCAGTATGGATCGTCGTCTCGACCATCGGCCAGCGTTTCGAATCGGGTGTGCTCACCAAAGAATCGCAAACGGGCTACGCCGGTCGGGCCATTGCGTTGCTTGCCGATGATGATCTCGGCCACATTTTTATCTTCCGAATCCTCATTGTAGAAATCGTCGCGGTAGATGAACATGATCACATCCGCGTCCTGCTCGATGGCCCCTGACTCGCGCAGATCGGACAACTGGGGTCGCTTGTTTTCCCTGGACTCCACTTTCCGGCTGAGCTGGCTTAGGGCCAAGACGGGCAAGCTTAACTCTTTGGCCAGGCCCTTCAGGCCACGGGAGATTTCAGAGATTTCCCGTTCGCGGCTGTCGCTGCGCCCCTGCGGGGGCGAGGCCAGCTGCAAATAGTCCATCACGATCATGCCGAGTTGGAGATCTTGTTTCTGTAGTTCGGCCTGCAGGCGGCGGGCGCGGGCGCGCATTTCGATGACCCGGATGCCTGCGGTGTCGTCGATATATAGGTTGGCCTCGCTCAATAAGCCAGCTGCTCGGGCCAGGCGTCCCCAGTCCGAGTCACTGAGGATACCCGAGCGAAGCTTCTGGAAGTCAACTCGAGCTTCGGAGCAAAGCATGCGCATGGCCAAAGACTCTTTGCTCATTTCCAAAGAGAAGAACAAGACAGGGACTTTGGAGTGCAAGGCGGCATTTTGAGCGATGTTCAGCGCGAAACTGGTTTTGCCCATGGATGGGCGGGCCGCGATGACGATCATGTCGCCGGCTTGCATGCCCGAGGTCATTTCGTCGATCTTCTTGAAGCCGCAAGGCACGCCGGTGTACTGAGCTTTGCGTTCGTAAAGCTTTTCGATGGTGTTGAAGCTCTCTTGCACCAGGTCCTTGATGTGTATCACGCCTTGGGCTGATCGCTTTTGCGTGACGTTGAAGATCAGGGTCTCGGCCTCGTCGATGTAGGCGTCCAGGTTGTCGCTGTCATCGAAGCCGGCACGCAGGATCTCATTGGCGGCGTGGATGAGTCTTCGGGCCACGGCCTTATTGCGGACGATTTTGGCGTAAGAGTCGATGTTGGCCACGCTGGGGACTGCGTCCGTCAGGGCTGAGATGTAAGCCGGCCCGCCCACTTCGGCAAGCAGGTTGGTCGCTCGAAGGTGATCCTCCAGGGTCAAGTAGTCGATGGCTTCATTGCGTGCGGCCATCTCGCGCATGGCCAAGAAGACCTGGCGATGTGCCTCCTTGTAGAAGTCTTCGTCGCCCACCAGATCCAAGACCTGGTCCATCACAGCGTTGTCTAAGAGCACACCGCCCAGGACCGACCTTTCGGCCTCCAGGTTTTGGGGGGGGAGTCTGTTGCTCTGGTTTTCGTTGTTCATGCCGCACACCTCGTGAGCTTCATGATAAACAAAGGCAGCCGTCCGGTGCAATACCCGTGACGACTGCCTATTCAATCAAGTAGTTATTTGGCAAGTAGTTATTTGGCAAGTAGTTATCTGGCAAGTAGTTATCTGGCCGGATTTACTTGGCAACCACCCAGACCTTCAGTTGGCCCTTGACATCGGCGTGAAGCCGAACATCCAAGGTATAGACGCCCAGTTGCCTGATGGGCTCGGCCAAAACGATTTTCTTGCGCGACAATTTGATGCCCTCGGTCAGCAGGGCCTCTTCGATGTCGCGGGTGGTGACCGAGCCAAAGAGCTTGTCTTGTTCACCCACCATGACAGGAATGGTGCAGGAAACATTTTTCAAGCGCCCTGCCATTTCACCAGCTTCGACTTGGACCTTTTCTTTGTGTCGCTCGATCATGCGCTTCTGGTGCGAGAGCTCACTGGCGTTCTTGGTGTTCGCGCGAACGGCCAGCTGCTGAGGCAGCAAGAAGTTACGGGCATAGCCATTGGCCACGGATACCATTTCTCCGATGGAGCCCAGATCGGGTACGTCTTCTCGCAGGATGACTTTCATGGTGACTTCCTTCGGCTCAGTAGCCAGTGGAAGTGAAAGGCATCAAGGCGATCTGACGGGCGCGCTTGATGGCCGCCGACACTTGGCGCTGATGCGGGGCACAATTGCCCGAGATACGTCGAGGGATGATTTTGCCTCGCTCCGAGATGAAAAGGCGCAGGGTGCCGGGATCGCGGTAGTCCACTTTCAGGGCTTTGTCAGCGCAGAAGCGGCAGACCTTCCGGCGAGGGAAGGGGCGACGACGTTTTTTCATGGGTTTCATAGCCATGGCTTAGTCCTCCACCTTTTCTTCTGTTTTTTTTGTTTCTTTTGTCTCTTCTGTTGCGGCAGCGGCACCTGTATCTTCGGCCGGTTTCTCGTCCGAGGCAGCGGCAGCGGCAGCGGCAGGGGCAGCGGCAGCGGTAGCGGCAGCGGCGGCCAGGGCCTCGGCTTCGGCTTGGGCGCGGGCTTCGGTTTGTTCTCGATGCTTGACTTCAGCTTCGGCGCGAGCCTTGGCGTCCGCTTCTTCGCGGATCTTGGCTTCGGCTTCGGCGCGGGCTTTGGCTTCCGCCGTGGCCCGATTCTCGACCGCCTGCTCGGCAAGGCGTTTCTCTACGTCTTCGACTTCACCAATGCGGACGGTTTGGTAGCGAACCACCGGCTCGATCATGCGCAAGTTGCGTTCGAACTCAGTGATGACTGACGGGGCGCTCAGGTAACACATTTGGACGAACACGCCCTTGGGATTTTTGGCCACTTCGAAGGCCAAGCGCTTTTTGCCCCAAATGTCGCATTTGAGAAATTGGGCACCTTCGCGTTCCAGTACGCCCTGGAGTCGGTCGTTGATCTGGCCGATGTCGTTGTCGGACAGATCAGGTTTGAGGATCAACAAAGTTTCGTACTCCCGCATGGCATCCTCCTCTCGGATTGAGCATCCCCTGGGATTTCCCAGGAGAAAGGAGTTTTCGACGATCGAATCTGCGGGGATACCGACCGTCAGTTTGCTTCATCGCCGGGCTCATTCCCGGCGTTTATCAATGGTTCGTCTACATTCGGTTTGGGCATTTTCCAGGGGTTGAAGCGATTCATCGCTATGGTTAGCCCTTCTCGCATCCAGACCCGGACCGCTTCAGCAGCTTGCATTGCCATGGCTTCCGCCTCGGCCAGCTCTTTGTCCGCGAAAGCCGACAAGACATGGTCGACTGTTTCAGCATCAGTCGTCGACCTGCCTACACCCATACGGATGCGGCTGAAATCTTCAGGCGCCAACTCGGTGACCACTGAGCGCACACCCCGGTGGCCACCATCGCCTCCGCCAAACCGAACTTGCAAACGACCGAGAGCCAAATCCAGATCGTCATGAAGCACAATGATCCGATTCGCTTCCAGTCCAAGCTCTGCTTGCGCATGAACAACCGCTTGGCCGCTGAGATTCATGAAAGTTCGCGGCTTGACCAAAAACACCTGCTGGCCATCGATGCGCCCTTGGGCCTGAAGCATCGGCCCGTCGCTTTCGGTCCAGCTTAAGCGGCTCGCCTGCGCCAGGCGCTCGACCGCCCAGAAACCCACGTTGTGACGGTGTTTCCGGTAGGCCTCGCCAGGATTACCCAAACCAATAATGAGAAAGAACATTTGTTGCAAAGCAAATTGTTTTCAAAGTGGCGCCAGGCGCCACTATTTGCTTTCTTTTTCTTTCTTGCCTTCTGCGCCCTTGGCATCTGCGCCTTCTGCTCCTTCTGCGCCTTCTGCTCCTTCTGCGCCCTCTGCTCCTTCTGCGCCTTCTTCGCCTTCTTCGGTCTCAGGCTCTTCTTCAACCGTGGGCGCTTGCATCGCGCAGACGGTGAAGTTGGTTTCGAACAAGGCTTTGACACCTTCGGGCATTTTGAGATCTTCGACATGCACGACGTCGCCGATATCCATCTCGCTCACGTCCAGGCTGATCACATCGGGCAGGACGTTCGGCAAGGCCTCGACTTCGATATCGCGCCGAACCACCTGCATGATGCCGCCTGTCTTCAGGCCGATTGCTTCACCGACGAGATCCATCGGTACTTTACGCTGCACTGCTTTGTTCTTGTCGATCAACAAAAAGTCCACATGAAGCAGGTTCCGCTCCAGGGGGTGGCGCTGCATGTCCTGGACGAACACGGTGCGGCCCTCGGCACCATCGAGCTCGATAAGCGAGTTCAGGCCCCTGGCCCCATGGAGGATTTCCATCAACTCTTCCGGGTTGATCGTGAGGGGCAGAGGCTCTTTGTTCAGGCCATAGCACACAGCCGGGATCATGCCCGTTTTGCGCAAGCGCCGGTTGAGACGCTGTCCACGATCAGTTCTAGTCTGTACTTTCAACTTCGGGATGTTCATAACTCCTCCAAAAGCACTCCGCTCGCCAGTTTAGACGAACAATGAGGTCACTGAGTCCTGCATGTGAATTCGACGAATGGCCTCCCCCAGCAGAGGGGCCACCGACAAAAGTTTGATCTTTTCGCATGCCCGAGCCCGTTCATGCAAGGAAATTGTGTCACAAACCATTAAAGATTCGATGGGTGATTCCTCGATGCGGTCGATGGCCGGTCCGGACAAGACCGGGTGGACCGCGTAGGCCAGCACTCTTTTGGCCCCGTTTTCCATCAGGGCCTTGGCTGCCTGGGTGATGGTTCCGGCCGTGTCGATCATGTCGTCGACCAGCACGGCGTCTTGGCCTTCTACTTCACCGATGAGGTTCATGACCCTGCATTGGTTGGGTCCTGAGCGCCGCTTGTCGATGATGGCCAGGCTGGCTTTCAGGCGCTTGGAGTAGGCACGGGCCCGTTCCGTACCGCCCGCGTCGGGGGAGACGATGACCGGAGGGCGCTCGAAACGTCGCTTCATGTCGTCTAAGATGACGGGCGCGGCGTAAAGGTGATCGAATGGCAGGTTGAAAAAGCCCTGGATTTGCCCGGCGTGCAAGTCGATGGCCACCACCCGGGAGGCCCCTGCCGCGCCGATCATGTCTGAGACGAGTTTTGCGGTGATCGGCGTGCGCGGCTTGACCTTGCGATCCTGGCGAGCATAGCCGTAGTAAGGCAGCACCGCCACGATTTGGGAGGCTGAAGCACGACGCAAGGCGTCGATCATGATCAAGAGTTCCATCAAGTTGCGATTGACCGGGTTGCAGGTCGACTGGACGATGAAGGTGTCACGACCACGCACGTTTTCGCCAATTTCCACCCGGATCTCGCCATCGGAAAAAGAGCTCACCTCGCTCTTGCCCAAAGGGGTGTTGAGATAGCCCGCGATGGATTCAGCCAAAGGCCGGTTGGAATTACCGGTGAAAATCAGTGGTACCTCGGTTTGGTACACGACAACCTCGTTCCCGTTCGATGGATACTCAGATTTCCGAAGGAACAGCCCGTCTCTATTCTTCTTCTTTGTCTTCTTCTTTGTCTTCTTCTTCTTTTTCTTTGTCTTTATCTTCTGCTTCTTTTTCTGCTTCTTTATCTTTCTCTTCTTCTTCGTTCAGTTTGCGATCCCCCACCTCGGGCGGCGGGGCACCGGTTCGTTCCAGTTCTTGACGATATTCCGCCAACACCTCACGCTCGATCATCTCTCGCGTGTCGGTGTTGAGTGGATGTGCCGTGTCTTTGAAGGTGCCGTCCTTGCGTTTTTTGCTCGGCATGGCCACGAACAGACCATTGTTGCCTTGGATTACCTTGAGATCTCGCACCACAAAGCAATGATCGAAGGTGATCGTAGCGTAGGCCTTCAGCTTTTCTTCGTTGACGGGAAACACCCGCACCTCAGTTATCTCCATGGTGCCCTCCCATGCGTCCCCCCGCTTCGGCGAGACTCACGTTGCCTGAATCCTTGACGCCAGTACCGAGGTGATACCCTTTACCACTTGGTACGTCCAGCCCTCGTCCCTGAGAAGCCGTCTGATGGCTTGGCGGGCTTCATTGCGTGTGGGGAACAATCCGACCACACTTGGCCCGCTTCCGCTCATCGTGGCGCCATGGGCTCCAGCTTTCACCAAATTTTTACAGACGTCTCCGATGGACGGCTGCATGGCCTCCGCCACCGGCTGCAGATCATTTCGCAGGTCGGTGACAAGTTCACGAAACCCCATTCTGGGGCGGTTATAGCTAACATTGCCCCCGTCGGATGTCAATCGTAAATTGAGGCCATTGAAGACATCTCGGGTCGACAAACCGAAGGGCGCACAGGCCAAAATAAACCAGACGGAGGGCAAATGAGGCAAGGCTGTCAGGATTTCGCCCAGGCCCTGTGCCCGGCAAGGGCCCGCTTGCAAGAAAAAGGGAACATCTGCGCCGAGTTGCAGGGCCAGGCGCGCCAGAGAGGCTTCGGGGAGAGGGGGGAGAAGGCGATTCAGGGCCAAGAGCAGGGATGCGGCGTTCGAACTGCCCCCGCCGAGGCCCGCGGCCTGAGGGATTCTTTTTTTTATCACGATACCAAGGCCCTTTTGGCATGGACTCGCTTCCAGCCACGCAGCCGCGGCCCGTCCTGCCAGGTTGGCTGGACCATCCAGATTTTCGTGACCAGGGCAATGGACTCGGATCCCTTGGCCCCCCAATTCCACCCAGAGTGTATCTTCAAGGCTGATGGGCAGCATGCGGCTGTCCAGCTCATGATATCCGTTGGGACGGCGACGGAGAATTTTGAGTCCCAGATTCACCTTGGCCGGTGCCTGAAGTTCCAGTTTCAGCGTCTGGATCATGGGGGAAGCATGCCTGATTGCTCCGCCGCTTGCCAAGCGATTTGTTCCATGGCACCATGCCGTCTTACTTTTAGTGGCATTTTATTCGAGGTACTCAATTATGGGGCATGCAAAATATCGACTGACTTTGGGTCTCTTGGTTTGCCTGACTATGGCTTGCCAGTCGCCGCCGGAAACCCCTGAGCAGGTGGTCAGGGCCTTCCATGCGGCTTTGGCCCAGCGAGATCTGGACCAGGCCGTGAATTTTTTGGCCCCCGAAGTACGAGCTTCTTTTGCCCATGCGGGGGAACGCTTGGCCAAGATTTTGGAACTGGAGGCGGAAGATCCCTTGGTTTTTTTTCTGGCCGGTGCCAAAGCCGAAGTGCCCAGTCCCCTTTTGGGTGTCGAAACCATTGAAGTTAAGGGCGACCAGGCGCGAGTACGGGTGATGGCCGGGGATTGCCGCAGTGAAAAGCCTGTCGCATGCAAGGACGAGACATTGCGACTCAGGCGGGTAGAGGGTCGCTGGACCATCGAGGCTGATATGCCGCCGGGCATTAAGTCGGTGGCGGAAAATGCCCAGGAGGAG
The DNA here is from genome assembly GCA_019314375.1 of Deltaproteobacteria bacterium. GTDB lineage: Bacteria > Myxococcota > B64-G9 > B64-G9 > B64-G9 > JAFCZJ01. Next base: position 62,381 of record JAFCZJ010000019.1, on the reverse strand, counting down.
AAAAAATGAGCAGACTGTCATTTGGGATGAGCTGGAGCCTGCTTGCCCTGATCCTGATCGCGGGCTGCGGGCCGGCCAACAAGACCGGGATTCGTGCAGATGATCAAGGCAAAACCGCGACCACGGACAGTGGCCCCTCCGTCGTCAAGGCGACCAAGGTGGGTCCGACAGTCGGCGTGAAGCACAACATGATGGCAGAAGTGATGCATGTGCTCGAAGGGGTCAGCCGATGGAATCGTCGGATGTCCATGGCCGTCTTCAAGGGTTTCGAAGAACGCTACGGCATCGACGAAGAACTCAGGCCCCTTTTGAAGAAGGTGGCCTTTGCTCGCCTTGAACTCTGGGAAAAAGGGTGGAAGAGTCAGGTCAAACGCAGCTTCGAGCAACCCTTTGGCTCGGAGGGGCTCATGCCGCCCGCCGAGGCGGATCACCTGAGCCGATTTTGGCAGGTGGTTTTGGCCGCATCGGAACCGGCGGCGCTAAAGCGCTCATTGGCTGGTGTGCTTGAGCCGGCGGACGCCGAAGCCCTCGCCGAGGCCATGCGAGTCATCACGCCCAAGGTGGTCGAGATCATCAAGGGTGTGCCCTCATACCAATTGGCCGCGGGTGATTTGCAGCGCATGCTGGACAAGCCGGCCGTTGACGGCCTGTTGGCTCAATTGGCTAAATTCTTTGGGCTGGCCTCTTCGGATCTTCGTTTTACCGTGCATCCTTTCTGGTTGCCGGCTTCCGAGGCCAGCCACGCCATGGCTTATGGGGACCACATTTTGGTGGGTTTGCCCGAGGGGAAGCGCGTGGGACCAGAGCAAGTGGCCCTGGTTGTGGCTCAGATAACCCGTCGCATGATGGCCAAGCTCAGCGCAAAGCAGAAGGTCCTCGTGACCGGACGCTTCGTCGAGCGAGCAGGTCTGGATTCCAAGTGGCCCGATCGACTGTTTTTGGTTGAGATGTTGGCTGATGCGGCAGGCTTTGGACTGGCCGCGCCGATGGTGGCCGAAGGCCCCGCCCAGGTCCCGGCATGGCCGGGCGACGATGTAAACAAGCGTCTGGCCGAGGCCACCACGGGTTTGCTTCGGGCCACATTGAAGTCGGGCAAGAAGCTCGATGGGGCGTTTGCCATTCGCGCCGCCAAGCTCTGCGAGCAAGTGCGCGCGCCCAAGCCGGCTGACTTCGTGGACGGGGCCATGGTCATCGCCCAGGAGCCGGCCTTGAAACCTTTCAAGGCCCAGGTGCAGCGCTGGATGGTTTGGAAGTTTCCCCTCAACCGCAAGTACAACTACCCGCTGAAATTGGACTACGCCCCGGGTCGCAGCGTGTTGATGATGCTCACCCCCAGAGACTTGGGCAGCTTGCCCAAACGTTTCGCGGGGCGACAGAAAATTGTGCATGCCTTCAAGGCGGCTTTGGCGGTGCTCAAAAAGCACAAGGGCGTGATCGTAACCGTGCCGCGGGATTCGCGGGGTTACATCTTCATCATCGGGGCGGCCGGCCCCAAGGCCATGGAGAAAATGGCCGACACTTTCTTCGCGCAAAAAACCATCTCCAAAAAACCGGTGGTGATCGACTGAGCCCATTTGTTGTATGATGGGGCATGAAGTCTTTCCGGAGCCCAGATCCCCCAGCTGCACCTGTACTGCTTCGTCGAATCAGCAGATTCAGTCCTCGACGTGGGGAACCACGTCTCCGGCTGAATCTACTGCTCCTCCTTGCATTACAGGCACATCTGAGGGCCTGGGTAAGTCGGGGTGGGAGATTGGGGTGGCACGTCCTGGGCTTTTTGTTCGCGGGCCTGCTTGTGTCGGGCTGCGGCGAGGATACACTTCGGCCGCTTGTCGATGCGGGCCATGATGCCGGAGAAGACGCCTTCGTGGACGCCGGGCTGGACGCGGGCCTCGACGGCGCTGATGTCATGCTCGACGCTGGAGACGAGGGACCACCCTGTCAGGGGCTTGAGCGCGATGTCGTCGACTTGGGCTTGTTGCAAGTAGAGCCCGATTGGCGCGAAGGCGAGCTGCCCTTGTGCGGGGCTCACGAATACAGCGTGGTCTTGCCGCTGGGCAGTCGTTACAATTTGACGCTTCGAACCGATCTGGCACTGGGCCAGGCCCGGGTGACCTTGCGCAAACCCGGCGATGATCCGCAGAGCTTCCCCTTGGCCGTGGGCACGGCTCTGGCTCCCTTCGAGCCCTTGTCCTTACCCCTGATCGCCGATCGCTCGGGGGAGTTTGTCTTGAGGGTGCAGTCTTTGGACCCGGCGGCCTGGGGTGCTTACGATTTGCGATTGAGCTGCGAGTCGGGCTGTGAACTCCAAGCCACTCGTTATCCCATCGTCTTGGTGCATGGCTGGACCGGCTGGAACAACATCATGTCCTATACATATTTTCACGGGGTGGCGGACAATTTGAGCGAACAGGGTTTTCTTGTCTTCACCGCCAGTCTGGACCCCTACAACTCGGTGGAGATTCGCTCAGACCAGCTGGCCGAGCAGATTGATGCCTTTTTGCTCGAAAGCCATTCGCGAAAGCTTAACCTCATCGCGCACAGTCAGGGAGGCCTGGATTCGCGCAGGGTGATTTCAACGCTCGGCTATGCCGATCGGGTGCCCAGCCTGGTCACCGTATCCACGCCCCATCGGGGCACGGAGCTTTGCGACGTGGCCCTGGGTTATCTGCCCGGTCCGGGTCAGGCTGCCCTGTCTTTTTTGCTGGAGTGGCTGGGGGCCACGGCCACGGGTTCAGAGTCCGACGCCATGGCGTCTTTCGAGGCCATGAGCGTTGAAAGGGTGGTCGAAGAGTTCAACCCGGCCAACCCGGACATCGAAGGCGTGAGCTACGTGTCCTACGCCGGGCGCACATGTCCGCTGGGCCTTACCTGCGGCGACATCTGCGACATCGAGATCCAGTTCGCCTACGATTTGCTCTGGCTTTTGGCCGGCGCAAACGACGGCATCGTGCCCGTGGAAAGCGCCATCTGGGGCGACTACCGAGGCGAAATCCCAGCCGATCATTTCGACGAAATCGGCCAACTCTTCGGCATCACCGGCCCCAATTTCAATCACAGGGAATTCTATTCGATGCTGGCCCGGGACTTGGCGCAGGAAGGCTTTTAGGGGGTCTGACCCCCTGGTCTCATCTGCTTCCCACTCATCAAAGGCTGCCCTCATGCTCATCAAGTAGGCGAAGAAGTTGGTCCACGAACCCGACTACGTTTGCCTGGATTGTGTTGTCAGGCCCACCGGTGATGAACTCAGCCACTCGCCGAGGGCCGGTACCGTCATGGAGTTGGAAGTCCTCCTTCAAGTAGTCGATCGCCTGCTGGGCCGAAGCGTCTCCAAGGAGTGGCTTGAGCCGCGAGGCGACGTCGCCTACGCCCGTGCCGAAATTGCGTACTAAGTAATAGAGGTCGTAGGCGTCCTTGTTCTCTCCACGCAGCCGAAAGGCGATTGACTTGAGAACCACAAATGCACCCGGGCCGCACACCCAGACATTACGCTTGGCCTGTTCGCCCATGATGGTCATGCCCTCGATAGTGACCTGCTCACGGTCCTGAAATGCGAGATGAAGGCCGGGGGCGATGACCGCCGCGAAGTCGGGTTCGATATCCCGCAGTCTTCCTCCCTTGTCATCAGGAAGGCTGGGCTGAATCAAAAAGTCGACGGTGACCTTTGCGATTTGCTCGATTTTCCAACGTTGCCGCGTCGGGTTGCCCTCGTCGTTGACGTCCTGCTCGAAACCGGCGCGGCGCAGCCGCTCGGTCAAGGTCTTGTAGCGACCTTCCTCCAGTAAGGCGAGCGTGAGCCCTACGTCCAGATCCAAGGTGCCAACGTGGGCATCGGCACCTTCCGGCAGTTCGTCCTGCCTGATGAGCAACGACGGCACCAACCCACCAATCACGACCAACTCGTCCATGATGTCGCCAAGCTTGGTGGCAACATAGAGACAGGTGGCGCGGACGAGCTCGACCTGCTTGCTTTTGTAGCCAGCGGCGGGGGTGGGTTTGTCAGGCATCAGTTCTCCAGTTCAGGTGAGCAGCCCGCAGTCTCTGCGCGGCCTCACTGGCCCGTTCCGGATGCGCTCCAAGATCGAGGTAGACCTGGACCGGATGAACGCATCGAATGCCGTCGTTTTTGACAGCGCCGTGAAAGACACCCTCGTCGTTGGGCACGACAAGCCAGACGTTGGCGCCGCGGTCCTCCTCGCGGAAGGACAGGGATTCGAGCAGCTTGGGCGACGGCTCTTCCGCGAGATAGAGGGCGGTGGTCCGAAATCCGGCAAACTGGTCCAACAGCCAGGCGGCTGCCAGTCCGGTCGCAGCGAAGTCGGTGGATAAGTGGTCAAGCGCGTCCGCCAGTTTTCTCAACAATAGGTCACCAGTACGAGCCGCCACATGGCCTCGGATGATGTGGTGCCTTGAAAAAGTGTAGGCCTCACGCCAGGCGTCGAGCAGAAGATCCGGATCACGAGGCTTGATGGCCCCGTTGGTGTTCCTGACGATCAGCCCGTCCTGGTCCAGCTTACCCACGATTCTACTTGTGTAGCCCTCATCGGTGTCAGTCGCCGTGGCGATTTCCCGCTGGGATACAAACTCGGCAGGATGCATCAGCAACCACCGCGCGATGCGGGAACTCTTGGGGGCGAAGACAGACGAAGGCCGCCCGCGTTTCTTGTATTGGTTGGGTTTGCCTTCCACCAGGATGCGCAGTCCAGGAGCGAAGATTCGAGCATTGCCGGACAGGTCTAACCAGGCGATGTCCGCACCTGCACAGCGTTTTCGGCCGGCGTCACCCATGTAGGGGACAGCCACCAGCGGGACGGCTCCATCAATTTTCTTGGCATAGCGCCGAACTTGCTCAATGCCCATGGCGACCGGACCCGCCAAGCCCTCGCCCTTCCAGTCCACCACAAAGGTGAAGGGTCCGATTTCTATGATGCCATCGGCATGAGGAACATCGTGGCTTGTTTCGAAACGGATCTGGCTCTGATCGACATTGACCAACTCGGCGAGACGTTCGGCAACCTGGTGCATTGCCTGCTGTTCGGATGGCACCCTCATGCTTGACTAAATAGGTCAAATTGACACAGAAGTCAAGTTGACCTATTTGGTCAAGTCGTGGACCTGGGGTCTGACCCCCCGCTCTTTAGGATCCTTCCCGAACGTCCAACACCACCAGCTGAGAGTCGATATTTACGCTGATCTCATCGTCGGAAAAATTGTCCGTGGGTCGGTCCAGTCCATCAACCGTGACGTTGAGTGATGTCCCGGGGCGTGCGGTGAGGATGATCTCGCCCTCGGCAACTGGGGAGACGGCGAAGAGGAACATCTGATCCGAGCCGTCGCGGTTGCCGTAGTATTCGATAAAAGTGTCCGAAGGCGCGGTGATGCCAAAGGGAAGCGACGCGGTGACGGCGTCGCGATTCGCTGTCTCGGCAAAGGCCACGGCCTGCTCGCGGGGCGTCCACGATTCGTCACGGGTGCCCACGCCGTCGGCGGGGCTGTCACTCACGGAGATCACCCGCCGGGTGTCGAGAATCGCAACCTCGTCGTCTGACAAACCGCGGAGATCCGGCAAGATGACCACGGCCACGCCGTCCAGCCCATCCTCGGTCAAGTACTCCAGTGGCGCGATCCGGAAGGGTATATGCTCTCGTGTAAGATCCTCGAAAACATCCACGTAGGCGTCGAAAAACGCCCCATCCTCGTGGGTGTTGTCCTTGTTGCGCACGGAGTAAACAAGCGCCAGGTCACCGCCGTAGGGGATGCGTTGTTCCAGGACTGTTTGCAGACGATCCATCAGAGGGAATGCGTCCTGGGGCACTTCAATATCCGCCGTCGGATAATAGGTGTTGGAGTGGGCAAGCGCCACGGCAAACTCGACGCGGGCATCCTCGATGGATTTGGGCCAACCCAGATAGATCATGGGGCACTCTTGGTTCAGCTCACGAGCCACCTTGGCCATACGGAAAGCAGCCAACCAATCGCCTTCGGGCTCTATCTCGGGGGAAAACCCCAGGCCCTCGCGTCCGGTGACGGCGGTCTCGTTGCCCAGCAGCGTGGATTCAGGGGTGTCGTTGGTGGAAGACTCCCAGAAAGGCACCAGGCCCGAACTCCAGGCGGTGGCGCCCAAATCCGCAAGGTAGTCCGCCAAGGCCTCATGTCGAAACGACAAGAAGGCGCGGAAGTCCGATTGGTTGAAGTCCGCCTCTTCGGGAATGGCCAGCCCCTTTGCCTGCAAGAAGGCGTCCGCAAAACCTGCATCTGCGCTACCCCAGCGCAAATTGTTCTCGTCGCCCTGGTAACCAGGCAGGAAGGTGGCGTCGACATAGACGCCATCCACGCCCGCGTCGGCGAGTTGAGCAATGCGGGTCTTGAACAAATCCCGGTAGCCGGAAAAAGGCGACAGCCACGCGTCCTCCCAATCCGGCTCGAGCCAAGCCGCGTCCTGGCAGACGTATACGAGCGGCTCGCCAGCAAGGTCTACCTGCAGCCACTCCGGGTGCTCGGTGGCCATGGTTGGAATCCCGGTGGGATTGCAACCCGCATCGTAGGCTCCCCGCGTCATCACCTCGAGACCGTTCACATACACGATTGTTCGCAAGCCGCGCTGCACAGCCTCCGCTGTGAGGTGCTCTATGGATAGTCGAATCTCTGCAAACCCCGCTTCGTCCACGAAAGTGCGGTACATGTGCTCGCTCTCCACGTAGAAGATCACCGCGTTCGCCCGCGCGGCGACGGCCACATCAAGCTGCTCCTCGATCTGACTCGGGGTCATCTCCGGCGTGAGCACGTCGAAGGGCCACAGCCGCATGCCAAAGGTCCACGCAGGGAAAGGGGCCGTCGCCGAATGCAACTCTCTGGCCGCGGGCCAATCGGAATATTCCACCGGCGTGACAACTAAATCGTCGTCGCCATCCCCACAACCCACCAAAAAACTCACAAAACCGGCGGCAAACAAAAAGCAGAACACAAAAATTGAGGCAAAGGTCCGCACACGAAAAACATCCTTGATTCCAGTCATATTTGGACGCTCACAGTTGGGGGCACCGATTCTTCATATCGATTCGGGTATCAAGTTCAAATCCAAGTCGCTTGACCAGCGCCGATTTTCAAATAAAGAAAGCATAACACAGACCCACTCAGTGCAAACGAATCAAAGCTTCATTTTCAATCAGCGGGCCCATGGGCGACCTGGTTGTGCCGTGTCGCGAAGCGACACGGTGTTAGCCTTCGTCTACTTCCTGATGGATGACCACGCAGGCGGGGGCCATGGTCGCCTCGATGCGTTTTTCCAGATCGTCGGCCACCTGATGGGCATCGATGAGTTTGATGTCCGGTGGGAAAACCGTGTGCAGGATGATGTGGCGGCGGCTGCCGGCCTTGCGGGTGCGGAGGTCGTGCCAGGAGAGGATGCGGGGGCAGTCGTTTAATATCTGGGTGATTCGTTGGATGTCTTCTTTGGGTAAGCCCGCGTCCATCAACTGGTCCATGGCCTTGCGTACCAGGCGCCAGCCGATGAAGCCGATCCACAAGGCCACGGCCACGGCCGTCGCGGCGTCCAGCCAAAGCCAGCCTGTCAGCCAGACCAGGCTCAGGCCCAGGGCCACGCCCAAGGATGTGTAGACGTCGGTGGCCAGATGTTGGCCGTCCGCCTCCAGGGCCAGGGAGTCCTCTTCCTTTGCGACTTTCAGCAAATAGCGGGAGACGATGGTGTTGAGCAGGGCCGAGACGGCCATGACGCCGATGGCCCATGGCAGGTGCTCGACTGCGCCCCCGCTGAGCAGTTTGTGCACTGCTTCGTAAATAATCCAGACCGCGGCCACGACGATCAGTGCGGCTTCCACGGCGCCCGAGATGCTTTCTGCTTTGCCGTGGCCGAAGGGATGGTTTTCGTCCGGGGGTCTGTCGGCGATGCGCACCGAGGCCCAGGCGATGATGGCTGCTACTAGATCGATGGCCGAGTGGATGGCCTCGGCCACGATGCCCACCGAGCCGGAAATAAAGCCCACCACCAGCTTGCCGATGACCAGGCAGGTGTTGGAAAGAACCGAGACCGCGGCGGCGCGGGTTTTGCGGTGGGTGTTCAGGGAGTCTCCTCAGTCGGCCGGGACCCAGAGATTGTCGCGGACCACCAGCTCTTGCCCGTCCAGCATGACTTTGCGGCCGCAACCGCCGGGGCGAAAGTCCGCCACGATGTCCACGTGCTGGGCGGACTGGTTGTAGATGCCTTGCTCGGTGAGTTTCTTTAGGGCTTCTTTGCCCGCCTCACTCGCCGGATCTTCGACGAAGCAGTTTTCATAGCTCATGCCGATGGCGATGTGCAGGGTGCCACCCACTTTCTCGACGAAGAGGGGGTGTTTGAGTACCCGATCAAAGCCCGGGTTCATGCCGAAGGCCACCTCGCCCAGGCGATGAGATCCATCGTCGGTTTCGATGATGGCCGTCAGTTGCTCGTGACCTTCAGCAGCCTTGTAGTTCACGATGCGGCCGCCCTCGAACTTCAGGTAGATGCCCTGGATGTCGGCACCGCCGTAATGCACCGGCAGGTCGATGAAGATTTCTCCTTCCGCGCTGTTGGCATCCGGGCTGGTGAAGACCTCGCCGTCGGGGAAGTTGCGCAGGCCGTAAGAGAGCACGGCCCTGCTTGGTTCCAGGTTCAAGCGAAGGGAAAGGGGGCGCTTGTCTTCAGGGTGCTCGGTGTCGATGACCACTTGGCTTGCCTTGTCGATAAAAGGCGCGATGCGATCTTCGGCCTCTTTCAAGGGCGCGGGGTCCTCGGTGGATGCGGCGATGATGAAGGAGACGTAGTCTTCCAGGCTCAGGCCTTCCATGGCCGCGAAGCCGGGGCTGGGATAGAGGGTCAGGACCCAGGGTTTGGCCAGTCGCAAGGTGCTGTACGGCCTGTCGGCCAAGGCCAGGGCCGCCACTTGATCTGCTTTCATGCCTGCATAGCTGCTGGGATCTTCGGCACCCAGGATCTCGATGTACTTGGTCATGGACGCATAACGGGCTTCGACCCAATTGGGCCCTGCTTCAATTTGGGCTTGGGTGCCGTGGCGACCCATGGCTGAAGACCAAACGCGACCGCGATCATTGTTGGGGGGCACCAGCAGTACGTCGGGGATGCCGCCGGCCTGGATGATCTTTTTCTCAAGCACTTCCATCAGGGGCCAGCAGATGCGCTCGCCTTTGATCATCACGCGATCGGTTTTGGTGATGCCGCCCAATGAATGCTGCAGCAGAAAGTCCGCCCAGGTCTCTAAGTCTTTTGTCTCGATGGTGGGTTCCTGCATGCTGGCGCTCCTTTTGGCCGGGGTTGTGGGTCCCAGTTCAGATCGCTTTGGCGTTAAGGTCAAGCCTTAGCTTGCAAGCCGGCCTTCCTCCCTCTATTCTTGCGCCAAATCGACACCCGATATTTCGTCGGGAGTAGAGGTGAATCATGGATTGGCTCAAGGTGAAGCATGCCATCAAGGCGCCGGTGGATACGGCTTTTGAAGTCAAGGGCTGGGTGCGCTCCCGCAGAGACTCCAAGGCGGACGGCGGGATCTCCTTTCTTGCCATCTCGGACGGCACTTGTTTCGACACCTTGCAGGTGGTGGCCCGCAAGGACCTGTCCAACTACGATGCTGAGGTGCTCAAGCTGACCACGGGTTGCGCGGTGGAGGTGATCGGCAATCTGGTGGCCAGCCAGGGCAAGGGTCAGGCGGTCGAACTGATCGCCACCGAGATCAAGGTCCCGGTCGCAGCCAAACGCCACAGCTTCGAATTTTTGCGCGAGGTCGCGCACCTTCGGCCGCGCACCAACACCTTCGGTGCCGTGGCCCGTGTACGCCACTGCCTGAGCGCGTCAGTTCACCGTTTTTTCGACGAACGGGATTTTTATTACATCCACACGCCCATCATCACCGCCTCTGATTGCGAAGGCGCGGGCGAGATGTTTCGGGTCAGCACCTTGGACCTGCAGAACCTGACTTCTTCGGCCGGGAGGCCCACCTGACGGTTTCGGGTCAGCTCAACGTGGAAACCTATTGCAACGCCTTGAGCCGGGTCTACACCTTCGGGCCCACCTTCCGCGCGGAGAACTCCAACACCTCAAGGCATCTGAGCGAGTTCTGGATGATCGAGCCGGAGATAGCCTTTGCCGACTTGAACGACGACGCGGATCTGGCCGAGGAATTCTTAAAGGTTCTCTTCGAGGATCTACTGGTGCGGCGCGGCGACGACATGAAGTTTTTCGATCTGCGCATCGACAAGGGCGTCATCGAGCGCTTAAAAAACGTCATCGAAAGTCCCTTCCAGCGAATCGAATACTCAGACGCCATCACGCTTTTAGAGAAAGCCGAGAAGAAAAAGAAATTCGAGTTTCCGATCAAGTGGGGCATCGACCTGCAGAGCGAGCACGAGCGCTACCTGACAGAGGACCACTTCAAGCAGCCCGTCATCGTTATGAACTACCCCAAAGACATCAAAGCCTTCTACATGCGCCAAAACGGAGACGACAAAACCGTAGCCGCCATGGACGTACTCGTCCCAAAAATTGGCGAGATCATCGGCGGCTCTCAGCGCGAAGAGCGCTTGGACGTACTGGACGCTCGCATCAATGCCATGGGCCTGCCCAAGGAAAACTACTGGTGGTACAGAGATCTCCGCCGCTACGGCACCGTACCCCACGCAGGCTTCGGCTTGGGCTTCGAGCGCCTGATCCAATTCTGCACCGGCATGGCCAACATCCGCGACGTCATCCCTTTCCCCAGGGCGCCGAGGCAAGCTGAATTCTAAAGGCCCTTGGGGTGGTTAAGTCATAACGAGAAATTGAGGCCAAGTCGCGGACGCAGGGGGTAGCGGGGATGCTTAACAAAGCAAGGGCTCATCTTAGATTGTTTCTTTCTCGGATTCGCATTTTTTCGAGGAAAGCGGGACAACTCAAGAGAATCCGCCAAGGATGGGGAAAGCGCCGAAGCTTGGCGCGGCCAATCGAGCGCTGCAAGCTTTATGAGCAGATCGATTCAGAGAATCTGGCCGACGTCGGCAGGTTCTCGCTGGACAGCAGGACAAGGTCTGATCTTGATATCGATCTTGTTTTTGGATCCATCGACCACGCAACGTCGAGTCCCGGCTCCCAGTACCTCTATCAGGCTCTCGTCACGCCAGGCCTTTGTGCGGAGGCGAATCCTATTCCAGAATCTCTTGTCGAGTTGTTTGAAGCCGACGCCGAAGTGCGAGAGAAAGCACAAATTGAACTCCTCGCCCTTGATGATGACACTTCCTTTTCTCTGCCGAAGCTCATCTTGGAGAATCTCCCCAAGCCGCCGCTGTCAATTGCATGGGTCAGGCTTTGTTCGATCATTTTGCCTCTGTTAATTGTTGTGGCTGTCTTTGAGCCAATAATCTGGGCGGCCGTCCCTGTGATGTTCTTTGTGAACTTGCTGATTCATTACAAGTACGAAGAGGTTTTTGGCTACGAAATTGATGTCCTGGCCAGTCTCGGGAGACTGGTGAGATCGAGCGCAAATCTGTACGAACTTCTTGGGCAAGATTTCCCCTCCGATGATGAACTCGTCGTCAGCATCAAAAAGTGCCTCCCTCTTGTTAGAAAATGTACGTATGTTCAGCTAAGAGATCCGACATACCTGCTGGACTATCTCAACATTTTGACACTCAGAAAAGTTCATGCGTATGGCTCTCTCCGGGGACAAATCAGCAGTCGACAAAAGCATCTTCGAGTTCTTTTTCGGGCCATCGGCTTGATCGATACCTGCATTTCAATTGCATCATATCGTAGAAGTCGGCGCGTCTGGTGCAAGCCGGAATTTGTCGATACGCCTTGTCGTATACATGCCGAAAATCTTCTCCATCCGGCCCTTGCCCATCCGGTCGGCAATTCATTCGAAATTCGTGAATCGAGCATCCTGATTACCGGTTCCAACATGTCCGGGAAGACAACTTTTTTGAAGACGGTCGCCTTGAACGCCATTCTTGCTCAAACTATCAACACGTCTATCGCAAGCAAGTACGAAGCCTGTCCGTTCTACATCAAGTCTTCAATCGACATCGCGGATGACATTGAAAGCGGCAAAAGTTTGTTTGCGGCAGAGCTTGATGTCATCCAGGAACTGGTTGGGTGTAGCACCAGCCAAAACAATTGCCTTTTCATTGTTGACGAATTGTTCAGGGGAACGAATCCCGTGGAGCGAGTCGCTGCCGCTTCGGCAGTTGTTCAATACCTGGCAAAAAGCAACCTTGTACTTGTTGCCACCCATGACCTTGCGATTGGCACATTGCTTGGCTCTGATTTCGACAGGTACCATTTCTCAGAGCACTATCAAGACGGCGACATCCTTTTCGACTATTGCCTGAAACCCGGCATATGCAAGACAACAAATGCAATTGAATTGCTGAGTCGAGGGGACTTTCCTGATGAGCTTGTTGCCCAAGCTGTTGATAATCTGAAGCGGTTGACAGAGTAAGGCATCTGCCCGAATCAGGCTATCCTCTGTATCGCCTGAGAGAATGCCTCTCGGATGTCCAGTGAAGTCTCCTCAAGGGTCAGTCTCCTCAAGGGTCAGACACCGGCACTTGACACTTGGGCCCGTGGTTAATCAATTGGTTACAGGAGAACATGTGGGGTTTGACTATGTGTCAAGTGCCGGTGTCTGACCCCAGAAGGTCTTGGATTTTCCGTCAAGCCTTCGGCACGACTTGGGCGAGGCGGATCAGGGCTTGGCGTAGTTTGGACTGGGGTAGGTCGGAGAGGCTTAGGGTGACCTTGGGGTTGGTGCCGTGGCTTGTGTGGATCTCCAAGGCGGCTTTCGGGGCGATGGCGTGTAAGGAGCGTTGCGCTTCTTTTTGCCAGGTGGGGATTGGGTAGAGGTTGGGCTTGGTGACCCAGTTGGGCTTGTTGGCTTTGCGGCGGTTGATGCGTTGGGCGGCGAGTTTGATTTCGTGGCCGGTGGCGTCTTTGAAGGGTTTGAATTGTGTCTTGCCTTTCGCGTCGCGTACTTCGATTTGATAGGCCAAGACGTCGATGGGCCGGTCCTGCTCGGGCGTGGCCTTGGCCAGCTTGATGGAGGCGAGTAGCTTGGCCTGGCTGTGCTTGCGCGCCATGCTGCGAGTGAAGTGGCGCGCCAATTCCATGAAGCGATACGCAGTCGCGCGGGAGATCGAGACACCCTTGCGCCCGAGATACTGGTCAAAGCTCTCAAAGCCGGCCTGGGCATAGATCGCTCTGTCGTGGACTCGCAGGAGACATTGGCCCAAATCCCAAAAGCGGATGCCGATCTCCTCTTTCAGTCGCAGGATCTTGGCGGTCTCCCGCGCAAGCTCGCTCGCCTGGTTGCCGAACTGCGGCTTGAGGGGTTTGGGGGTCTTTTGGGGCCTGAGCGGCCTGGGCGGCCTGGGTACCTTGATGGGCTTGATGGGCCTTAAGGGCTTGGGCGGTTTCGGGGGCATGAAAACCTCGGCTGATGAGAGTTTGGATTGCGGAAAATATAGCACCCGCAGGCTTGACTGGGCAAGATGTAGGGTCATGTAGGTATTTTCTCTGGCGCGGATCTGTAAGAAGAGGGAATATAAGGCGAAAGTCTGTCTCACGCGTGAGACGTTTGGATGCCGGTTTTAGTCGTTGCCGGAGCCACGTTTCACTCCGAATATTGAGTAATTTTACTCAATATACTGAGTAAAACGTAAAAACAGTTATTTGCGGTAAGAAAACAGTGGTTTATGCGTTACGGAAAGATCTCCAACAGCCTCGAAAGCGCCCCCTGCTCTAAAACCAGATCGGCTGCTGCTGCCACATCCGGGTGCTTGATGTTGATACCGATGGCAAGGCCCGCAACCCTCATTACGTCCAAGTCGTTGACGTTGTCGCCGACGAAGGCGCATTGAGATAGGTCGAGTCCTTCCCGGCGCGCCAGTTCTTCTAGGCCCCTTGCCTTGCCTTCCAGATCGTAGGGCGTGGCATCGCCGCCTTGGATGTGACCGGATTCATCGAAGTGCAGGCGGTTGATGAAGACGTGATGGAAGGGGTGGCTGGGGAAGAAGTGATCTAGCAGGACATCCAGGCTGCCCGAGATGACCGCCAGGCGGTAGCCGCGTTGGGCGAGGGTGTCTAGGATTTCTTTTGCGCCTTCGACCGGGTGGAGGTCGGCGAAGCAGTCGAGCATGGCTTGGCGGGTGGCTTTGCGTTCGCGAAGTAAGACCAAATCGTGGGCGAACCAGTCGGCGTAGGGGATGCGGCCGGCGAAGAAGTCGGCTTTGGCTTGTTCGCGGCGGGTGGGATCGGAGCCGAAGTGGTCGTGGAGGGTCTGCCAAATGTAGGTGGTGCGGTCTACTAAGGTGCCGTCTAGGTCGAAGGCTATGAGGCGGATGCTGGGGGAATACCCCATTAACCCCGTATCGCTTTGCGATACGGGATAAACGGTTCTACTGGGGGGTTTGGGCATTTTAATAGGAGCCTTTTGGGGTGGGGTTTTTTCTGAAATAGAACCGTTAATGCCACTTATAAAGCTTAGCCTGTTTTAGGTGTTTGTACTCCAGCATGTAGCCTAGTTTTTCCACGATGGCCAAATGCACTACGGAAAACGAGTACTCGGGACAGAAAATGTGGGAGCCCTCCGGCAGCTCCTGTCTTTCGATGGCACCGGCCAAATGGCAGAGCTGGGTGCCGATGCGGAAAGAATCAGGCCCCACGCCGGCGTATGCGCCGGCTCGCACGTGCTCTTCGTCGGTGACCAACACGGGGATTTTGTTTTTCTCCGCGGCCACCTGGATTCGATTGAATATTTTGTGGTCGATCAACTTCCGGTCCGGGATGACCATCCAGGCGTTTCCTCGTTCGACAGCCAGTTTTAGCAATTCGTCCAGATCCTCGGCCGACTCCAGAGGCATGAGGGCGGCTTTGCGATCATCGGCCCTGATGGCCTCGGCTGCTTGCTCGGCCAAGATCTGCATTTCGGCGGGATAGATGACCACAAGCCTGGTTTTGCTGCGGGGCAGGGGGCGCAAGACGTGGACTACGGTCGCCGCCATGGGGACCCAGGGTGAGACGCCGATCCTCTTGGGACCGTCCAGTTTTTGAGCGTGGGGATCGGTTATTTTGGCGAACAGCCAGGTGGTTTCGCCGGCTTCGGCTTTGGCTTTTTCAAGCGAGGCCGCACCCACCAAGACGAGGGCGGTGGGTTTTTGGCTTTCGATCAGGGCCGCCAACTGACCCGGCTTGAGTTGCTCCGCCACCAAAGTGGGATGGTCTGAGCCGCAAGCTTTGGTGAAACCGCTGAGCACCAGGCCATAGGGATCAGCCAGGGTGGAGTTGACCAGGATGAAGTTGGCCTTGGGGCTGGCTTTGGCTACGGCGGTCGAAACATGCCAGGGGCGGCAGCGCTCTTTTTTGAAGGCCACCGGCAGCTCGTCTCCGGGGCTCACGCCGCCGTCCGGATCCGGTGGGATCAGGGTGGCTTCTTTTTCATCATCGACGACGCCTGTGCTCTCTTGCAGTTTGTTCATCCACAGGGCCAGCGCCACCAAAAGGAGCAGGGTGGCCGTGGCCAAAGCCCAGGCGAATCGGCTCTGTTTCCGGGCCGCCACGTGGGCTATGCGTTGTTCGTTTTTGGGTTCTTTGGCCGGCATGCCGTCTCCTGTTGATTGGAACCACTGCGACAAGCTTTCTGCCCGTCAGGTTCCCTTCGGGTTCAAGCCTTGCTGAATTTGAGCTGATCTTCCACAACTTCGACCTGAATCTTATCCGATTCGCCGAATTCACCGGAGAGGATCAGGTTGGCCAAGGGGTCCTGAATTAGGCGCTGGATGGCGCGCTTGATGGGCCGCGCGCCGAATTTGGGATCCCAGCCGGCCTCGGCGATGTGTTCCTTTGCCGCATCGCTCAGATCCAAACTCATCTTGCGTTCGCCAAGCCGGGAATGCAGGCGGCCGAGCTGTATGTCGACGATGCGCTTCAGGTGTTCTTTGCCGAGGCTTCCAAAGACCAGCACATCGTCGACTCGGTTCAGAAACTCGGGCCTGAAGTGCTGGCTCAGAATGTCGATGAGTGGCTCGCGATCCTGTGCGTCTGGTTGTTCCGCTCGATGGGCCAAGAGATCCGACCCCACGTTGGACGTCATGATGATCACGGCGTTTTTGAAATCCACCGTACGGCCATGGCTGTCGGTCAGTCGCCCGTCTTCCAGGACCTGAAGGAGCACATTGAAAACTTCCGGATGGGCCTTTTCGATTTCGTCAAACAAGACGACTGTGTAGGGCCTGCGCCGCAGGGCTTCGGTCAGGGTGCCGCCCTCGTCATAGCCAATATATCCCGGGGGGGCACCGATGAGTCTGGAGACCGCGTGTTTCTCCATATACTCGCTCATGTCGATGCGCACCATGGCGGCTTCGTCGTCGAAGAGAAACTCGGCCAGGGCCCGGGCCAGTTCGGTCTTGCCCACGCCGGTGGGGCCCATGAAGATAAAGGAGCCGATGGGCCGGTTGGGATCCGCCAAACCCGAGCGCGCCCGGCGCACTGCGTTGGACACGGCCTCGATGGCCGGATCTTGTCCCACCACGCGTTCCCTGAGTTGCTCTTCCATTCGCAGCAGTTTGTCTTTTTCTCCCTCTAAGAGCTTATCCACCGGGATGCCCGTCCAGGTGGCCACCACGGCGGCCACGTCGTTCGGTTCCACCTCTTCTTTCAACATCTTGCCCCCGGCCTGCGCTTCGGCCAGGTGCTCTTGTTCTTCGGCAAGCCTTTTTTCGAGTTTGGCCATGGTGCCGAACTTGATCTCCGAGGCCCGTGCCAAATCGCCGACTCGCAAGGCTTGATCTTCTTCGTTGCGGGCTTCCTCCATGGCGCCTTTGATTTCCCGGATGCCCTGGATGACCGCCACTTCTTGCTGCCAGCGGGCTTTCTTTTCGCCGATTTCTTCTTTGAGATCGGCGATTTTTCGTTCCACCTCGACTCGATGCTCCTTGGAGGCTTTGTCCTTTTCTTTTTTCAGGGCCTCTCGTTCCAGTTCCAACTGAGTGATGCGCCGGCTTACTTCGTCGATCTCCGTGGGCATGGAGTCGATCTCGATGCGCAGGCGGCTGGCCGCCTCGTCGAGCAGGTCGATGGCTTTGTCGGGCAGGAAACGATCCGAGATGTAGCGGGATGAGAGCATGACGGCGGCCACGAGGGCCGCGTCCTGGATGCGCACGCCATGGTGCACTTCGTATTTCTCTTTCAGGCCGCGCAGGATGCTGATGGTCTCGTGGGCGCTGGGTTCACCTACAAGCACAGGCTGGAAACGACGCTCTAAGGCGGCGTCTTTTTCGATGTGCTTGCGGTATTCGTCCAAGGTGGTGGCGCCCACGCAATGCAGTTCGCCGCGGGCGAGGGCCGGTTTGAGCATGTTGGAGGCGTCCATGGAGCCCTCGGCGGCACCGGCACCCACGAGGGTGTGCAGTTCGTCGATGAAGATGATGATCTGACCCTCGGCGCTGATGACTTCTTTCAAGACGGCCTTCAATCGATCTTCGAATTCGCCGCGGAATTTGGCACCGGCCACCAGGGCCCCCAAATCCAAGACCACCAGTCGTTTGTCCACGAGCGTCTTGGGCACATCACCGTCGACGATGCGCCGGGCGAGACCCTCCACCACGGCGGTTTTGCCCACACCCGGTTCACCGATGAGCACGGGGTTGTTCTTGGTTCGTCGGCCCAGGACCTGCATGACGCGACGGATTTCGTCGTCACGCCCGATGACCGGATCCAGCTTGCCCCGGCGGGCCAATTCAGTTAGATCCCGACCGTAGCGCTCCAGCGCCTGGTAGCGTTCTTCGGGGTTCTGGTCGGTGACCCGCTGGTTGCCCCTGAGGTCTTGCAAGGCCCGGTAGAGCTTGTCTTTGTCCACCCCCTGGCTGGCCAGGATGCTTTTCTTGCTGGCGACAAGGCCCAACAAGAGATGCTCGGTGGAGACGAATTCGTCTTTAAGCCTATCGGCCTCGTCCTGGGCTTGCTCCATGACTTTTTTAAGGTCCTTGCCGATGTAAACTTCCGCCCCGGAGACCTTGGGCAGTTTGCCCAAGGCCAGGCTCAAATCCCGGCGCAGGGCCTTGACGTCCACGCCAAGTTTGCCCAGCAAGGGCTCGACGATGCCGCCCTCTTGTTCGAGCAGCGCCTGTAAGAGATGTTCAGGGCTGAGTTCTTGATGGCCCAGGCTGCCGGCCAATTGATTGGCTGCCTGCAAGGCGTCCTGGCTCTTAACCGTGAATTTATCCATCCGCATGATCGCCGCCTCCTTGTGCACTCCCGAACATGTGAAACTTGTTCACGGATCAAGGGATTGTCAAGCAACTCGCGGGTTTCTGGATCCCCAGCCGATCTATGAGCAGAAAGCAGAATTGACCTTGGATTCGATGCCTGGCAAAGTCAGTCGTAGACATTGCAAAAAGAGTGCTTTGAAATGGCTATCCTTCGCCGCCTGGAAGCCCACTGGCACTGAACGCGAAGCCTGACCTGATATGAAGAAGAAGTCCGCCAACCCTATGCTGCTCTTTGCCGCCCAGCTCTTGCCGCTGCTGGTCTTCATCGTGGTGGACTCCATTGTCGAGGACGTGCGCATCTCCATCGTCAGCGCCATCGTCTTTGCAGCCGGACAGATGGGCTTCATCTACTACCTCAAGCGCCGCATCGAGTGGCTGGTGCTCGTGGACGTGGGTCTCATCGCCGCTTTGGGCGGTGTGTCCATCGCCTTCGACAACGATCTCTTCTTCAAGGTCAAACCCGCCATCATCGAGGGCCTGGCGGTGGCCCTCTTCTTCGGCCTCTTGGTGGCCCCCCGCCGCTTCAGCAAGCGCTACTTCGAGCGCATGATGCCCCAGATGAACCTGTCCGATCAGACCCTGGATCGCATGAAGCCCATGCTGGGTCTGCTCTGCGGATGCACCGCGGTCCACATCGGCGCGGTGCTTTACACGGCCTATCATTCATCCCGGGAGGTCTGGGCCTTCGTCTCGGGGCCGGGCTTTTACCTGACCCTCCTGCCCATGGGGCTGTACGTAATCATCTTGCGTATCCGCGCCAAGGCCCTGGGCCAAGAAGGAAAGCTCAACAAATAGTCGATGGAAGCTGCGGCTTTCGTTACACGCCGACCAGCCACTTAGCACCCGACCAACCAAGCCAGGCCGCCAACAAACAAGCAAAGACGGTCAGGAGGATGTTGCCGATGGCCACCCCCCAGGCACCGTCCTGCAAGTACTTCAGAGTCTCATAGCTGAAGGTGGAGTAGGTGGTGAATCCGCCCATGACGCCGGTGGTCAAGGCGATGCGCAGCGTGGGCGACATGGCGGTGGTCTCAACCCCGATCAGCATCAGGCCCGCCAGCAAGGCAGAACCGATGAAGTTAACCGCCAGGGTGCCATAGGGAAATCCGGTCCCGCAGACCTTGAGCACCCAGGATGACAACAGATAGCGGGAGCCGCCGCCCACCGCACTGCCAAGACAGACACATAAAAAGTTAATCACAAGCTACTCTCCTCAAAAGCGTCTTTTTTTTACATCCAGGCCTTGCTCGGCCAGATAGCATCCCTCGGCCAGGGTCAGATCGGCCTCGATACTTGCAGGTAAGACCTCGGTGCAAGTCAAAACGGGATCAGGATCAGGATCGGGGTCGGGAGAGCCGGTTAGGCTAAGCCCCAGAGCCAGGATCATACAACTGTATGTTTTCCAATTTTTCATTTGGATCCCTCCTTAACAAGAAGAAAGTTACGACAACAAATGCAATTTGTCGAGCCCGCAATCGGGCATAAGCATGCTCAAGAGCTGCATCAGATTCGATACTTATTTTTGAGCATCCTGAGATTTTCGATTTGGTACACGTCGATCTGAGTCGGGGCCTTGCCGATCAGAAGGCGGGACGTCGCGGCATGATGACACCATAATCGGCTCTTTGTGTTGACAAGTCGTCGCCGAAGCGATTTGTTGGCCGGGCAGATCAACTGGGGAGACTAAGGAGAATTGGGTTATGAGCAACTTGCCGAAAGCGGAGCCCTACAAGAACAAAATCATTGAAGCCTTGCCCAAGGTGGAGGCGGCTCGTAGGTCCGAGGCTTTGGCCCAGGCTCAGTACAATCCTTTTTTGCTTCAGTCCAAAGACGTGCCCCTGGATTTTCTTAGCGACAACGGCGCTTCCGCCATGAGCGACCGGCAGTGGGCCGCCCTGATGGTGGGTGACGAGGCTTATGCCGGCAGCAGGAACTTCTATCTGTTGGAAAAAACCGTGCAGCAGCTTTTCGGTCACCAGCATATGGTGCCCACCCACATGGGTCGCGGGGCCGTGCACTTGATCGGCCTGGTCATGATTCAGGGCGAAAACCAGGTGGTGCCCAGCAACAATCCGGCGGGGACCGCCAGGGCGCATTTCGAGCGGCGCGGTGCCAAGGTGCTGGACGTGGGCGTGGAAGTGGCCACGGATCCATGCGCGACCGAGGTCTTCCGGGCCAACGTGGATTTGGCTCGACTGGAAAGAGTTTTGGACGAGCATGGCGACAAAGTGGCCTTCGTCAATTTGTCTCTTTGTCCCGACGCCCTCGGCTCTTTGCCCATGTCCTTGGATAATTTGAAGCAGGCGGCTCAACTGGTCCACAAGTTCGGGAGCAAAGTGGTGCTGGACGTTTCGCGGTCGGCACCCTGGGCCGCCATGGTTCAGGCCCACGAAGAGGGTTTGGGCGAGAAGAGCCTGTCGTCCCTGGTGGCTGAGGCCGGACAAGCCGTGGACGTGATCACCATGAGTGCCAAGGAGGGCTGCTTCGCAAGCGTGGGCGGCTTCGTGGCCACGACGCATGAGGATATCTACGTGGGCACGCGATCCAACGTGGTGGTCTTCGAAGGTCTGCACACCTATGGCGGCATGGCCGGTCGCGACATGGAAGCCGTGGCCCTGGGGCTGAGCGAGATGATGAACCCGGATATGTTGGCCTGGCACCGGGCGCAGATTAAGCGTCTGGGCGATGTCCTCAAGGACGCGGGTTTGCCGGTCGTGGAGCCTTACGGTGCCACGGGCGTCTTCATCGATGCGCTGCGCTTTGCGCCCAAGGTTTCGATCGAGCAGTTTCCCGCCCAGGCCGCCGCCGCCGCCATATATCTGGGTGCCGGCGTGCGGGTGGCCGAGTTCGGCCAGGTGACCCGGAAGCGTGTGGGCAGCAGCACGGAGGCCATGGAAGCCAAGCTGGAGTTGGTGGCCTTGCAGCCGCCGCGCCGGGTTTACTTCATGTCCCAGCTGGAGGCGGCCGCCCGCGCGGTCGTGGCTGTTTACGAGAAACGCGAATCCATACGCGGCTTGAAGCAGACTTATGCGCCGCCCAACATGGGTCAGTACGCGGCTCGTTTTGAGCCGGTGGACCCCGCGGGTCTGATGGCGGATTTGCCGACCGATCCCCAGGCGGGTGCGCTTGATTACGAACCTTTCCGCATCAAGGCGGTCGAGTCCATCAAGGTGACCGATCGGGATTACCGTGTGAGGGCCGTCGAGGACGCGGGTCACAACACCTTCCTCATGCGTTCAGAGGACGTCTACATCGACTTTCTTACCGATTCGGGTACTTCGGCCATGAGCACCAGGCAGTGGGCCGACATGATGACCGGCGATGAGTCGCCGGCCGGATCGGCGGACTGGCCCACGCTCGAAAAGGCCGTCAAGGACATCATGGGCTACAAATATGTCATGCCCGTGCATCAGGGCCGCGCCGGTGAGCACATCTTGAGCCAGGTCATGATCAAGGAAGGCGACTACGTGCCCGGCAACATGTATTTCACCACCACGCGCGAGCATCAGGAGATGGCCGGCGGCACCTTCGTGGACGTGATCGTGGATGAGGCGCACAAGCCCGAGAGCGACTTTCCCTGGAAGGGCAATCTGGACTTGGACAAGATGCGCAAGCTCATCGATAAAGTAGGCGCGGATCATATCCCCTATGTCTCTTACGAGACGGCGGTGAACATGGCCGGAGGCCAGCCCGTGTCCATGGAAAACGCCCGGGATTTGTATGCGCTTTGCAAGCCGCTGGATATTCCGGTCATGGTCGACGCCACCCGTTGCGCCGAGAACGCCTACATGATCCAGAAGAAGGATCCGGCGTACAAAGACAAGTCCATCCGTGAGATATTGAAAGAACTCTTGAGTTACAGTGATGGTTGCACCATCAGCTCCAAGAAGGACAATCTGGTCAACATCGGGTCTTTCTTCGCCTGCAATCAAGAATGGGTCTACGAAAAGGCCAAGGAGATGCTGCCTTTGTTCGAGGGCAGCCTGACCGCTGGCGGCATGGCCGGCCGCGATATGGCCGCCTTGGCCCGTGGCCTCCACGAGATGGTCGACGACGACTACATTCGTTCCCGGGTCGAGCAGACCCAGTATTTGGGCAAGCTCCTGCTGGACGCGGGTGTACCCATTGTCGAACCGCCGGGTTCCCACGCCATCTTCTTAGACGCCAAGCGCTTCTTGCCCCATTTGGATCAGGATGAGTTTCCGGCCCAAATTTTGGCATCGGAACTCTACGTCGAGAGCGGCGTGCGAGCCATGGAGCGAGGCAACGTTTCGGCGGGTCGGGACAAAAAAACGGGCGAGAACAAGCGACCGCCTTTGGAACTGGTACGCTTGACCATCCCAAGGCGTGTTTACTCCCGTGAGCACATGAAGGTCTGTGCCGACGCGGTTTGTCGGGTTTGGGAACGACGGGAAAGCATCAAGGGCTTGAAGATGGTATTCGAGGCCCCTCAGCTGCGGTTCTTCACCGCCCGCTTCGATTACAAATAGTAGGGGCGGGGTTTACCCCCGCCCGTGTACTGCGGTTATTGCGCACAAATCGTCAATTGTAGGGTTCGCTCCCTGCGATCTCGCCAGAAACGAAGGGTCACGACCTGACCCGGTGCCAGGTGTTTCATCGCATCGATCAGGGCCTGGGGATCCTCGACGGGCTGCCCGGCTATGCCCAAAACGATATCTTTCTTTTTTAGGCCGGCTTCCGCCGCTGGTGAATTGGGTGCCACGGCGGTTATCAGGGCACCTTCGCTGGATGCCAGACCGGATGCCCGAGCCAGATCCACGTCCACCGGATGGCAGGCCAGACCCAACCAAGGACGCGGCAGGCTCTTTCCTTCCATCATGGCTTGAATTCGGTGGGCCACGTCGGCCCATGGAAGGGCCAGGCCCAGGCTGGCGGAAGCGGGCGGCACCAGATTGATGCCGACCACGTGACCTTGCAGGTCCAAGAGGGGACCCCCGTTATAGCCTGGGTTGATGGCGGCGTCGGTGAGGATGCGGCCAAAAGGTGTGCCCATGGCCTGGGGCGATCGGATGGCGCTGACCATGCCCGCGGTGATGGAGTGGGACAATCCAAAGGGATAACCGAAGGCGGCCACCCAATCGCCCTGCCGAAGTTTACCCGGTGTGGCAGGGCTCAGGGCCGGCGGGCAGACGGCTGGATCGATGCGCAGCAAAGCCAGGTCGCTCAAAGGGTCGACGCCATAGACCGAGGCGGGCACCAGTCGTCCGTTATGTAGCTGCAGCTCGATGCGGGCTGCGTCCTCCACGACGCTGGCGCAGGTGAGGACCAGGCCGGCTTGATCCAGCACAAAGCCCGAGCCCAGGGAGCTGGCCCGGGACTGCTCCCTGGGGTTTCCAGGCCGCTGCACGGGCTGGAAAGCCCGGACGTCGACGACCGAAGGGCTTGCCTGCACATAGAGCTTGTCGAAGGCCGGCAGCTTGGATCCTGTATCATTGAGGGCAGGGGCAGCCGGGACTGGGGGTTTTGATGCTTGTTTTGCCGGTGGGGCTTCTTTTTGGCAGGCGACCAGGACCGTCAAAAAAAATAAAAGGACAGGCAGGCCTTTGGGCACTTTATGGATTGGAGGCCTTCACATAGCGCATGCGCAAGTCATACAGGATGTTGCCGAGCAATTTGCTTTCTTGTTCGGAGAGGTTGCCCTTGGTTTTTTCCTGAAGCATGGCAAGGATGTCGATGGTCTGCTGGGCCATGGCCAAGCAGACCTCTGGCTCTTCTGGTTTTTCTTCCGAGTTTTCTTCTGGTCCAGAGCATCCAATCCCCAGTTGCTGCAAGGCAGCCGTGGACAGGGAGAGAATGAAGGCGGTGAACGAAAAAGCTTGTTGGCTTTTTTCGTTTCCGTCACTCACAATTCGTCCTCATCCGTCTCGGGGCTGGCCGGCAACTGGTGCGAAATGCGCTCGAGTTCGGCTTCGATTTTCTCGCTTTCGCTGGAAAGATCCTTGAGCTTCTTGATGTGCTTGTTGAACTCCTTGGGACCCACGACGCCGGAGCGGATGTTTCGCTCGATGATGCGTTTGTCCAATTTCATGTCGTCGTTCAGCAGCATGGGTGATCTCCTTTGGGTTGATATTCCCCGCAACCATTATCTTTTAAGGCAAGCAGAAGAACTTGTCAATCCCGACTCTCCCTGGAATAGGTCGTAGACCTTAATGGTTGAAGGGTCTAGTCAGGGCGTGGTATGGCCTGGGCATAAGGGAGGAAGAGATATGCAGGAAAACATCCGGGCGATTAACGAAAAAATCGAGCAAGAAAGCGCATTTGTCGATCGGCTCACCGCCGAGGTGGGCAAGGTCATCGTGGGGCAAAAGACCATGGTGGAGCGCATCATGCTCGGTCTCCTGTGCAACGGTCACGTTCTCCTTGAGGGTGTGCCGGGGCTTGCCAAGACCTTGGCCATTCGCACCTTGGCAGACTCGGTGGACGCCGATTTTAAGCGCATCCAGTTTACGCCGGACCTGCTGCCCGCCGACCTGGTGGGCACCATGATTTACAATCAGCGGAGCGGGGAGTTCACAGCCAAAAAGGGCCCCGTTTTCACCAACTTTGTGCTGGCTGATGAGATCAATCGGGCACCGGCCAAGGTGCAATCGGCCTTGTTGGAGAGTATGCAAGAGCGGCAAGTGACCCTGGGCGACACCACCCACGACTTGCCCGATCCTTTCATTGTTTTGGCCACCCAAAATCCCATTGAGCAAGAAGGCACCTATCCTTTGCCCGAGGCCCAGGTGGACCGTTTCATGCTCAAGGTCAAGGTCGGCTATCCCACGAAGGACGACGAGCGAGAGATCATGCGCCGCATGGTGAGCCCTAAGCCCCCGACCGCCAGCAAGGTGGTGAGTACGGAAGACATTCGGCGGGCCCGCTCGTTGGTCCACGAGATTTACGTAGACAAGCTGATCAACGAGTACATTTTGGACATTGTTTTCGCCACCAGGGACCCCGAGGATTACAAGCTTGCCGATATGGCGGACAAAATCGAATACGGGGCGAGCCCTCGTGCCTCCATTTACCTGAATTTGGCCAGTCGGGCCCACGCTTTCTTGCGCCATCGGGGCTACGTGACGCCCGAGGACGTCAAGGCGGTGGCCATGGACGTCCTCAGGCACCGGGTCATCTTGACCTATGAGGCGGAGGCCGAGGAGCTGTCGAGCGAGGATCTCATCCAGCAGATTCTGGACCAGTTGGCGTCTCCATGAGCCAGAGTCAGGCGAGGGATTGTCGAAACTAAGCCATGCTGACACAGGAACTCATCAAAAAGATTCGCAAGATCGAGATCACCACCAATCGGGCGGTCAACGACGTGGTGGCCGGGCAGTACCATTCCGTGTTCAAGGGGCGCGGCATGGCCTTCGACGAGGTTCGTCCCTATCAGCCGGGCGATGACATCCGGGTCATTGACTGGAACGTCTCCGCTCGCATGAATGACCTCTACGTCAAGCAGTTCATCGAAGAGCGGGAACTGACCGTCATGCTCCTGGTGGACGCTTCGGGGTCTCAGGCCTTCGGTAGTCGTGGACGCTTCAAGGCGGAACTGGCCGCGGAGATTTCCGGGCTTTTGGCTTTTTCGGCCATCAAGAACAATGACCGGGTGGGCTTGATCATCTTCACCGACCGGGTCGAGCGATTTGTGCCACCCAAGAAGGGTGCCAAACATGTGCTCAGGGTGGTTTCCGAAGTTTTGGCCTTTCGCCCGGCGCATCGGGGAACCGACATTGCAGCGGGTCTCGAGTTTCTGTCCCGGGTGACCAAACGCAAGAGCGTAACGTTCTTGATCTCGGATTTTTTGACCCAGGGTTACGAGCAGGCCCTGCGAGTGGCCCACCGCCGGCATGATTTGGTGCCCTTGGTATTGCACGATCCTCTGGAAAAATACCTTCCGGACATGGGAATTGCGTCCTTTGAGGACGCGGAGACCGGCGAGGTGATGCTTTTCGATACATCTTCAAAACGGGTGCGCAAGGCGGTGGCCGAGCAGGTGGAGCAATCCTGGGAGGCCCGCAGGCATCTGTTCAAGCGGATGAAGATCGACTCGGTGGAACTGTCCACCGAAAAAGATTACGTGCGCCCCTTGGTTTTGTTTTTCAAACGCCGTGCGGCGCGGATGGCGCGATGAAGGGGCTCGCACAAACCCTCCTCTTTGCCTTACTGCTGATGCAGGCCTATCCCGTGGCGGCCAAAGACGCGGGTCTTGATGCCGAAGAGCCATCTGCGACCGTGGCCCTCTCGAGCCAAGTGGAATGGGAAGAGGTTAAGCTGGGCCAGCCTTTTTGGTGGACCCTTCGCTTGCCGGTCGAGGTGGCCGAGCATTACAGGCTGCCGGAGAAAGTCCCCCTTGGCGACTTCGTCGAGTTGGAGCGCAGGCGGCGCAGAGAAAGCGTAGACGGAAAAGAAATCGTCTTGTTGGAGTTGCGCCTGGCCAACTACGCGAAGCTCGGCGAGCTTGATCTGCCCGTGTTTTCCTTGGCCCCGGTGATGCTCGATGGTGGCAAGGCAGATCTCGAACCCCTGCCCGTGCCCCCGGGTCGCATTCGCATCACGAGCCTTCTGGCCGGGGTGGATAAGCCCGAGCCGCGGGACATCCAGGGT
Source organism: Deltaproteobacteria bacterium (assembly GCA_019314375.1). Taxonomy (GTDB): domain Bacteria; phylum Myxococcota; class B64-G9; order B64-G9; family B64-G9; genus JAFCZJ01. The sequence continues at coordinate 35,489 of JAFCZJ010000019.1, read as the reverse complement.
CCCGTACCCGTCTTCGAAAATGACTTTCGACTGCTTGTTCTGGGGGGGTTGTTGCTTGCGTTTGTCCTCGTCTCTTTGTTGGTGCGTCGAGCACCCGGGCTGCAATCGGGTGCCCTCCAGGTGGTCGAGTTGCCGCCTCCGCGCAAGGCCCATGAGATAGCCCTGGGTCGCCTGCGTGCCATCGTTCAGGCTGACTTGCTCCGCCGCGGCGAGGTACAAGCCTATTTTGTGCGTGTCAATGAGACCTTGCGCGAATATTTGGGCAACCGGTATGGCTTTTTTGCCTTGGATCTCACCAGTAGGGGGCTCGGCGAGGAGCTTCGCGACAGGATCACCCCCGGCTTGGATATTAAACTTTTGGGGCATCTCTTGCACGACGCCGACATGGTCAAGTTTGCTCGTTGGCGGCCCGACGATGCGGCTTGCTCGACGGCCATCGACGGAGCCCACGCCATTGTGATGGCCACCCAACTCGCCAAAGACCAGGACGAAGATGTCCCGAACGAAGGCGACGAGGTGGGGCCGTGATTCGCACCACCGAATTCCAGTTCGCAAGCCTCTGGGGCTTGCTTTTGGCGGTAGCGCTGCCCTTGGCCTTCACGGTCTTGTGGCTGGCCGAGAAACGTTTTCGTAAGGCCAGGGCAGGGGCTCGTCCCTTGACCGAGCCCCTGGGCACGGTCCGGGCTCAGGCCGCCTTGCTTGTGCTGGCTTTGATGTCTTTGGCGGGCGGCTTGTTGACCTGTTTTTGGGTTCTTGTGGCCACGGTGGATGTGCCCTTCGAGAGTTTTATTTTCAGGCTCGGCCTGGGCCTTTTGGGTGCCGTGGTTTTGCTGGCCTCTTTTGCGGTCTTGGCTCGGCGGCGACACAGTCCGGTCTTGCTCATGTCCAGTCTCGCGCCTCTCAAGGCGGTGCGGGGCGGACGTCCGGGGATTTGGCGCTATCTGGTGCCCCTGCTCAGGCTTTTGGCCATCGCCCTGGTTATTCTGGCGGTGGCGCGGCCACAGGTGGCCACCACCGAGGCCGACGTCTTCACCGAGGGCATGGATATCGTGATGGTCTTGGATGTCTCCACCAGCATGCGGGCGGTGGACTTCGCTCCCCCCAATCGTCCTCGCAAGCGCATGAGTCGCATCGAGGGCGCCAAGGCGGTCATCTCCAGTTTCATTAAGCAGCGCACCGATGATCGTTTGGGCCTGGTGGTCTTCGCCGCCGATGCCTTCACCCAGAGTCCCTTGACCCTGGATTACTCCATTTTGCACAACGTTTTGCAGTCGGTGAAAACCGGCGTTATCGAAGATGGAACCGCCATTGGCAACGCCATCGTGGTGGCCATCAATCGCATGCGCGAATCGGAGACCAAGAGCAAGGTGATCATCCTGCTGACCGATGGGGATGACAACGCATCCAAGATCTCGCCGGTTCAGGCAGCTGAAATCGCCGCCCGGGAGGGCATTCGGGTGTTTCCCATTTTGGTGGGCAAGGGTGGCTTGGTTCCTTACCCGGTGGGCAAGGGTGTCTTCGGGCGCATGCAGTATCGCAAGGTGGAGATCCGGACTGACCCGGATCTCTTGAAGGAGATCGCCAAGATCGCCAAGGGCAAGTTTTATCGAGCGGTGGATCAGGCCAAGTTGGAAAAGGATTTCCAAGATATTTTAGACCAGATGGAAAAGACTCGTTTGATGGATCCAGGTCGTTATACGCGCCATACGGAGGTGTTCCAATTGGCGCTTTTGCCGGCTTTGCTGGCCTTGTTGCTGGAGCTGGTCCTGCGATGGACCCGCCTGAGGCGATTCCCTTAGCGGGAGATGGGATCGGGCATGCGTTTTGCCGCGTCCGAATACTTTTATTGGTTGACGCTTCTGCCGCTGATTATGGGCGGCGGGGTGGCGGCCTTGCTTCACCGGCAGAAGGTGCTGGCTCGGGTGGCCGATCCCGAACTCTTGGATCGTTTGGCCCCAGAGCGATCATTGGAAAGGGAGATCCTCAAGCTCGTCTTGATCGTCATAGCCATGGGTTCCTTGGTTGTGGCTCTGGCCCGGCCGCAGTTCGGTACCCACTCGACCCTGGTCAAAAGAAGGGGCGTGGACGTGGTCGTGGCCCTGGATACATCGAAGAGCATGTTGGCCCGGGACGTGTCCGCGCGTCGGTCGGGCAATCGGCTCAAACGTGCCAAAATGGAGATCAACGGGCTCATCGACCGCTTGCAAGGGGATCGGATTGGTTTGGTTTCATTCTCCGGGGCGGCATTCGTCCAGTGCCCTTTGACCTCCGATTACGCTGCCGCCAAGCTTTTCTTGCGCGCGATGACCCCTGGCAGCATCCCCATCGGAGGCACCAATCTTTCCGAGGCACTTCGAGCAGCTCGGCAGATGTTTGATAATGCTCGCGGAGGTTCGCGTTCCAAGGTCATTGTGTTGTTGTCGGACGGCGAAGATCACGAGGGCGGCTACGAAGAAGAGCTCAGTCTGCTCAAAGACATGGGCGTTATGGTGCATACGGTAGGCATAGGCACGCGCATCGGAGAGGTCATCCCGGATGGTGATGGGAAGTACATGCGCGATGACGGCAAGACCATCATGACCCGTATGCAAGAAGGACCTCTTCGAGCCATCGCGGAGGCCACGGGGGGCATGTTCGTTCATTCGGCCGCGGGTGACCTGGGTTTCGAGGCCATCTTTGAGGAACTGAGCCGATTGCAAAAAAGCGATTATGAGGCTCGGGTTGAGACGGTTTACGAAGAGAAGTTCCAGCTTTTTGCTTTCTTGGCTCTGTTTTTCTTGCTGGGGGCCACATTGGTCCCTTCGCGTTCCAATCAGGGGAGGCGGCCATGAGAAAACTCTTGCTGGGTCTTTCCTTCTTGGGCCTCATCGGGGGAGTGAATGTGGTGCAAGCCGCCGGTCCCTTGAAGCGCCAGGTTGAGTCTGTGGCCGATGGCAACAGACTCTATGGTGAACGGCATTTTGAGCAAGCGCTTGAGCGCTACGAAGATGCGGAGAAAAAGTTTGAGGCCGAACCCAGTATCCAGTTCGATCGTGGCAGCGCCTTGTTCAAGTTGGGCCGTTCCAAAGAGGCCCGTGAAGCTTTCTTGCGGGCCCTGGGGACCGAGGACAGGGTCCTCAAAACACGAAATTATTACAACATCGGCAATACCTTTCTGGCAGAGAAAGCTTACAAGGATTCCATGGTTTACTATCGACGTGCCCTGGAGTTGGATCCGGCTTTCGACGACGCCCGCTATAACCTTGAGCTGGCCCTGATGGCCCTCGCGCAACAGGAGGAACAGAAGCAACCCGACGATAGCGACAAGGGCGACAAAAAGCAGGAGCAGGATAAGAAAAAGGAAGACAAGAAGGACCAGAGCGAGAAGAAAAAAGACCAACGCGACGAGGGAGACAGCGAAAAGGGAGAGGGCGACAAGGACAAGCAAGACCAGAAAGACAAGAAAGATCAGGACGAAAAAGACCAGAAAGACAAGAAAGACCAGGACGAGCAGGATCAAGACAAGAAAGATCAAGACAAGAAAGATCAGGACAAGAAAGATCAGGACAAGAAAGATCAGGACAAGAAAGATCAGGACAAGAAAGATCAGGACAAGAAAGATCAGGACAAGAAAGATCAGGACAAAAAAGATCAGGACAAAAAAGATCAGGACAAGAAAGATCAGGACAAACAAGATCAACAGGGCCAGCCTGAGGACCAGCAGGCGGATCAGCGCCAGTCGAGTCGGTCGTCGGCCTCGGATCAAGAACCTGGCCGCTTGTCCAAACAGCAGGTCAGGGATCTCTTAGACGCCATGCGCGACAACGAGAAACCTTTTCAAATGCATAAATTTTTGTTGCCTGAGTTCAATCGGCGCAATCATGATAGGGATGTGAAAAAGGATTGGTGAAACTGGTGTCGAGCTTGGGCAGACAAAAACGGTGCGTCTCATCGGCGTGGCGAATCGCCTGGATGGTTCCCGGCTTGCTTTGGCTGTGTTTGTTGCCTGCGCAAGCCGCGGCCGGCGATAACGTGGTCTTGGAGTCCAGCGTCAACAAGACCCGCGTGGCCGTGAACGAGACCCTGAAGTTGACCATCACCGCCTCGGTGCCCGACCGGAGCAAGATGGGTTATCTCCAACTGCCGGAGACCGCTTCGTTAGAGATCGTGGGCACCAGTCGGCGAGAGAGTTTGCAGTTTGCGCTCTCCGGCGGCAAGGCCAATTACCAGAAGTTCGAGAACACGGTTTTGACCCTGCGGCCCACCAGGATAGGCAAGGTAACCATCGGCCCGGCTGAGCTCAAATATGCGGGGCGCCTCCACAAGACCAAATCCATCACCGTGCTGGTGGGTAAGGCGCGCAATCATCCAAGCGGGCCCACCTCCCCCTTTTCGGGCCGGCCATCGTCCATGTTCCCGGACGATGATTGGTTCCGCTCTCCCATGAACGACTTGATGCGCCGCAGGCAAGCCCCCCAGGCGCTGGGCTCGGAAGATATCTTTGTCAGAGCCTACGTGCCTTCGGATTTGGTCTACGAGGGTCAGCAGATTACGGTTTCGGTCTATGTCTACTCGCGGGTGGGTGCCCGAATCGCATCGATTCGCTGGCCCAAGCTGGATGGTTTTTACGCCGTGGATCGAGACGCTAGCAAAGCAAAGGCAGATGAGAAGGTCATCAATGGCTTGCGTTACCAATACAAGTTGCTGGATCGCAAGGCCCTGTTTCCGCTCAGGCCCGGTTCCGTGAAAATCGGCGCCGTGGAAGTCGAGGTGGAGGCGGGGGGCTCGCCATTCTTCCCGGCGGAAAACCGGGTTCTGAAAACCAGGCCTTTGGAGATCAAGGTCGAAGCCTTGCCGAAGAAAGGAAGGCCGGCTTCGTTTCATTCCGGCAACGTGGGCATCTTCAGCCTCTCGGCTGAGTTGGATGCGGATCGGGTTACCTTGAACCAGCCCGTGACATACACGTTGACCCTCAAGGGCACAGGCAATATCGAGCGGCTGCACCCGCCCGATCTGCCACGGCTGGACCGATTCAAGACCTTCGATCCGACGGTTCAGGTCAAGGTGCCCAAGACCGGCAAGATGGTGCGCGGCACCAAGGTCTTTGAGTACATCATGATGCCCTTGGCATCAGGGGAGCTGATCATCCCGGCTTTGGAGTTTGCTTTTTTCGAGCCGGCCTCGGGTGTCTACAAGACCCTGAAGGTGCCTGAACGCAAGTTGCATGTGACCGCCAGCGGTGGCACGGCTGGTGGGATCGGACCGGGGGGCCGCGAGGTGAACATCGTAGCCGGTGCCATGAAGCCCATCCGTTTCGAGAGCAGCCTTTCCGGACACGGGGCACCATTCTACCAGCATTGGGTTTTTGCGGTGCTGCTGGTTGTGCCTCCGGGCCTCTTTCTGTTGTTGTTGTTGCTTGCTTGGTTCCGCACGGGTTTGATGGTGGAGAGCCCCCGATCCCTGATGCGCCGGGCCTGGAGCGATGCACGTCGACGCCTGAAACAAGCGGCCAAGATGGCGGCGGCCGGTCAAACAGTGGATTTTTACGCCACCCTGAACCAGGCCTTGATAGATGCCATCTTTGCCCGAACAGGTGTGGCAGCTGGAGGCCTGGCGCTGGATATGCTCAAGCAGTCCTTGCGAGAGGATGAGGTGCCCGAAGCCTTGTGTGCCGCGGTTGGGCGTGAAATTGAAAACTGTGAATTCGGTCGGTTTGCGCCTTCTGTCTCTCAGGCAGGCGAAATGCAGGCTGCTTTGCAGCGGGCGGCGGGTTTAGTGAAGGACTTGCAGCGTCTGCGCGCGCCTGCCGCTCAAGGAGGTCGTCGATGATTCCGCGCAGACCGATTTTGAGCGTGTTGTTGTTCACTTTCATTCTCGGCTTGTTGGCGGCTCCGTCTTTGGCTCAATCTGGTCAGGCGGCTGCACCGGATTTTATGTCCGTCTTCCACCGGGCCAACCAAGCCATGCTGGCTGAGGATTTCACCAAGGCGGTGGAGGATTATCAGCGCCTGGTGGATGCGGGCCTGGTGCATCCTGACCTCTATTTCAACCTGGCCACCGCTTTTTACCGAGAGGGCCGCAAGGGTCTTGCCGTGCTTTTTTACGAGAAGACCTTAGACTTGAAGCCTGCCGATGACGGAGCCCGCAGCAACCTGGAGAAGATTCGCAAAGAACTCATCGACAAAGTGGTCATGCCCAAGGGGGGGGCCGTGGGTGAGCCCCTGTGGCAAGGCTTCATTCGTGGCTTATCCTGGGGCTGGCTGACGTGGTCTTTTTTGGGCATGTATTTGCTTTTTTTCGTGTTGCTCGCGGCTCGGCATCTGATGTCTGCTGGACCGGGGCGTAGGCTTTTGTTTTGGATAAGCGTACCTCTGCTGATGCTCACCCTGGTCTTCGGGTCTTTGTTGGCCAGCCGTATCTACGTGCAAGAAAGGGTGCACCACGGCGTCGTGGTGGCCCACACAGGCTCCTTGCGGGCTGGGCCCGAACGCAGCGCCAAGGTGCTGATGGAAGTCCACGAAGGGCTGAAGGTGCTTTTGCTCAATGAAGTAGATGGACATATGCGTGTGCGCCTGGCCAATGGAGTGGAAGGTTTCTTGGTGGATGGACAACTGGGGCGCATCTGAGTTTGTTCCTTTTTATTTCTTTGACTCATTTTGGCGCGCCGTGCTATTTTATCGGCGCATTTGCCCGGAATCGCTTATGATTCCATCTGTTGAGGTGCTTCGTGATGCGTCGAATTTTGTTTTTTCTTTCCTTTTCTTTGTTGGGTCCGTCCTTGTTTGCTTGGGGTCTTGTGTCTTGTGCTTCCGGTCCCAATCAGCGGGCTCGTGTGAGTTATCGTGTTTCCGCCAAGGAGAACTTCATCAAAGGGAAGAAAGCGCTTGCCGATGAGGACTACCTGGAGGCCATCGAGTATTTCAAGTTTGTGAAGAATAAGTTTCCCTATTCGACTTTTGCGACCGAGTCGGATCTCTTGTTGGCCGATTGTCATTTTGCTCGGGATCGCTTCATCGAGGCGGCCGACGCTTACCAGACTTTCATCAAGTTGCATCCGCGGCATGCCAAGGTACCTTACGCCAATTTTCGTATCGCCTTGAGTTTCGGAAAAAGGATTCCGGAGGACTGGTTTTTTATGCCTCCGGCCTACGAGTTCGATCAGAAAGAAGTGGTGCGTACCATCCGTGAGTTGGAGCATTTCCTTGCGCGTTTTCCAGGTGACGAGCATGCGCCCGAGGCCACGGCTCTTTTGCAGAGATGCAAGCGCAGGTTGGCGGAATTTTGCCATTACACCATGGAATTCAATCACAAGGGTGGACACATGCGTGGCGTCGTGTGGCGGGCCGACGAGTTGATGCGCTATGGCGGCTCGGGTTATGAGGAAAAGGCTCTCTACCGAAAGGCCGAGGCCCTGGCTGAACTGGGTGAGCTTAAGGCGTCCAGAGATGCCTTGCAGGAGCTGAACCGCCGATTCCCCAAGGGTGCTTACCAGAATCAAGCCAGTCTGTTGCAAACCAGACTTGGGAGCGTCAAATCGCAGGTCCCTACCGAGAAGAAGCAAGCCAGTCCAAAACCCAAGGGGGAGACGGAGACGGGCGGGCGAGAGGGAAAGTCGCCTTGACGATGCGGCAACTTGGCTTTTTGCTGGTCTTGTTGAGTGGAGTCGCCTGCCGGCAGCCTGACCCTCACGCCCCTGTTGTGCTGTCCGATGGATTGGTGGCGGCCTGTGCGGTGCCTGATGTGGGTGCTGTGCTGGCCATGGTCGATAGGGAATACGGCGATGCCCGTGGTGGTCCGGGACGATTGGCGGATGACTTGCGGCAATTGTTCACCGTGTATGGGCCTTTGAATTTGCGGGTCATGGATCTGGAGCAGGGCAAGGACGCCTTGTCCGGGCATTTGCAGGTGGAGGGTAAGGGCCTTTTTTTCGAGGGCCCCATGGTCTGGCGTACCGTGGATCAGCCCACGGCTTGTTTCCTTGCTGGGGACTTCCTGACGGATCTGCGTGGCGTGGTGTGGCTGCTTCGAGATCGACGCAGGGCTCTTGAAGAAGGCTCGCTGGAACGACTTGGTGAGTTGATTTCCTTAGAATATCGTGGTGAGGTAGGAGGCTGGAAGGAGTTGCTTGAGCGAACTCGTTTGGATTTGGCCGCATCCAAAGGCGTGGGCATGATGGTTCACGACTTGCGCGTGGTGATGCAGGGCGATGGTGCTCAAGTTACCCAGGCATATTTGCTTATTTATCGGATTGGCGAAGAAGGCAAACCGGTGGAGCAAAGGGCCCGGGAGCGTTTGCAGCTGCGCAAGGAGGGTACGCGCTGGCGTATCGTTGGAGGCCTGGGATAAGCCAGGGCAGGGAGTCATCGATGGATGAACGTATCAAAGAAATGATGCGGCTTGGGCGAGACGCTTACAAAAAGAAAGAATACGCCCGTGCTGAAAGCTATCTAAGCGACGTGCTGGAAAAGCACGATGATTTTGCCGATCTGCATAACATGATGGGTGTCATCCATCATGATCGAGGTCAGTTCGTTAAGGCACAGACCCATTTTGAAAGAGCGCTGGCCATCAACCCGGGTTATACCGAGGCCGCTTTGAATTTGGCTGTGACCTACAATGATCTGGGGCGTTACTCAGAGGCCAAAAAGATTTACGCACAGGCTTTGTCCTCGTCTCAGTCCTCCGATGGTGACCTGGATCCCTTCGTGCAGGGTAAAATTTCCAACATGTATGCGGCCATCGGTGACGTTTATCAATCCACTGGGCTTTTCCAGGCTGCGGCCGTCGAGTATCGCAAGGCCCTGTCCTTGGCCCCCGGCTTTGTGGACATTCGCTTGAAGCTGGCCCAGGTGTTGCGTGATGGGGACCAGCGAGAGGATGCCCTGGCTGAACTTCAGCGTATTTTGGACGAACGGCCTCAGTATGTGGCCGCTCGAGTCCACCTGGGGATCACTTTTTATGTACTTGGACGCAATGATGAGGCCATCGCGGCCTGGCAGGAAGCCCTGAAGACGGATCCGGACAATCGCAGTTGCAAAATGTATTTGAACCTGGTTTCGGGGCAGGACGACTGAAGAGGGGCAGGAGTCAATCATGGCTGGTGGAATCAAACGCTACGCGCTCAAGTTCATTTCGGGCAAATACCACGGCGGCGAGTTCCCGCTCCAACCCAACAAGGAGATTGTGGTTGGACGCAGCTCCGAGCTGGACATGGTCTTGGTGGAGGACATGGTTTCTCGCAAGCACGCCAAGATCGTGACCACCGATAGCGCGGTGATGATTCAGGATCTAGGCAGCACGAACGGTACCTTCGTCAACGGCGAGAAAGTTCGCAAGGCTCGCCTGAAGGAAGGGGACCGGATCCTGGTGGGTACTTCCATTCTCAAATTGGTTGCCTTGGAGGCATCCGGCGCAGGGGACATGCCCATAGACCAGGCGGCGGCCAAGGATAAGATGGAGCGATTGGCCAAGCGACGAGCTCGTTCTTCTTCGCCCATGTCGGGCCGTATCGATGAAGTGCCCCTGCCTGACTTGTTGCAGCTCTTCAGTACATCCAAGAAGAGCGGCGTCATGGTGGTGAGGCGAGATCCCCATGTGGGCAAGATCTATTTGCGCAACGGGAAAATTTATTACGTCTCCATCGACGACGATCCGGATCTGGACCCACAAAAGGCCTTCGTGCGTATGCTGTCTTGGGAAGAGGGCTTCTTCGAATTGACGGCACCATCCGATGAGCAGTTTATTCTGGAGTTGGATGACAGCACCGAGGGTTTGCTCATGGAGGCCATGCGGCTCATTGATGAGTTCAAGCGCATCGAGCCCCAGTGTCCGGCGGTCAAATCACGATTCGGTATGGTGCGTCCCTTGACGGCGGCCCTGCGCGATCTAAATGAAGAGCAACTGGATGTGTTGCAACTGGTACATAATCACAGCCAGGTCCAGGTGGTGTTGGATAAATCCATCCTCAATGATTTTGAGACGTATCAGACATTGATGCATCTCATCCGTAAAGGCTACGTTCGAGATTTACGCTAATGTATCGGGGGATTCTCTTCGGACTGGCCTTCAGTTGGATGTGGACTGGTTTGGCTTCGGCCCATGAGGGACTACATGCCGAGAGCCTGCGGGGCCTGCTGAAGGCGGATGCACTCTACCTCATCGTGAGTTGGGACAAAGCGGGTGGCGATCAGGCCCGGCTTACCAGGCAAAGAGCCGACAGCAACCGCGATGGGCATTTGGACAAGGCCGAGCGGCAAGCCTTTTTGAAGGGTCTGGAGCAATCCGCCTTGCAGCGACTGCGGGTGGTTTTGGATGGCGCGAACCTGACCCCCTGGGTGCGTCGAAGCGACGGCAGTGGTCTTTGGGGCCCGACGTCTCTGACGGGGCCCATCAGCGCCAGTTTCCAGTTGCGTTTTGATTTTGTCTCTGGTGGGGGCCATGAACTGAAAATGAGCATGGAGCCTACCGGCATCGCCGATCATGTGCCCACCGTACTCCAATTGGATCCCGGCATGCTCCTGAAGGCTTCCAATGGCCGGCTGGTCCAGCGAGCCAAGAGACCGGCGCTGGAGGCCTTGCTTGGCAAAAAGCGGGTTCTCGTTTTGCGATTCGGTTCAAGTTCTGCGAAGCAGTCTGCGGATCAGCACCCTTAACTCTTCGACCTGTAGCAACCAGGCAGACAAGACGAAAACCGAGCCGCCAACGATGCCGGCCAGGGCCAGAAAGCCCACCTTGGGCAAGAGTTGGCCGTCTTCAGCCCAAAGGCCCATTTCGCCGAAAGGCCAGACTGCCATACCGGCCAAGGCCGAGGCCAAGGTCACCCGCCAAATCGAGGCGAAGAGTTGACGGCCTCCCAGGGGGCCTATTTTGCGTCGGAGGAACAAAAAGAGCAGAAAAAAATTCAGGATGGAGGAGGCGGAGTTGGCGGTGGTCAAACCCGCGGCACCCATGGGCCACATCAAGGTGGCACCCAGGGCGGCGTTGAGGATGAAGGCCACAAAGGCGATGAGCACAGGCGTTTTGGTGTCCTTCATGGCGTAGAAGGCAGGCACCAGGTTGCGGATGCCCGCCACGGCCCAGATGCCCGCAGAGGCGGCCAAAAAGACCTGGGCGGTGGCCATGGTGTCGTCGTGCTCGAACATTCCACGCTGCAGCAAGGTGCTGATGAGCGGTACGCGACAAACCGCCAGCCAGATCATGGCCGGGATGCAAACCAAGAAAGTCAGGCGCAAGGCAAATCGCAAGGTGTCGGTCAATCGCTCATGGTCGCCTTTGGCTGCGTGTTGGCTCAGGTCGGGTAGGGCCACGGTGGCGATGGCCACGGCGAAAACGCCCAGGGGCAACTCCATGAAGCGATCAGAATAGTAGATGTAAGTGACCGAGCCCTCCGGCAACAATGAGGCCAATGCTCTGGAGACCAGGATGTTGACCTGATAAACAGCCATGCCAAAGGCGGCCGGGCCCATGAGCAGCAGCATGCGTTTGACCGCCGGGTGTCCGCGTTTGAAGCGAAACTTCAGGCGGACCCCGAAGGCCCGCACAAAGGGCCAAAGCAACGCCAGCTCAAGGACTCCGCCCGCAAGCACACCCACCGCCATGGCGGTGATGGGCGGATCGAGACTTTCACTTAAGGTCAGAGCGCTTCCCACAATGGCAAGGTTAAGCAGAATGGGGGCGGCGGCTGGCGCGGCGAAATGGCGGTGGGTGTTGAGGATGGCCACCAGCAAAGAAGTCATGGCCACGAAAAACAGATAAGGAAACATCAGGCGGTTCAGGTAGACCGCCAGCTCGAACTTGTCCGCAGCGAAGCCGGGCGCGAACAACTTGACCAGCAGTGGACTGGCCGCGATGGCCAGGCCGCAGATGATGCTCAAGAGCAGGGTGAACCAACTGAAGGTGATGTTGAACAGCTCTAAGGTTTCGTTGCGGGATCTAGTGGTTTGGTATTCGGTGAAGACCGGTACGAAGGCCACGCTCATGGCACCTTCGGCCACGAAACGACGAAAGACATTGGGGATGGTGAAGGCGATGTTAAAGGCGTCCGCCGCCCCGCCCGCGCCGAAGAGATTGGCGAAGACCATGTCCCGGGCCAAGCCGGTCATGCGGCTGACCAAGGTCAGTCCGCTGACAGTCCCTGCGCTTCGGAAAAGCTTGGTCTTGCTCTCCTGGGACAGAAGGCTCTCTTGGTCTGGCAAGGCGCTACTACTCTTTGGCGTCCAGGATGCGGAATTCAACCCGTCGGTTGGCCTCGCGGCCGCGGCGAGTGCGGTTGGACGCAATGGGCTTGGCTTCGCCATAGCCCAGGCCTCTCAAGCGGCTGGAATCCAGGCCTTCCTTGATGAGGAAGTCGCGTACGGCGTTGGCACGTCGCTCGCTCAGGCCCTGGTTGTAAGCATCCGAGCCCTGGCTGTCCGTGTGGCCTTCCACCGAGACTTCCATTTTCGGGAAGTCCTTTAGGACCAGCGCCACGTCCTGGAGAAGCTGGAAGGATTTGGACAAGATGCGATGCTTGCCGCTCGCGAAGTGCACCTTCTGCTTGATTTCGATGCGCTTCTTCTCGCGGTTGATCTTGACCAGCTTATACTTGCGAGGACAGCCTTTGCCCTGCGGGCTGTCTGGAGGACCTGCAACGTTCGGGCATTTGTCTTCAACATCCGGGATGCCGTCTTTGTCGTTGTCCAAATCCGGGCAGCCGTCCTCGTCTTCGAAGCCGTCTTTGTCTTCCGGATCGTCCGGGCATTTGTCCACATCGTCTAAGATGCCGTCGCCGTCTCGATCGAGGACCGGACAGCCCTGGTTTTCAGGGGGTCCTGGCTCGTTGGGGCACTTGTCTTCAAGATCGGGAATGCCGTCCTGGTCGTTGTCGAAGTCCGGGCAGCCGTCCTCGTCCTCGAAGCCGTCTTTGTCTTCCGGATCGTTGGGGCATTTGTCCACGTCGTCCAAGATGCCGTCGCCGTCCGAGTCGGTTGGCTTGGGCGGCGGGCAGCCCTGAAACTCAGGCAGGCCCGGAACGTCCGGGCACTTGTCTTCCAGGTCCACGATGCCGTCGCCGTCCCGGTCGGTTTTCTTGATGGCCACTACCTTGGGCGGCGCTTTGATGAGCACCTTCTTGGGACCGCAGCCTTTGGAGTTCTCCAGCGCCTTGCGTATCGAGGCGATGGCCAGCTTGACGTGATCTTCCGCTCGCAACCAGTCGCCTTGATCCAACTCGTCCAAGGTGAATTCAACGTTGGTCTCAGCCAGAGCAAGCTCTTTGGGCGCGCAGCGATAGGCACCGCTTTTTCGTGCCTTGGCGATGTCCCGCTTGACCACTTCGGCGTCGGCGCGGATCTTGGATCCAGGGACGCAGCCGATGGCCAGCGTTGCGATGAAGGCCATCAGGGTCAGGGCCGTCCAGGCCAAAACGCTTCGGGGGGATTTCATGTCGGCTCTCTCCTCGGGACGCGAGTCGCTTGAAGGCCGGGGGTTCATTCTCCGTCCTTTCTCATCGAGCGCTCCAGGGCTTTGAGCGAAAGATCCCTGGCTTTGGCGGCGTAATCGATAGAATACTCAAAGTCCGACGTACCCCACATCTCCCGCGCCTTGTGCAGGTATTGCTCCGCGGCGGTGTATTCATATGGTGATTTGTCGGCGGCATTCGCCGTCTTGGCGTTGTGCAGGGCGGTGTCAGCCTCCACGATGATCATGGTGGATTCGACAGGTCCACAGCCCAGGGCCAAAATCAGCAACAACGCAGCACCCAAGAGTCTTGAGATGAGTTTTTCCACGGTTCGCACCTCACGAAGCCCGCCTGAGCGGCGGAGCCTTGCAATCCCATGATTTGGCAAGCTTTTATCAGAACAGGTCATCAGATGTCAAGAAAAACTCCCAAGGCGACCTTTGCTTTACGGTTCTTATGTCTAACCTAGGCCTTGGCGCGGGTATCCGCCAGGCCCACGGCTTCGGATTCACGAATTTGGGCCTGAATGTGGGCGTCCAAGCTGCGCATCTTGCGGCCTTCCAGGGCGTATAGTACGAGCAGAAAGAACCAGCCGGCCAGGACCACGGGCAAGCAGAAAACGAGGGTAACCAAGAGGGGGCCATGGGCGTCCTCGTCGGCAGAAGTGGAGGCAAGTTCAGTTGAGAAAAAGACCATCACAAAGATGAGACCGGCCAAGCCCAGGAAAAATGGAACCCAGGCCATCCTTGCCTTTTGGCGCTTCAGCAAAGCCTGCAAGCCGAAGCTGCCCAGGGCCAGAATCAAGCCCGCGCTCAGTGAGGCCAGCCAGATGCCGGCAGTGGCCCCTTCCGGCTCGAAGAACTTGAGGGAGGCCCAATCGGGATGACCAAGGGCCAGGATCAGGCTCAGTGGGGTCAATACAAACAGCACATGGAAGAGCACGCCGGCCGGATAAGCCGAACGCCACACAGAGGCACCCCGACGAAGCTGTTCACGGGCGCACAGGCCGGCGCTCAGGCCGAGCAATAAACAAAGAATGGGATGGATGATGATGATGGTGCGTCTCCCTGCAGGTGGAAACCGATGTGATTATGGCACAGCCCCAGATGGGATGCCAGGGCATGGTCGAACCTTTATTTCAGGTGCGTCTCGAAATAGTCGACCAACAGGGGTACGAGGGGCAAGAGGGCTGGGCACTGGATTTCGCTGTCGGCCAGGGCTTCTTCGGTGGCCTGCGTGTCGTAGCGGACATCGAGCAGCATGTGGCGCAACATTTCGGCGGGCATGTCCAGCATGTCGCCGACCTGTTTGACGACGGCGAAGGGGCCAGGCTTGCAGAGCAAGCGGAACAAACGCTGAACAGGCCGGCCTATGCGGGGACCATGCAGGTCGTAAGCATCCAGGGCCGCTGAATAGAATTGCCGGAAGCTGGCCGGATTCGGATCGCAAAGATGCCAGCAAGCCAGCGGATCAAGCTCGGGCAGGTCGGCCAAGTGCGCCATCGCATCGACCACATAGTCCACCGGCACCAGGTGAAACGAATCATCGTCGTCTCTGGGTATGATCATGGGCAGGCGGGAGGCCCCGGGGACTCGGCGGATGAGACGAAGGGCGCGAAAGACATAGTAGGGCCCGTCCACCTTGTCCATCTCTCCTGTTTTGCTGTCGCCCACCACCACCCCCGCACGATAAATTGAGCAGGGCAATCCGCTTTGGCGTACGAGGGCCTCGGCATCAAACTTGGTTTGTCCGTAAGCATGCAGGGATTGCTGGCCCACATCGAAGTCGGTCTCGGCATAAACGCCGCCGGCGTCGCCGCTGACCGCAATTGAGCTCATGTGGTGAACACGAGGTTGTTTGGCGCAATCCGCGGCCAGCTCCAATACGCGCGCGGTTCCGTCTACGTTGATCGCGCGAATGGCTTGGTCGTCGAGGCGCAAATCGTAACGAGCCGCCAGGTGAAACACTTTGCCGCAGGTTTCCAAAAGCTCGCGACGGTCCTGCTCGGTCAGGCCCAGCTTCGGTTGGTCCAGATCGCCCAAAAGGATTCTGGGCGGCGGCGCTTGGGTCGGCCAGTTCTGGATTTTTTGCTCCAGGGCTTCGGCCGATCCGGGACGGCAGAGTAGCGCCAGATGTTGGCCCTGGCCGGCCAGGCGGCGAGCCAGCCGGCTGCCGATGAAGCCGGTTGCGCCGGTGAGTAAGGTCAAGGATTTGTCATCGCCTGTTTTTTTCTTTGGTTTGGTCATGTGAAATGGCTAACGGTTTCGCCCGCATCTGTCAAGACGTGATATGCTTCGGCATCATGGTGACGGTGCAATTTGCTTTGGTTATCTTGTTGGCTTTTGGTGGCTTTCCCGCAGGACTGGGACCGGCGGATGGGGTGGCTCTCAGCCTGAGTCGGGGTCGACTGATGCCCGCGCTTCTGCTTTCGCCCAAGGGTGCCTGGAAGGCTCCGACCGGCCCCTGGGCGCAATTGAGTTCTTTCGGCATCGATCGCTTGTTCGAAAATTTGATCGATAAGACCATTGACCAGCGCTTGATGGAGGTCAGTGCGCGTTTTCTCGAAACGACGTATCTGGGCTCTCCCCTGGGTGAGGGCGGCTTGCCTCCTGATCCGGATCCGCTCTTGCGATTCGACGCCGTCGATTGCACGACTTTCGTCGAGCAAAGCATGGCTTTGGCACTTGCTCGCTCGCTTCAGGATGCTTTGTATTGGCTGAGGCGGATTCGTTACCTGGAGGGCCACATTGCATACTCGCGTCGCAAGCATTTCATGATGGCCCAGTGGATACCTGTTAACCAGGCCGAGGGTTTCCTCCGCGATATCACGGCCGATCTGGCGGGAGATGACCTTCAATGGGCAAAAAAATGCATCAACGCCGAGGTTTGGGCCCGGCGAAAAGCGGATAAGCCTTGGCCGGCGCTGCTCGATGCTCAGGTGCCCGACGGTTGTTTTCGTCTGCCCATTCTGCCCTTGGGGCGGGTCTTGGCCCACGCTCGCGAGTTGCCCAGCGGCACCCTGGTCAACATTGTGCGGGAGGACTTTCACAGCATGCCCACTCGGGTAACCCACCAGGGCTTGATCGTTCAGCAAGGTGGACATACCTTTCTGCGTCACGCGGGTCGCTCCGGTTGGGGCCGCGTTGTGGACGAGAACCTGGAGCGTTTTGTCCGCCGCAACCAAGCCTACCGGAAATGGCCTGTTAACGGCTTCAATTTCCAGAGGATTTTGCCGTATCAAGAACCTTGAACCCCGGCCCGGCCCATGGTACACAATTAATATAAGAAAAGCGGGAGGATTTTGTGTTCAAGCTGATCATCGAAGACGACGAAGGACATACCACCGTCGTTCCCTTGCAAAAGGAAGAGATCACAATTGGGCGCAAGGAAGGCAACACGATTCGCCTGACCGAGCGCAACGTATCCCGGCACCACGCCCGCTTAATCCGAACCAATGGATCGGTTTTCATCGAAGATCTGGATAGCTACAACGGAATCAAAGTAAACGGGGATCGAATCGGGGCCAGGACCAACGTCCGAATCGGCGACTTGATCGAGATCGGTGATTATCACTTGGCCCTACAGGAGGCCGCTCAGGCCGAGGTTGAGTCGGCGCCTCCGCCGGCACTGCCCAAGGCGCCCCCGCTGATGCGGGCGCAGGCCCAAGTCCAAGCAGGATCGCCTCAGCTCACGGTGCCTGACGGAGGCACGGCGGTCATGCGGCTGCCGGTGGAAGAAAAAGTAGCCTCGGATCCGGGGCAGGTCAGACCCCTGAACGATGAACTATCCGGCAGCCTGGTGGTAGAAACCACCGATCTGACGGGGCAAGTATTCAAGCTCAACCGGACTGAAATCACCCTGGGGCGGACGGAAGAAAACGACATCGTTTTGCCCCATCGCTCGGTGTCCAGTCGACATGCCAAGCTGGTATTCGATGGCGGCATCTACCGCGTCATGGACTTGGATTCGGCCAACGGCGTACTGGTCAACGGCGAAGAATACGCCCGGGTGGATATCCGCAAGGGCGACATCATCGAGTTGGGGCATGTGAAGTTGCGGTACCTGCCGCCGGGTGGGAGCTTGCCACCAGGAGCGTCCATCGCGGTACCTGCCCATTCTCGTCGCATGGTGGACGCGTCCTTGCGAGAATCCGAAGTGGGTCAGTCCTCCGGCAAGGGCAAACTCATCGGCATGATCGTAGGCGGTTTGGTTGTCTTGGCGGTGGCGGCCTTCTTGGTCGTGCACTTCATGAGTGACGGCAGCGGAACGGAGCTCGCGGGTGAGGAGCCCGGCAAGGACGATGGCAAGGGCGCGGTGGTCGTGGCGCCGGATTCGGCGGTCGATGCCGTGGCCAAGTTGCCCAGTCTGGGCGACGACAACGCCAAAATTTCGGAGGCCGAGGCCCTTTTCAAGGAGGGCATGAATTTCATGGTCGCCCAGAAGTGGGACGACGCAATCGATAAGTTTTCCACCGCGGTGACCATGAATCCGGACAGCGTGGGTGCCCGGAGTCAACTAGAGAAAGCCCGTTCGGAAAAGAAGATGCAGGAAGCGATGGGCAAGGTTCGGAAGGCCGTCAGCGTGAAGCAGTGGGATACGGCGATGGAGATGCTGCAGGAAACAGAAATCCCCAAGGGCTCCATTCAGATCAAAGAACAGAAACGGCTCTTGCCCGAGGTGACCAAAAGCTACAACTCCTTCCATCTGACCCGCGCCAGTAGGTTGGCAAATTCGGGCAAGTTCAAAGATGCGCTCGGCCACGTGGAAGCGGTTCTCAAGTTCGACGAAAAGAACTTCATGGCCCTGGACAAGAGGGCCCAGTACAAGAAAAAGCTCAGGTCCAGGTCCAAACCCCGCAAACCGCGTGAATCGCAGTCTTCGCGGAAAGAAAAAGCCTTAGAATGGCGAGGGAAAGGCATCCAGGCCTACAAAAAGGGCAATATGGCCCAGGCCATCAAGAACTACGACAAGGCCCTGAAGCTGAATAAGTCGGATGTCGAGGTATACCGTTTGCTGGGTACGGCGTATGCCAGGAAGGGCAAAAGCGCCAAAGCATATTCCTATTACAAGAAGTATTTGGACAGATGCCCCAAGTGTAAGTACGCCCCAGGCGTCCGTGACATATTGAAGAAATATGCGGCGGATCAGTAACCCTCAAAGAGTTCTTCCAGACTTGACCCCAAAGCTGAAGCGATTTTGTAGAGGCTGGATACGCTGGCCGCTGATTCGGCGCGCTCGATTTGGCTGAGCAGGCTCACCGAGAGGCCCGTGCGACGGGCTACCTGCTTAAGGGTGAGTTCCTGGTTTTTTCGTTTGACCCGAATTTTGGCACCGACGCTGGCCAAGAGGCTCTCCTCGGGATCCCGAAGCAGGCCTTTGCTGCGGATGACGCTTCGCACGGCATCTAGGAGCTTGTCCTTGTCAATCGGCTTCTCCACATAGTCGGAAACCCCGCCCTTCAAAGAGGCCACGGCTGTCTCCACCGAGGGATAAGCAGTCAATACGATGACTGCAAGATCCCGATCCTTTTCTCGGATTCGCTGTAGGACCTCGATGCCGTTCATGTCGGGCATCTTCAAATCCAGGAGCAGGATATGGAATGACTTGCGGGCCAGCAAATCCATAGCCTGGATGGGAGAAGTCGTGGTCTCTACGTGCTTGTCATCCGTAGAGAGCATGTGGGACAGAATTTCCAAGGTATCGGAGTCATCGTCTAAAACGAGAATCTCCACTGCGCGGTTTCTCATGGCACCCCCCTTTTTTATTGGTGCATTTGACCGCTTGGTCCAAAAGGTATCATCGGACAGAGGCGGTCGTCAAGTTCGGCTGTGCCATGAGGAGGGGGTGGAAACGGTTGCATTCGAAAAGAGCAGGGCCTAAGCTCATGTCACGGAGAACACCTCATGGCGCGTATTCTCGTCGTAGACGACGTGAAACTATTTAGGCATTTGGAGGCCGCTGTACTTGGCTGGCGGGGCTACCAAATTGAGGAAGCAGTCAGCGGCGAAGAGGCCTTGGAAAAAATTCGGGCCAACCCGCCGGATTTGGTTCTGCTGGATCTGAATATGCCCGGCATGAACGGGCATGAGGTCTGCCGGCAACTCAAGGCCGATGGCAACCTGGCCGGCCTGCCGGTGATCATCGTCACCTCCTCCTGTCGGGATGAAGACATTCGAGAGGCCGTGCAGTGTGGTTGCGACGATTACCTGACCAAGCCCATCGACGAAGCGGCCTTGGTGCGCAAGGTTGAGGTGGTCTTAGGCCACACTTCCAAGCGCAGCTTTCCCCGGATACCGGCCTCCATGCAGGTTTCTTTCGAGGACTTCCGAGGTATTTTTTTCGAGTACGCTCGGGACCTGAGTCGATCCGGGGTCTTCGTCGAGATGCTCAATCCCTTGCCCGTGGGCACTCGCCTGCGACTTAATTTTTCTTTGCCGTCACCTTTCAATCAGGCTGTTTTGGCCTATGGGCGGGTTGTTCGATCCCTGGAAGAAACCGAGGAAGGACCTGGGGGCATCGGCGTCTCTTTCATCCATGTGGAAGACGAGAGCTTGCGCAGCATTGATGCCATGGTGGCTGGGGGCGATGCCGAGAGCCTGACCGAGGGCATGATGGGGCGTTTGAGCTTTCAACTGGAAGGCGGCATTGCCACCGACACCCTGCCGGTCTCCGAGCCGCCGCTCGAAACAGACCAGGTTCTTTTGGACGAGCAGGACAACCTGAGCCAAAGCCTGGAAGAACTGCAAAAAGATCACTTGCGCCTGAGTGCGTTGGTGGCCTTGCTCGAGGGCCTGTCCGTGGCCGGGGATGTTGAGACTGTGCTGGTCGCCGCTCGGGATATTTTGGCCAACCTGGTGGGTGCCAAGATTTTCGGTCTGTTCATGTACGACGCGGACCAAGACAACCTCATCCCCATGCGCGGCAATCGCTTGCCCATCAGTACGGTGGTGCGCCTGGCCGAAGCGCGGGATGTCCGCGCGGTCCTCGATACAGGCAAACTACAGGTGCCCGTGCCGCCTCGCTGTCTTGAGGGAAGCACGGAAACCGTCGTGGCCGCGGTACCGATACCTTGGCCGGATGGGCGGAAAACGCCCATGGGGCTTGTCTGCGTGATGGCCTTGTTTTCGCAGAAACGGCTTCTGAATTTGGATGACAGCAATCTGTTGGAAACCATGGGTGTGCATTTGGGTCGCAGGCTGGTCACCGCCGTGGCCCAAACAAAAGCCGGGTCCATGGACTTCGCCGATCTGAAATCCGCCCTGACCTGAACAAAAAATCTTTTTTTCATTCGGCCAGGCAAACCGTGCCCGGTGCCGTGTTTTCGGGATCGTCGCAGGGTTCGGCGAGACAGAAGTGGATGATTTCGCAAGTCATCCCTTTGGGGCAGTCTCTTTCAATGGTGCACCACTCCGTGCACAGGGGCTCCATGCAGAAAACCTCACACCTGTCGTCGGCGTCGGTGCATTCCGTGCCCACAGGGTAAGTGCCTTCGTTGGCTCGGCACCAGCCTTCCAGGCTGCCCCCGCGTAAGGTCGGCCAGCAACTCTCGCCTTCCGGGCAGCCGGAAGGACCGGTGCATCTTGGATCGTCCACGCAGATCAGGGGACCCATTGGCCCGAATTGAGGAAGGCTTAAACAGATCATACCCTCCGGGCAGTCCTGATCGATCTCACAGCGGTGAGCATCCAGGCAGACTAGAATTCCGTTGTAATCGATGGGCGAGCAGATTTCTTCATCAGGGCAATGCTCGTCTGTATTGCAGACGGCCCTGCATGCACCGTCCCAGCATTGCAGACTTGAGCAGCGTTCTTCGTAGGCAGGCCGGGAGGCCCATTCGTCGCATTCGGAACCTGGTGGCAACATCCCCCAATCACCACAGATGCTCGGCGTTCCAAAACAGCCAGTGGCCCCATAAGCACAGCTTTCTCCATCGCCGCAGTCGGCATCGTGGGCGCAGTAATTTGGGTAAACCGGCAGACAATACCTTTCGCCGTCTGGGATGGTGACACATTCAATTTTTGAATTTGGTGGCCCAATCCATTCACAGTTCGCGCAATTGATGTCGACGGCACATTCCTTTGTGCAGATGGCGTCGAGCCAATTTTCCGACTTATACGCGCAGCGGTATCCAGGTGCGCAGCCTGAACCCAGACTGCTGCAGCGAGTCCCGCAGGTCCCGGTGCCGTCGCCGCAGGTCCTGCCCTCCATGATTTTTAGGCAAATGCGCCGGTCAATTTCCAGGTCCACGCAGCACATTTGACTGTCTTCGCCTTCCGCATGGTTTTTGCAGTCTTCTTGTGTTTGACAGAAGTTGCTGCAGTAGGCGTCTGCCAAGAGGGGTTTGTGGCAAATACCCAAGGGGCAATCCGCGTTCTCTTGGCATGGTTCGCCCGTTTGCTTGGTATAACAGCAGGAGAGGTTCTCGCATGGTGTATAAGGCTCATCGCAGATGCAGACCGCTTGTCCATCATTCTGCATGCAGCTTCCGTGGGGCTCGCAGGCCCCTTTCGGGCAGAGGTCTTTGTCTTCCAAGCAGGCCAGAAAAAGCAGGCTCATACATAGGCAGATGATGGTCCCTTTCATGTTCTTCTCCTCAAGGTCCGGTGCAGACCGTGCCTGCAGCCATATTCTCAGGATCGTCGCAGGGCTCGGCGAGGCAGAAATCGATGGTCTCGCAGGCCATGCCTTCGGGGCAGTCGGCGTCGAGGGTGCACCACTCGGTGCAGAGGGGCTCTATGCAGAAGACTTCGCAGGTGGCGTCGGCATCGGTGCATTCGGTGCCCACGGGATCCGTGCCCTCGTTGGCGCGACACCAGCCGGATAGCTCGTTGCCCCTCTGGGTTGGCCAGCAGCTGTCGCCATCGGCGCAGCCTGCCGGGCCATCACAGGACTTGTCGCCCATGCAGACCAGGATCTCGTCGTCGACGTTCGAAAAGCGAAGCACTTCGCAGATCATGCCCTCGGGGCAGTCGGTGTCTTCGACACAAACCTCGGAGCACATGCCGCCTAGGCAATAGAAGCCGCTGCAGCGTTCTTCATAGCTGAGATCGTTGGGGTCGTCTTCGTCGTTGCATTCGGAGCCCGGAGGCATTCCGCCAATATTCATGCACTTGCCGAACAGATCGGTCATGTCGTGGCTGACGCCGATGGTGCAGGTTTCACCCTCTGGGCAATCGGCGCTTGTGTTGCAGGGCTCTGATTGGTCCACCAGGCAGTATTTGCCGCCGTTTTCAATTAAGACGCAGGCGAATTCAGCGTTCGGATCTTCGCCCCACTCGCAGGTATTACAATCGGCGTCGGTGGCGCATGGAGAGGCACAGGTGGCATTGGGATCGTCTTCACCATCGCCGATACAGGGGAGGGGGTAGCAAATATCGGGATCGTCTGCGCAGGGCACGCCGCAGGGCAGGGGGCCGTTAGAGCAAGCGTAACCCTCGGCGATTTTCAAGCAGATGAAATAGGCGGCGTCGACCTCAACGCAGCACATATCTCGGTTGTCGTCGGAGTGGTTGATGCAGTCCCGATCGATAATGCACTCAGTGGTGGTGCAATAGCCTTCGGTGTCGCCGGTGTATATCAGGCAGCGGTCGGAAAGGCAGTTGGCGTCGTCGATGCAGTGTTGCCCCATGAGCAGTCCGGTTTGGAAGATGCAGCTTGGGTTTGGGCCGGGTTGGTAAAATTCGTCGCAAACACAGCTTGGGCCCTCGTTTCCAATCACGCATGTCCCGTGGGGGGCGCAGGTGTCGGCCTGGCAGAGGCCTTGGTCCGACGAGCAGGCCAAGAACAGGGCTGGCAGGGCCAGCATGAGCAAAAATATTATTTTCACGATCATCCCCTTAGTCCCCAATGCAGACAGTGCCAGGTAATGTGTTTTCGGGATCGTCGCAGGGTTCGATGAGGCAGAAGTCGACGGTCTCGCAGCCCATGCCTTCAGGGCAGTCTTCGTCCAGGCTGCACCACTCCGTGCAGAGGGTCTCCAGGCAAAAGACTTCACATGTATCATTGGTTTCGCCGCAGGCAGTGCCCACCAGGTCCGTGCCTTCGTTTGGGCGGCACCAGCCGTCCAGGCCGTTGCCGCTGATAGTCGGCCAGCAAGCGAAGCCGGCGACGCAGTCGGCCGGGCCATCGCAGGTGACGTCGCCCATGCAGACCAGGATCTCGTCGTCCACGTTCGAAAAGCGCAGCAATTCGCAGCTCATGTCCGCGGGACAGTCCGCGTCCTCGGAACAGACCCCGCTGCATTTGTCGCCTAGACAGTAATAGCCGCTGCAGCGTTCGTCATAGATTAGATCGGTGGGGTCGTCTTCGTCGTTGCAGGCGGCGCCTGGGGGCAGGGCACCCACGTTCATGCATTCACCAAATAGCTCGGTCATGTCGGGGCTGACGCCGATGGAGCAGGTTTCGCCCTCGCCGCACTGAGTGCTGGAAGTGCAGGGGCTATCGATTCCGAACAGGCAATACTTGTCTCCACTGGAAATCGTGGAGCAATTGGCACCCGCCTCCGGGAAGAGTTGGTGGCTGCAGTCTCTGCAATCCTCCGGCTCTTCACAGGCTTTGCTGCAGGTGGCGTAGAAATCCTCATCCCAAGAGCGCATGCAGGGATAGCCCGCGGCGCAGGCCGAATCGAGAGTTCCGGTGCAGGAGGTCCCGCAGGTGCCGGTGCCGTCGCCACATTCATAACCCTCGGCGATTTTCAGGCAGATGAAGTAGTCGGCGTCGACCTCAACACAGCACATCTCGGCGGTTTCACCGGGGACGTGGCTGATGCATTCGGAGTCGGCCATGCAGCCGAGGACGGTGCAGTAGCCTTCGGTGTTGCCGAAATCCTTCCAACAGCGGCCGGATCTGCAGTCTGCATCATCGGTGCATTCGTAGCCCGGTAGTCCCGGATCTACTGGACAGCAGGTCAGACCAGGGCAGGGGGTGTAGAAATCGTTGCAGTCGCAAGTAGGCCCATTGCTTCCCACGACACAGCTGCCGTTGGGTTCGCAGGCACCTGCCGGACAGAGACCCTCACTTTCGGAGCAGGCCCCGAATAGCAGGCCGAAGGCAATCCATATGATGGGGTGTCTCATGGTCCTTTCCTCAAGGGACGGTGCAGACCGTGCCTGCTGCCATGTTCTCGGGATCGTCGCAGGGCTCGGCGAGGCAGAAATCGATCGCCTGGCAGATCATCGTGTCCGGGCAGTCCTCATCCACAGTGCACCATTCGGTGCAGCGGGGCTCTATGCAGAAGACTTCGCAGTTGTCATGCGCTGCGTCGCAGAATGTGCCCACGGGGCCCGGGCCCTCGTTGAGACGGCACAAACCATCGAGATCGCTTTCGGCGGTTAGCGCCGGCCAGCAGCTGTAACCGTCGTCGCAGTCGGTCGGGGCGTCGCAGCTGTAGTCTTTGATGCAAACCGTACCTGGGAAACTGTTTGCGGGATCGGTGCAGGGCTCGGCGAGGCAGAAGTTGATCGCTTCGCAGACCATCGTGTCCGGGCAGTCCTCATCCACGATGCACCACTCGGTACAGAGGGGCTCCATGCAGAAGACTTCGCAGGTGTCGAAGGATTCGTCACAGACCGTGCCCACGGGGTCCGGGCCATCGTTGGCACGACACCAACCCTCGAGACCGCCTTCGGTGCTTACCACGGGCCAGCAACTGTCGTTCTCGCTGCAGTCAGTTGGATTGTTGCAACTGTAGTCAGCAATGCAAGACCTGGCGGTGATCAGGTTGTTGGGATCGTCGCAGGGTTCCGCGCCGCAGAGGTTGAAGGTCCGGCAAATTTTGCCCTCGGGACAGTCCTCGTCGACTTCGCAGAGGAGTCTTTCGATACAGAAAAAGTCCTCCCCGCAGATCAGCAATTTGGGGCAGTCCTCGTCGACTTCGCAGGTCGGACTTTCGGTGCAGAAAAGACCGTTT
The DNA here is from genome assembly GCA_019314375.1 of Deltaproteobacteria bacterium. Lineage (GTDB taxonomy): Bacteria > Myxococcota > B64-G9 > B64-G9 > B64-G9 > JAFCZJ01. Next base: position 10,164 of record JAFCZJ010000019.1, on the reverse strand, counting down.
TCGCAGATCAGGCCTTCGGGGCAGTCTTCGTTAGCCTGACAGGGCAGATCTCCGATACAGAGAAGTTCAAGTCCACAGCGCATGAACTCGGGGCATTCCATGCTTGTGCTGCAAGGAATGGGCAGATCGCCCTCTTGCGTACGGCACCTGCCCTCGAGTCCGCCTTCGTCGGTCAGCGTCGGCCAACAGTTTTCGCCGGCGGGGCAGTCTGAGGGGAACATACAGGGCGGGTCGCCCTTGCAGACCTTGATTTCGTCGTCCACGTCAGAAAAACGAAGCACTTCGCAGGTCATGTCCTCGGGGCAGTCGCTGTCCTCTTCACAGACTTCGGTGCACATCTGGCCCAGGCAGTAAAAAGCGCGGCATCGTTCGTCGAAGCTCAGGGTGTTGGGATCCTCGATGTCATCGCAGGCCGAGCCAGGGGGCAGGGCACCCACGGTCATGCACTCGCCAAACAGATTGGTCCAGTCGGTGGCGATGCCGATACCGCAGGTCTTAGCTTCATCGCAGTCGGCGCTGGTGCGGCATGGCTCGGGGAAATCCAACAAGCAGTATTTGTCGCCGCCAGGGATGGTCACGCAGGCGATATTAGCGTTCGAATCTTCGCTCCACTCACAAGCGCTGCAGTCGGCGTCGGTGGCGCATGGGACTGAGCAGATGGCGTTGGGGTCGTCGAGGCCTTCACCCATGCAGGGGAATGCCGGGCTGCAAATGTCCGGATCGCCCGCGCAAGATACACCGCAAATGTAGGGCGAGATGCTGCCGCAGTCGTATCCCTCGGCGGCTTTCAGGCAGAGGAAGAAGTCGGCGTCGACTTCAACACAGCACATCTCGTTCGTTTCGCCTTCGGCATGGTTAACGCAGTCGCTGTTGATCAGGCATTGGGTGGTGGTGCAGTAGCCCTCGGTGTCGCCGGTGTAGATCAGGCAACGGTCCGAAATGCATTCGGTGTCGTCGACGCAGTGCTGACCGATGAGCAGAGAAGGCTCGGGCACGCAGCTCAGGCCGGGGCCTGGTTGATAGAATTCATCACAAACACAACTGGGCACCCCGTTTTCAGCAACACAAGTGCCGTGGGGGCCGCAGGTGTCATCCTGGCAGAGGTTCTGGTCTGTTGAGCAGGCCCAGAGCAGGGTGGGTAGAGCCAACAAGAACAAGAATTTAGATTTCATGATCATCCCCTCAGTCCCCCTTGCAAACCATGATGCTGTCGTCCACATCCTCGAAGGTGTGCTCCTGGCAGCTCATGCCTTCGGGGCAGCCTAAGAGCTCTTCACAGGCCTCGGAGCACATGCCGCCGAAGCAATAGAAGCTGCTGCAGCGGTTTTCGAAGGCGAGCTCGTCGGGATCGTCTTCATCGTTGCAGGCGGCACCCGGAGGCAGGGCACCCGAGTTTACGCAGTCACCGAATAGGATGGTTCGGTCGGCGTTGATGGCGATGGCGCAGGTCTCACCTTCGGGGCAGTCCATGGTGGAGGAGCAGCCCAGGTCGGCAAATAGGCAATACCCTTGGCCGTCGGCAAGCTTAATGCACTTGGCTGGGATGTTCGGGGCGTGCTCATAGAGGCAGCCAGTGCAGTCATGGTACGTTTCGCAGGTTCTGCTGCAGGCGGCGCTGGGGTTGGTGTCCGAGCTGCGCAAGCAGGTATGGTCCACATCGCAGGCAGATTCGACAGTGCCTGTACAAGAGGAGCCGCAGGTGCCGGTGCCGTCACCACATTCATAACCCTCGGCGATTTTAATGCAGATGAAATATGTGGCTTCGACTTCGACGCAGCACATCTCGGCGGTTTCGCCGGCGGCGTGGTTGACGCAGTCGCTGTCGCTAACGCAGTTGGTGGTGGTGCAATAGCCTTCGGTGTCGTCCGGGTACTTCAGGCAACGGCCATCGACGCAATCGACGTCATCATCGCAGGATTCGCCGACCAGGCGCCCGGGGTCGCAAGAGATGCAAACAAGGCCTTCGCCCTGACAGAAGCCATCGTAACATTCGCAATAGGCACCGCCGTCGGCCTCGACATAGGTGCCGTTGGGGCCGCAGTTGGGTTTTTCTGCGGGCTTTTCCGCGGGGCAGCCGGCGAGCATGAGGCCGAAGGAGATTAATATGACTGCGGCTCTCATGGTCCTCTCCTCAATTGCCGGTACAGACTGAGCCCGGGGCCATGTTCTCGTCGCAGGGTTCGGTGATGCAAAAGTCGATGGTTCCGCAGCGCATGTCTTCGGGGCAGTCTTCGTTCAGGCTGCACCATTCGGTGCAGCGGGTGTCCAGGCAGAAAACTTCGCAGCTGTCGTTGTTTTCGTCGCAGGTTGTTCCCAGTGGATCCGTGCCTTCGATGGCGCGACACCAGCCCTCCATAATTTCGTCGGCCAAAGTCGGCCAGCAGCTTTCACCGTCGGGGCAGTCGGCCGGGGCATTGCAGCGGTGGTCTTCCATGCAGAGAGTCATGTAGTCGTCGACATTGGAAAACCGCAGCACCTCGCAGCGCATGTGTTCCGGGCAGTCTTCATCCAGACTGCAGGCTTCGGTACATAGACCGATAAAGCAGTAGACTTCGCAGTGGTCGTCGTCCTCATCGCAGGCCGTGCCCACTGGATCCGCTCCGGCGTTTGGGGCGCAGCTTCCTGCCGACCCATCTTCAGGGTTTGCCGTCGGTTGGCAGCTCATGCCCTCGGGGCAGTCCGGGGGGCTCTTGCAAAGCGTGTTGTCCACGCAAAGCCAGGGATCTTCAGCCAGGAGGGGGAAATGAACCTGCTGGCAGTTTTGCCAATCGGGGCAGTCGACATCGTCGACGCAGGTTTGGCCCCGGTCCGGCAAGCAGAGCAGATGCCCGCTCGAGATGGCGACACAGGAAAATGGATTGTCGGGGAGGTGAGGGGCGCGACAGACGCCGCAGTCATCGTCGGTTTCGCATCCGCGTGAGCAAACGGCCAGGGGGTCGAGGTCGCTTTGACCCACACAAGGAAAACGGGGGTCACAGGCTGAATAGCCAGTGCCGGTACAAGCGCTGCCGCAGGTGCCCGTGCCGTCACCGCAGGCATAGCCGTCTTCGATTTTCAGACAGAGGAAATAAGCGGCGTCGACTTCAACGCAGCACATCTCGGCGGTTTCGCCGCTGGCGTGGTTGACGCATTCGTCGTGAGTCAGGCAGTCGGTTGTGGTGCAGTAGCCCTCGGTGTCGCCCGTGTATTTGAGACAGCGACCGGATGCGCAGTCGAAATAGTCGGTGCAGGCTTCGCCGATTTGTAAAATTGGCTCCTGGTGGCAGGTTAGGCCTTCGCTTTGCCTGTAACCCTCGTCACAGTCGCAGGTCGCACAGCTGTTTACCATGACGCAGGTGCCGTTGGGTCTGCAGCTGTCTTCGTAGCAAATGGGGCAGCCGTCGCCGTGCGTCAGCTCGCAGCCTGCAAAAGATGCCGAGAGCGAGCCCAGGGCGAAGAGCATCATCAATCCAGCGATTTTGTTGTTTTTCAAGAACACGTCAACTGCCTCCCACGCAAACCATGATGCTGTCGTCTACTTGCTCGAAGGTATGCTCCAGGCAACTCATGCCCTCGGGGCAGTCGGTGTCTGTGACACATACCTCGGAGCACATGCCGCCAAAGCAATAGAAGCCGCTGCAGCGCTCTTCATAGCTGAGGTTGTTGGGGTCGTCTTCGTCGTTGCATTCGGAGCCCGGAGGCAAGGCACCCACATTCATGCACTCGCCAAAGAGATCGGTCATGTCGGGGCTGACGCCGATGGTGCAGGACTCACCCTCGGGGCAGTCCATGTGGGAGGTGCAGCCTGCTTCCTGATTAACCAGGCAGTACTTGTCGCTGCCGGAGATGGTGACGCATGCGATGGGTGCATCCGGATCCACACTCCACTCACAGGCCGAGCAGTCGGCGTCGGTGGCGCAAGTGGCGGAGCAGATCGCTTTGGGGTCGTCGGGGCCGTCACCCATGCAGGGGGATGCTGGGCTGCAAATGTTCGGATTGTCGGAGCAGGAGAGGCCGCAGAGTCCAGCGGGACTGGAGCAAGAATAGCCTTCGGCGATCATGAGGCAGAGGAAGGTATCGAGGTGAATTTCCACACAGCACCAACTTTGATGCTCGGGCGGGGCCTGTTGTCGGCAGTCTTCGTCCCACAGGCAGTCGGTGGTGGTGCAATAGCCTTCGGGGTCGCCCGTGTACTTCTGGCATTTGTCGGAAAGGCAGTCGGCGTCGTCGATGCAGTGTTGCCCCATGAGCAGTCCGGTTTCGAGTATGCAGCTTAGGTCCGGGCCAGGCTGGTAGAATTCGTCGCAAACACAACTGGGTGCTCCGTTTTCAGCAACACAAGTGCCGTGGGGGGCGCAGGTGTCGACCTGGCATGGGTCCTGGTTGGTTGAGCAGGCCCAGAGCAGAGAGGGCAGAGCCAGCAAGAACAAGAATTTAGATTTCATGATCATCCCCTTAATCCCCCTTGCAAACCATGATGCTGTCGTCCACTTGCTCGAAGGTATGCTCCATGCAGCTCATTCCTTCGGGGCAGGTGGAGTCATCGGCGCAGACCTCGGTGCATTTTCCGCCAAAGCAATAGAATCCGCTGCAGCGTTCTTCGAAGCTGAGTTCGGTGGGATCATCTTCGTCGTTGCAGGGTGAGCCCGGAGGCAAGGCACCCACATTCATGCATTCGCCAAAGAAATCGGTCATGTCGGCGCTGACGCCGATGCTGCAGGTGTCACCGTTGGAGCAGCCCATACTGGAACTGCAACGACCTCCATCGAAAAAGCAGAATTTCTCGCCTCCGGAGACCGTGGTGCATAGGGCGCGGGCATCCGGTTCCGCATCCAGCACACAGTCTTGACAGTCCAGGTAGGATTCGCAGGGTTTGCTGCATTGGGCCCAGGGGTCTGTGTTGGTGCTGTACAAACAGGGGAAGCCCAGGGCGCAAGCTGATTCCAGGGTGCCAGTGCAAGAGGCACCGCAGGTGCCGGTGCCGTCACCGCATTCATAACCCTCGGCGATCTTCAAGCAGATGCGATAGTCCACGGCCACCTCGACGCAGCACATCTCGGCGGTTTCGCCGGTGGCGTGGTTGACGCAGTCGCTGTTGGTAACGCAGTTGGTGGTGGTGCAGTAGCCATATTCTTCACCTGGCCTTTCTAGACAGCGGCCAGAGTCGCAAAAGCAGTCTTCGGTACAAAGGTGACCAGTCTGCAATTGACCAACTGCAACGCAGGTAAAGCCTTCGCCCTGCATGTACGAGCAAGGGTCGCCACAATCGCAATAGGCACCGCCGTCGGCCTCGACATAGGTGCCGTTTGGGCCGCAGGTAGGCTTTTCTGATGGATCTTCCGCAGGGCAGGCGGCGAGTATGAGGCCGAGGCAGATCAAGATGACTGTGGTTCTCATCGCCTTCTCCTCAGGGTCCGGTGCAGACCGTAGCTGCGGCCATATTCTCGGGATCGTCGCAGGGTTCGGTGATGCAAAAGTCGATGGTTCCGCAGCGCATGTCTTCGGGGCAGTCTTCGTTCAGGCTGCACCATTCGGTGCAGCGAGTGTCTATGCAGAAGACCTCGCAGGTGTCGGTTTCCTCGTTGCAGGCCGAGCCCAGGGGATCCCGGCCTGCGTTTTCACTGCACCAGCCGATCAACTCGTCGCGGAAGAAGGTTGGCTGGCAACTCTCGCCGCGGTCGCAGTCGGTTGGATCGTCACACGTTTTGTCGCCCAGGCAGACATTGATGGTGTCGTCGATGTCGGAGAAGCGAAGCACCTCGCAGAGCATGCCTTCGGGGCAGTCGGGGTCCACAACGCAGACCTCGCTGCATCTGCCGCCCAGGCAATAAAAGCCGCTACAGCGTTCTTCGTGCAGGTCATGGAGATCGTTTTCGATGTTGCACTCGGAGCCCGGAGGCAGCGTGCCCACATTCATGCACTCGCCAAATAGCTCGGTCATGTCGGCGCTGATGCCGATTGAGCAGGTGAAGCCCTCGGGGCAGTCCCTGCCGGTGGTGCATCGTTCGACATGGTCGAGCCAGCAGTAGCTGTCGCCGCCTGATATGGTGATGCAGTCAATGCTCGTATCCGGATTTTCGCTCCACTCACAAGCCGCACAGTCGGCGGTGGTGGTGCATGAGGTCGAGCAAATGGCTTTTGGGTCGGTGTCCGAAGAGCCCAGGCAGCGGTGCCCGAAATCACAGGCTGAGTCGCCGGTGCCGGTGCAAGAGGTGCCGCAGGTGCCCGTGCCATCGCCGCATTCATAACCTTCGGCGATCTTCAGGCAGAGGCGGTAATCTTCGTCCACCTCGACGCAGCACATCTCTCTGTTGTTACCGATGAGGTGGTTGATGCATTCGCTGTCGATGGTGCAGTTGGTGGTGGTGCAATAGCCTTCGGCGTCACCGGGGTCCTTCCAGCAACGGCCGGAGGAGCAATCCGCATCATCGGTGCATGGGTCGCCCAGTTCTCCAGTTTCTTTTGGGCAGCAGATCAGGCCAGGGCAGGGAATGTAGAATTCGTTGCAGTCGCAAGTCGGACCGTTACTTCCCACCACACAGCCGCCGTTGGGTTCGCAAGCGCCTTTCGGGCAGAGTCCCCCACTTTCGGAGCAGGCCCCGACTATCAGGCCCAAAGCAATCCAAGTGAGGATGGGTTTCATGATCATCGCCTCAGTCCCCTTTGCAAACCATGATGCTGTCGTCCACTTCTTCCGGGGAATACTCAAGGCAGCTCATGCCCTCGGGACAATCGGTGTCGACCCTGCAGACCTCGGTGCACATGCCGCCTAGGCAATACAAACCGCTGCAGCGTTCATCAAAGTCCAGATCGCTGGGATCGTCGCCGTCGTTGCAGGCTGAGCCTGGGGCCAGGGCACCGTAGGTGACGCATTCGCCGAAAAGATGGGTTCTGTCTCCGTTGACACCGATGGTGCAGGTATCGCCCAGGCAATCCATGCTGGAGGTGCATCCTGGGTCCCCAGATACCAGACAGAATTTCTTGCCGCCAGCGATGACCAAGCAGTCGAAGAACACGCTCGGATCCACGCTCCACTCGCAAGCTGCACAATCGGCTGCTGTCTCGCAGGAAGGCGAGCAAATAGCCATTGGATGGATGTCCGAACCTCGCAGGCAGGCATGGTCCACATCGCAGGCAGATTCAACAGTGCCGGTACAAGAGGAGCCGCAGGTGCCGGTGCCGTTACCGCATTCATAACCCTCGGCGATTTTCAGGCAGATGAAATAGTCGACGTCGACTTCGACGCAGCACATCTCTCGGTTGTCATAGGAGTGGTTGACGCATTCGCTGTCGATGGTGCAGTTGGTGGTGGTGCAATAGCCTTCGGCCTCGTCTGGGTACTTCAGGCATCGGCCGTTGATGCAATCGGCGTCATCATTGCAAGTATCGCCGACCAGGAGTCCGCCGCCGCAAGGGAAGCAGGATGGGCCTTCGCCCTGACAGTATCCATCGTCACAATCGCAATAGGCACCGCCGTCGGCCTCGACATAGGTGCCGCTTGGGCCGCAGGTGGGCTTTTCTGCGGGATCTTCCGCAGGGCAGGCGGCGAGTATGAGGCTGAAGAAGATCAAGATGACTGTGGTTTCGCAGGGTTCGGTGATGCAAAAGTCGATGGTTCCGCAGCGCATGTCTTCGGGGCAGTCTTCGTTCAGGCTGCACCATTCGGTGCAGCGGGTGTCCAGGCAGAAAACTTCGCAGTTGTCGTCATCTTCGTCGCAGACCGTGCCCACGGGGTCCCTGCCTTCGTTGGGTCGGCACCAGCCGGACAAGCTGCCATCGATCAAGGTCGGCCAGCAGCTTTTGCCCTCGAGGCAGTCGGCCGGACCGTCGCAAGCATTGTCTTCCATGCAGAGGAACATGCTGTCGTCGATATTGGAGAATTGAGTCTCTACGCAAATCATGCCCTCGGGGCAGTCTTCGTCAACTTCACAGGTCAGATCTTTGATGCAGAAAAGTCTGTCCTCGCAGATCATGTCCTCCGGGCAATCCTCGTCCAGGCTGCAGATAGCCCTGCATGTGTTCTGGTGGCAGATCAGGCTTGAGCAACGCTCCTCGTAAGAAGGTGACTCAATGGAACCGTCGCAATCGGCCCCTGGAGGCAAGAGACCCCAGTCTCCGCATTCGCGAAGCGGAAACCCATCGGCATCGGCGATCTGGTAGCCGCAAGTTTCCCCCTCAGAGCAATCGGCATCTGTGCGGCATCTCAGGGCCCCAATCAGGCAGTACTTGTCGCCGCCGGCGATGGTGGTGCAGGCGATGGATGCATCACCATCGCTCCACTCACAATTCACGCAGTCGGCGTCGGTGCTGCACATTTGGGAGCAGATGGCCATGGGGTCGGTATCCGAAGCGCGCAAACAGGGAAACTTGGGGTTACAGGCTGAGTCAAGGCTGCCGGTGCAGGAGGCACCGCAGGTGCCGGTGCCATCGCCACAGGCATAGCCCTCTGCGATTTTCAGGCAGATGAAATAGGCGGCACCGACCTCGACACAGCACATCTCGTTGGTCTCGTTCGCGGCGTGGTTGATGCATTCGTCGTGGGTCAGGCAGTCGGTGATGGTGCAGTAGCCCTCGGCGTCGCTCGTGTACCTCAGGCAACGGCCGGCGATGCAGTCGAAGTCCTCGGTGCAAGCTTCGCCCACTTGAGCGGTGGCGGTTGAGACGCAGACAAGTCCTTCTCCCTGGATGTAGTGTTCATCGCAGATGCAGAACGCGTCACCATTTTCTATGGTGCAAAAGCCGTTGGGTACGCAGCTGTCCACGGGACAAAGGGGGGTGTAGTCGGTGTTCAGCGGTCCGCAGTCGCTGTAGCAGGACGAAAGCAGCCCAAAGCCGCAGATCATCATCAATCCAGTGAGGGGAATGGTCTTCATCTTTGGCCCCAATGTAGTGCCCGGTTCGATCGTGGAGAAATTTCGGGCTTCCCGGGTGGCTTTTATCTGTGTGCTTCCCCACCGCTCATACTGACCGATTCGGTGGAAAATTTCAAGGGTGGCTGGGCTTCAAAGGAGGGATTGAGTCGTCATTAAAAAACGGAGCCCCCGTGAGGGGACGCCGTGGATGCTGCTTTACTTGGTGCGTCTCAGCCGAACATCATGTGGCAGGCATGCACATGTCCACTTCGACCACGTTGTTGGGATCGGTGCAAGGCTCGGCAATGCACAGACCCACCGGCAGACAGTCCTGAGCGGCGTCGCAGTCGGCGTCCACGGTGCAGACTTCGGAGCACAGACCGTCGGTCTCGCCACCGAGGCAGAACACCTCGCAGGTGTCGTTGTTCAGATCGCAGGTCGTGCCCAGCGGGTCCGAGCCCCCGACCGCGCGGCACCAGCCCGACAGGGTGTTGTCGGCGTTCAGGTTGGGCCAACAGGCAAGGCCGGCTTCGCAATCGGCGGGAGCGCCGCAGCTGTTGTCTTTGATGCAGATCGAGCCCGGGGCCGTGTTGTTGGGATCGGTGCAGGGCTCGGCGATGCAGAAGTTGATCGTTTCGCAGATCATCGCGTCCGGGCAGTCGGTGTCGAGGGTGCACCACTCGGTGCAGAGGGGCTCCATGCAGAAGACTTCGCAGGTGTCGTCGGCTTCGATACATTCAGTGCCCACGGGGTCTGGGCCGCCGTTGGCACGACACCAGCCTTCGAGGCCGCCTTCGGCGTTGAGCGTCGGCCAGCAACTGGAACCCGCGTCGCAGTCGGTCGGGGCACCACAGCCGCCGTCTTGGATGCAAATCGTACCGGGGGCCACGTTGTTGGGATCAGTGCAGGGCTCGGCGAGGCAGAAGTTGATCGCTTCGCAGATCATGCTGCTCGGGCAGTCGGAGTCGAGGGTGCACCACTCGGTGCAGCGGGGCTCCATGCAGAAGACTTCGCAGCTGTCGCCGGCATCGGTGCATTCGGTGCCTACGGGGTCCGTGCCTTCGTTGGCGCGGCACCAGCCGGCCAGAGCGTCGCCGCTCAAGGTTGGGTGGCAGGCCTCGCCCTCAGGGCAATCCGCCGGACTGCCACAGGAAGTGTCGCCCATGCAGACATTGATGGTGTCATCCACATCGGAAAACTGTAGCACTTCGCAGATCATGCCTTCGGGGCAGTCGGTATCCACCTGGCAGACTTCGGAGCACATGTCGCCAAAGCAATAGAAAGCGCTACAGCGCTCCTCGTAGGGGAGTTCGTTGGGATCGTCCTCATCGTT
>JAFCZJ010000084.1 GCA_019314375.1 Deltaproteobacteria bacterium | reverse complement strand
GCCTTCGGGGCAGTCGGTATCCACCTGGCAGACTTCGGAGCACATGTCGCCAAAGCAATAGAAAGCGCTACAGCGCTCCTCGTAGGGGAGTTCGTTGGGATCGTCCTCATCGTTACATTCGGAGCCCGGGGGCAGCCCGCCTACATTCATGCACTCGCCAAACAAATTGGTATAGTCGGCGCTGACGCCGATGGCGCAGGTGTCACCCTCGGGGCAGTCCAGGCTGGTGAAGCATTCGGCGACATCGGTGATCAGGCAGTACTTTCGGTGATCAGGCAGTACTTGTCGCCGCCGGAGATGGTCACGCAGGAAATGTTCGCGCTCGGATTCACGCTCCACTCACAGGCCGCGCAGTCGGCGTCGGTGGCGCACATTTGAGAGCAGATGGCCTGGGGGTCGGTGTCGGAGTTGCGCAAGCAGGGGAACCCGACGTCACAGGCCGAGTCGCCGGTGCCGGTGCAGGTGGCACCGCAGGTGCCCGTGGTGGTACCACAGGCGTAGCCTTCGGCGATTTTTAGACAAATGAAATATGCAGCGTCGATTTCGACGCAGCACATCTCTCTGTTTTCGCCGGTGGCGTGGTTTACGCAGTCGTCATCGGACAGACAGTCGGTGGTGGTGCAGTAACCCTCGGTGTCACCCGCGTATTTCAGGCAACGGCCGGCGAGGCAGTCGGCGTCGTCGAGGCAGGCATCCCCCAGTTCCCCTTCCATGTCGGTAACGCAGGTGCCGTCTCTGCAGACCAGGCCGTTCGTGCAGGAAGAAATGCAGGTCCCGTTATCGCAGACCATGCACAGGTTGGCGTCGCAAGCGGGGCTGCAGACCTGCTCCGTGACGCAGGTGCCGTTGTCACAGACCTGACCGTTTGTGCAGGAAGAAATGCAGGTCCCGTTGTCGCAGACCATGCACAGGCTGGCGTCGCAGGCCGGGTCGCAGGCTTGCTCCGTGACGCAGGTTCCGTTGTTGCAGACTTGGCCGTTCGTGCAGGACGACTGACAAGTACCGTTGTCGCAGACCATGCACAGGTTGGCGTCGCAAGCAGGGTTGCAGACCTGCTCCGTGACGCAGGTGCCGTTGTCACAGACCTGACCGTTTGTGCAGGAAGAAATGCAGGTCCCGTTGTCGCAGACCATGCACAGGTTGGCGTCGCAGGCCGGGTCGCAGGCTTGCTCCGTGACGCAGGTTCCGTTGTTGCAGACTTGGCCGTTCGTGCAGGACGACTGACAAGTACCGTTATCGCAGACCATGCACAGGTTGGCGTCGCAAGCGGGGCTGCAGACCTGCTCCGTGACGCAGGTTCCGTTGTTGCAGACTTGGCCATTCGTGCAGGAAGAAATGCAGGTCCCATTATCGCAGACCATGCACAGGCTGGCGTTGCAAACAGGGTCGCATGGCGGGTCTGTCGTGTAGGATGTGCAGGCCGTCAGGGCAAAAACAAGCACAGTGATTGCTAACAGATTCCGTCCCCTCGGAAAAACGCGCGAGCACTTCATCCTATCCCTCCTTGGGTTGGTGAACATGAATGATTTTAGGCTAGATCAATTGTCAAGATGAGGTCAAGAGCGGAGCCACCCAGGTGGCCGGGGCTTCAAAGGAGGGATTGAGTCGCCAATAAAAAACGGCGCCCCCGTAGGGGGACGCCGTGGATGCTTCTTTACTTGGTGCGTCTCAGTCGAATATCACGTGGCGGGCGTGCACATGTCCACTTCGACCACGTTGTTGGGATCGGTGCAAGGCTCGGCGATGCAGAGACCCAGCGGCAGGCAGTCCTGAGTGGCGTCGCAGTCGGCGTCCACGGTGCAGACTTCGGAGCACAGACCGTCAGTGGCCTCGCCGGTCTCACCGACGCAGAGCACTTCGCAGGTGTCGTCGGCCATGGTGCAGGCCGCGCCCAGAACGTCGGCGCCTTCGTCCGCGCGACACCAGCCGGCCAGGCCGCCTTCGGCGTCCAGGGTGGGCCAGCAGCCGTCGCCGGCTTCGCAGTCGGCGGGACCGCCGCAGCTGTTGTCTTCGAGGCAGACCGAGCCCGGGGCTGTGTTGCCGGGATCGTCGCAGGGCTCGGCGATGCAGAAGTTAATCGTTTCGCAGATCATGGTTTCCGGGCAGTCGGCGTCGAGGGTGCACCACTCGGTGCAGAGGCTGTCCATGCACATGACCTGGCAGGTGTCGTCGGTTTCGTCACAAGCATCGCCCAAGACGTCCGCGCCTTCATCGGCACGGCACCAGCCGTCAAGGCCGCCTTCGGCGGTCAGCGTGGGCCAGCAGCCGTAGCCATCATCGCATTCGGTGGCGTTGCCGCAGCCGTCGTCTTTGAGGCAAACCGTGCCCGGGGCCGTGTTGCCGGGATCGTCGCAGGGCTCGGCGAGGCAGAAGTTGATCGCTTCGCAGATCATGGTGTCCGGGCAGTCGGCGTCGATGGTGCACCACTCGGTGCAGAGGGGATCCATGCAGAAGACTTCGCAGGTATCGTCGGCATCGGTACATGCGGTGCCTACGGGGTCCGCGCCTTCGTTGCCACGGCACCAGCCGTCGAGGCCGCCTTCGGCGGTCATGGTCGGCCAGCAGCTGTAACCTTCTTCGCAGTCGGTCGGGGCGCCGCAGGCGTCGTCTTTGAGGCAGACCGTGCCCGGGGCTGTGTTGCCGGGATCGGTGCAGGGCTCGGCGAGGCAGAAGTTGATCGCTTCGCAGATCATGGTGTCCGGGCAGTCGGCGTCGATGGTGCACCACTCGGTGCAGAGGGGCTCCATGCAGAAGACTTCGCAGGTGTCGTCGGCATCCGTGCATTCGGTGCCCACGGGATCCGTGCCTTCGTTGGCGCGGCACCAGCCGGCCAGGGCGTCGCCGCTCAAGGTCGGCCAGCAGCTGTCGCCATCGGCGCAGTCAGCCGGGCCGGCGCAGGTGGCGTCGCCCATGCAGACGTTGATTTCATCGTCGACGTTGGAGAAGCGCAGCACTTCGCAGATCATGCCTTCGGGGCAGTCGGTATCCACGACACAAACCTCGGAGCACATGCCGCCGAGGCAATAGAAGCCGCTGCAGCGTTCTTCATAGCTGAGGGTGTTGGGGTCGTCTTCATCGTTGCATTCGGAACCCGGGGGCAGTGCGCCAATATTCATGCACTCGCCGAACAGTTCGGTCATATCGGCGCTGACGCCGATGGAGCAGGTATCGCCATTGCTGCAGTCCAAGCTGGTGAAGCATTCTTCGATCTCAGTGACCAGGCAGTACTTGTCGCCGCCGAAGATGGTCACGCAGCTGATCTCCGCATCCGGATTCTCGCTCCACTCACAATTCGCGCAGTCGTTGTCGGTGGTGCACATTTGGGAGCAGATGGCCTGGGGATCGGTGTCGGTGCCGCGCAGGCAAGGGAAGGCAGCATCACAGGCTGAGTCACCGGTGCCGGTGCAGGAGGCACCGCATGTACCACTGTTGTCGCCACAGGTATATTCGTCGGCGATTTTCATGCAGATAAAGTAGGAGGCACCGACCTCAACACAGCACATCTCGCGGGTCTCGCCCGCGGCGTGGTTGACGCAATCTTGGTTGTTCGTGCAGTCTTTGCTGTAGCAGTAACCCTCGGTATCGCCCGTGTACTTCAGGCACATGCCCGAGGTGCAGTCGGCGTCGTCGGCACATTCTTCGCCGACTAGTTTATCGCCGGCAGGAATGCAGCGCAGGCCTATTTCTTCCTTGTAGCCATCATCGCATTCGCAGACCGCGTTGCCTTCGACGATGACGCAGTGTCCGTTGGGCGTACAGGAGTCCGCCTGGCAGAGGATTGGATCTTCGGAATCAGCACAGCCGATCAGACCCAAGGAGGTGATTAAGCTTGCGATCACCAAAATCGTTCCGAAATTTTTAATTCCCTTCATGCAAACAGCTCCTTTCAAAAGCCGAAGAATGTGCCTCGGTGAAGTGAAGGGTATTCTGAGGGTTGAGGTGAATTCTGTCAAGGCGAAATTTGTCTTATTATTACAGTGACTAAGGCATGGTTTTGATGCGCTGCGTCAAAGTTCGTGTCCCGACATTGACATGCATCGGCTCCTCGTGGCATTGGGATATGAAGGAGGCGGCATGAAGATTTTCATGGTTTGCGCTTGGTTTTTGATTTTTCCAGCGGGCACGGCGGGCCTTGCGGATTTCATACAGGATCCGGAACGGCTGGAGTCTTTGCCTGCGCCGGATGACGCGTATTACAAATACTTGAAGGCCAGGCGCCTCAAGTGCATGGGAGATGGTGCCTCGATCAAGGCCCAGGAAATGAAATTGGGTAAGCGGAGATTTCGTTTCGACGGCCACAAGCTGAGCGCTTTGGATGCAGACTCAGACGGCAAGTTGATTCTGGGCATTTTGGGCGCGGTCAAAGATTACGCGCCGTCCACCCGTGAGGCCTTGGACCATTACATGCGGCAATTTGAGAAGGCCGGCGTCGACGCCTTGCTTTTGTTGGGCGACATCGCCTCGACCGAAAGCGAGATGACGCAGATCATGCTCCACTGCGCCCAGAAGCCCTGGCCGGTGTTGGCGCTCATCGGCAACACGGAAGGCCGCACGGCCTTTAACCGAGCGGTGCTTGCGGCGCTTAAGGTCGCCCCCAATCTGGTGAACATGGATTTGGTGCGGCGTGTGGATCTGGGCGGCGCGCGGCTTGTGAGCCTGCCTGGTTATTCGGACCGCTCTTTCGTGCACGGGTCCTCCGGGTGCACCTATAAACCCAGGGATGTCAAGGCCTTGGATTCATGGGTCGCCGGCGGTTCGGGTCCTGTCGTCTTGTTGAGCCATGGTCCGCCAGCGGGCAAAGGCAAGGGCGGGTTGGACTGGGCTGTCGAGGCGGGCAACGTGGGCGATCCGGTCATGGCCGGCTGGATGAAAGAGCACAAGGTGGTCTTCGGCCTCTTCAGTCACATCCTGGAGGCCGGCGGTCGGGCCATCAACGGAGCAGGCAAGCGGGTGGCGGACGGACAAGTCACGAGCAGCCTGATGCTCAACGTGGGCTCGGCCAATCCCTTGCCCTGGCAGCTCAATGGGGGCAAGAGCTCCTGCGGCATGGGGGCCATTTTCACACTCGATGTCAAAAGCGGTAAGGCCAGCCACCGCTTCGTGCATTTGAAGTGTCCATGAGTCCGAAGGCGTGAGTGCAAGCTTAGAAAAAGGCTGCCGACTCGAGTTGAGCATCGATGGTGTGGGCGTGGGTGCCGAGGGCGTGGGTCATGCACTGGGTCGAGCCGTGTTCGTGCCCTTTGTGCTACCCGATGAACGCTGGCTGGTGGAGATAAGCCATGTGGGCAAGCGTCGGGTGGAGGCTCGGGCCATCGAAGGCCTCGCCATGCACCCCGAGCGCGTCGAGCCAGTCTGTCCCGCTTTTGGTCGTTGCGGAGGCTGCCAGCTGCAGCACGCGACCTATTCCTTGCAACTGAAGCTCAAGCAGAGATTGGTGGCGGACACCCTGCGTTCGGTTGCGGCTGTGGAATTGGACGGGCCCGTGCCGGTCATGGGGGCTGATTTGGCCTTGGGTTATCGCAACCGGGGTCAGTATCCGGTTCGCCTGGAGGGTGGCCGGGTGAGGACGGGTTTTTTCGCGCCTCGTTCCCACGAATTGGTGGCGGTGGAAAGCTGTCCTTTACACGATGAGCGAGTGGATCGGGTGGTGGGCTGCATGCGGGCCTGGGCTGGGCGCAAGCAGATTGATATTTACGACGAAGGTCGTCATCAGGGCTTTTTGCGTCACGCCGTCGCCCGGGTGGCCGTGTCCACCGGGCAGGTTTTGGCGGTCTGCGTGGGCGCGAAAGACAGCAAACTGCCCCATGCGGATCTCTTAAGGCGTTTGCGGCGGGATTTGCCCGAACTGGTGGGCCTGGTTTTGAACATCCAGCCCCAGCGATCCAATGTGGTTTTGGGTAAGCGAAATCGCTTGTTGTGGGGCCAAGACTTCATTGAAGAGCGACTCGGCGGGCTGCGCTTTCGCCTGTCCGTGGGCTCGTTTTTCCAGGTGCATTTGGCTCAGGCGGAGCGCCTGTTTGCGCGGGTGGGCGAGATTTTGGGCAAGCCCGAGCGAACGGTTTTGGACGCCTACGGCGGGGTGGGGGTTTTGGCCCAGTTGTTGGCGGCCGCGGGTCATGAAACCCTGGGCATCGAGATGGTGCCCCAGGCCGTCACCGACGCCCGGACGGCGGCCAAAGGCAATGGTCTGTCCGGTATGCGTTTTGAGTTGGGTCGGGTGGAGCGGGTCTTGCCCAAGTTGGTGCGGGGCGGCTTGCGTTTGGGGGCTGTGGTTTTGGACCCGCCGCGCAAGGGATGTGCGCCCGAGGTGCTCCAGGCCATCGCCGACTCCGGTGCTGGGCGCATTGTCTACGCGAGTTGCCATCCGGGCAGCTTGGCCCGTGATTTGGGGCGTCTTTTCGAAATGGGTTTTTCCTTGGACTCGCTGGAGGCGGTGGACATGTTTCCGCAAACCGCCCACTTAGAGTGCCTGGCAAGCCTCAGTCGTCGATAGACCCTTCGGCTCGGCGAGCGACGAAGGTGGCCAGGGCCCTGAGGGGCAAGGCCTCTGGACCCAAAACTCGAAGACTTTCCAAAGCTTCATCAATGATCTCGGCCACGCGCTCACGAGAGGCATCAAGTCCGGCCAGGCGGGGATGGGTGCGACGGTCTTGTTTCTGATCTGAGTCCGTGGGGCGGCCCAACTCGGATGCGTCTCCTTCGTGGGCCAGCAAGTCATCAGCGATTTGGAAGGCGAGGCCCAAAGCGGCCGCATAGCTTGTAAGCGCTTCGGTTTGTTTCTCATCCGCGTTTGCAGCCAGGGCCCCAAGGCCGACGCTGGCCTCCATCATGCAGGCGGTCTTGCGTCGATGCACCGATTCAACTGCCTCAAGACTCAGCGCCTGTCCGTCCACGTCATTGACCTGTCCACCCACCATGCCGGCCGCACCGGCCGCCTGTGCGAGGAGGTGTACAGCGGCTTGGGCAGGCGGAATGCGGGCGGCGAATTCGAAGGCATGGGTGAGCAGGGCGTCTCCGGCCAAGATGGCCAGGGCTTCGCCGAACTGCTTGTGGCAGGTTGGCCGGCCGCGACGGAAATCATCGTCGTCCATGGCCGGCAGATCGTCGTGCACCAGGGAATAGGCGTGGACGAACTCGACGGCCACCGCGCCGTCTAAGGCTTTCGATGCATCGCCGCCACATGCGCGACAGGCCGCCAGGCAAAGGGCCGGACGCAGGCGCTTGCCCCCGCCCAAAACGGCGTAGCGCATGGCCTCGGCCAGCTTGGCCGGGCAGCCCGGGGTGGCCGCGATGGCGTCAAGGGCTTGGCTTAATGCCTGATCCGCAAGCTTTCGCCAATCGGTCAAGGCACTTTGCAGATCGAAATCAGAAGCGTCGGGCTTCATGGGCTATCGAAGTCCTCTTCGCGTTCACCGTCGGCGGCATCGACCAGGATGCGCACCCGGCGCTCCGCGTCGTCCAAGCGCTCCATGCCGGTTTTGGCAAGTTGCATGCCCTCTTCAAACAAGGCGATGGATTCCTCAAGGCTTGATTCTCCGCTTTCGAGTCGGCCCGCGATGTCGTCTAAGCGCGCCATCATTTCTTCGAAGGAGCGGTTTTTATCGTCGGTCATTTTTGATTTTTCGCTCACGAATTGCTCCTTGCCGGTTCGGTTCGCCGGCTCGATTCATTCTTTTTTATCATCGTTTTCGACCCGTGCCCGTGCTTGACCTCGCGCAAAATGCAGGTTCAGCAATTGGCCGGGCCGCAGTTCGACCGCATCCCGTATCAGGGTGCCGTCTTGGGTCTGGACCAGGCTGTAGCCGCGGTCAAGCACTGCCAGGGGGTCCAGATTGCCCAGGGTTTTTTGTCGGGCCTGAATTTCCTGTTGCCGATGTGCCGAGCGATTGCGCCAGGTGCGAACCAGGCGTTTTTGCAGCGACTCCAGTCGCTGTCGATCGGCCCGAAGTCGAGCCCTGGGCTCAAAGGCAGCCAAGCGCACCCTGGCTTCGTTGAGCGCCTGGCGTCTCTGTCGCAGTCCCTTTTCGGTGGCGTCTTGCAGTCGCCGCAGGACTTCGTCCAGGCGTTGCCGCTGGGTGGCCAGCACAAGACGGGGATCTCGCATGCGGCGGGTCAGAGTCATCAGATTTCGGCGAGCTTCGCTCAGCTGCAGGCGGGAGGCGCGCCAGAGAGCCTCTTGTCGTTTGCGCAGGTCGTGGCTCAGTTCGGCTCGGTCCGGCACCACCAGTTCGGCGGCGGCCGAAGGCGTGGGCGCCCGAAGATCCGCGGCCAAATCACTCAAGACCAGGTCGACCTCGTGACCCACCGCCGAAATCACCGGCACCGGGCAGGTCGCCACGGCTCGGACCACGGGCTCCTCGTTGAAGGCCCATAGATCTTCGGCCGAGCCGCCGCCCCGGCCTACGATGAGTACATCGCAACGGCCCGACTGCCCCAATCGTTCCAGGCCCAAGACGATCTGTTCTGCTGCCTGTTCTCCTTGCACCAGGCACGGGAAGACGAGCACGGGCACAGAAGGAAAACGTCGACCCAAGACCTGAAGGATGTCGCGGATGGCGGCACCGGTAGGGCTGGTCACCACCCCGATGCATCGGGGCAGGAAGGGGAGGGGGCGCTTGCGCTCCGGGTCAAAGAGTCCCTCTTCGGCAAGTCGAGCCTTGAGTCGGGCCAGCTTGATGGCCAGGGCGCCCTCCCCCAAAGGTGACATGCTGTCCACCACCAGTTGGGTGCGACCTCGGGGTTCATAGAGGGTCAGACGGCCCAGGCATTCGACTTTTTCTCCCTCCCCCGGTGTGCCCATGAGACTTTTGGACAAGGCCGCGCGGAACATGACCGCCGGCAGGCTGGCTTTGTCGTCGGCCAGAGAGAAATAGAGGTGTCCAGAGCGGGCCAGGGTGGAGTCGGCGATTTCTCCTCGAACCCGAACTTGCTTGTAGTTTTTTTCCAGCGTGCCGCGGATGCGCCTGCAAAGCTCGGACACGCTTAATGGCTCTGCGGCTAAGGTCTGGGCGGCGCGACGGCTGGGCGCGAAAAGATCCATCGTGGTTCTGTTGCCATTTTTCTTTTCGTTCATGTTTTTCTTTTCGCTCCTGGCTGTCGGCAGGGTAGCTTGGCCGCGGCCACGACTCAACCCAAATTCCCCACCCCAATTTGCCCAGGCCCTCAGATGTGCCTGTAATGCAAGGAGGAGCAGTAGATTCAGCCGGAGGCGTGGTCTCTCCACGTCGAGGACTGAATCTGCTGATTCGACGAAGCAGTACAGGTGCAGCTGGGGGATCTGGGACTCAAGTGCCTTGACATGAATGACCCGAGGGCCCAGGGTGTGGCCGACATGAGACGCCTTCATCCCCATTTTATACAAGTGATTCAGTTTTTGGTTTTTGGTTCTGTCTTGGCCTTTTCTTTCGAGCTTCGGGCCGCCGAGGATCTGGAGATTGAACTGCTCCAGGCTCGCTTGGAAAGCCTGCAGGAGAACCTCGCCGCCAAGTCCCCGCCCGAGATTTTGGGCAAGCTACGGCTCGATGTGGAGGTCGTGATCGGCGAGACGGAGCGGCGCTTGTTGGTGGGTTTGGAGCTTTGGCGTCGCGAGGTTTGCCTGCAGGGGAGTGCCGCGTCGGTCTTGGACTGGGTGAATCGGGCCGTGAGCCTGCGTTATGCGCCCACCCCTGCCATGCGAGCCGATTGGCAGGGGCGAAGGCTGCGTCTTTGCTTACACCTGTGGTCATTGAATCCAGGTCGCCATGATCACGGCGCATCCAAGGAAGAGCTGAGGAAACTTGAGGCCAACTTGCTCTGGTTGGGGGGGCAGTTGGATCCGGGGGCCAAAGCCAGCCTGGGTCTTCTGTCTCGAATGTTGGAATCCGAGTTGGTTTTTGTCGAGCGCCTGGAATGGTCCAAGGGTTTGATCAAGCCCAAGGGCTTTGCTTTGGACCAAGCGGTGCGCAGTTCCTGGGTGAACAGCTTGGGGGCTGTCTTGAAGACTTTGCCCCATCCGCCTCGTTTGCACGCCAAGGCCGTCTGGGTGCAAGCCCTGCCTGAGAAATTGGCACCTTTGGGTTTGCACGCCAAGGATTTGGATGTGGCGACCGCGATGTTGGCCGCGGCCAAACTGGCCGGCCGAGATCTGGTGGCGGCCTTGCCCCGCGATTTGCAACACCTGGACGGACACCTGCCGGCTCAACGGCCCGCAGACTTGATCCCCTTGGTGGCCGAGCGGCTGGGTTTGCAGGCCAAGGAAGAGGATCGTGTTTGGGTGGTGGCCCAGGCTCTGGACGGCAAGCCCGGGTTTGGCTTGCCTCGTTCGACGGCGAACCGACCTCTCAATCTGCGAGTGAAGGCCATGGAGGCGAGTTTGCTCTGGACTCTGGCCACGGCCGGCAGTGGGGTTCGTTGGTTGGCTGCCTCCACACCGTTTTCCATGACGGTCGTATTGAGAGAGCGGAGCGCAAAGCAAGTCACCTCTTTGCTGGCCTGGGCCCAGGGCTTGCGTCTGGCGTTTTTTGCCGAGGACCGCTTGATGGTGCCGGTCCCCTTGGCGCGACCTCGCGAGGTGGCTGTCTCGAATTCGAAAACGGACAAGGCTTCTCTGGCTGTGGCTGGAGCGCCGGTGGGCATGCTCTTGCTGCCTTTGCTGGAACAGGATGCCTTGCTTTGCACAGGGGCTGAGCGAAAGATTCAAGGCTTGAGCGGTCCCGTGGGGTTGGGGATCTTGCGTCAGGCCTTGATGGCGACGGCTGATTTGGAACTCGTTTCCGGGCCCCAGGGCAAAGCGACTTTGCGGCCGCGCGCCGGGCAAAGCAAATCCTGTAAAGCTTCGGTACCGGTCTTGGTGTCGGAGAAGGCCACGAAGCCCGGACCGAGTTTGGGCGCCATTTTACGGAAGGGGCCCAGGTCGTCCCGCGCGTTGTTGCGGGAAGAATCTGCATGGCACTGGTTGGGCAAGGGAGATCGCCTGGCCGATGGACGTAAGCTGCGGGCCGTTTCGGCTCATGGCTTGCTGCTGGACGATGGGCACGGTGGGCGTCAGAGGCTGGGCCCCGAACAGAAGACCGAGGTCAGGGTTCGCTCTTTTGACCCGGCTCAGTTTTCATTGGCGCGTCTGAGGCTGGCCGGCACCATTCATTCCGTGGGTGGCCAGGCCTTGGCCCTGGTGGAGGATCCCTTGGGGCAAATTCACTTCGTGGATATGGGCGATATGATCGGTCGACGATGTGGCAAGGTCATCGGCATGACCCCAGGCAAACTTGTGGTGCAAATGGATTGTCCAAGTCCCGGAGAACCCAAGCGAGTCGAGTTGATCCTGAGGGGCAGGTAAGCCTATTCCAGGTCGCGAGAGGCGGGGTTGTAGAGTTCGGCGCTGGCGGAAATGCCCAGGCCGCTTTGGTCGTCGGTGAAGCCGCCGGTGAACAAGATGCATCCATCATCCAATGGCGTGGCCCGGTGACCCGCCCTGGCCAGGTTGAACTCCACTCGCGAGTTGTTGATCTCGCGTCGATCGAACTCGAAGGTTTCCGGGTTGAAGAACTCCACCACGTTGGTGGGTATCCACTGGTTGATGGTGACGTCAAAACGAGTTACGCCGCCGGTGACCACCACTTCCGAGACTTCCCCGGCTTCGTTGGTGATGCCGGTTGCGGTGTGGAAGGCCCGTTGAAAGACCATGCCGGCTGTCGGGGCGGTGATGGATTCTTGGTTGGCCGTCAGGTCCACGATATAGAACTTATTCTTGATTTCGGGTTGGATTTGACCCGGTCGGTAGCTGTCATCGACGATCATTCCGCCACAGATTAGCACGGTGCGGTCATCCAGGGCCGCACCGGTAGAATAGAAGACCGGGTCACCTTCCGTGCCCAGGTTCAAGATGCGGCTGAAAGGATCGTCGCCATCCTGGTCCACGATGACCTCGGCGTAAGGTCCTGATGATGTGCCCAGTGCGTGATTGCCGCCGAAGATCAGATTGGTGTTGCGGCCGAATGGCACGGAGGCCATGCCTTCCCGGCCGGTGGCCAACTCGACGTCTGAAGTGTAGAAGCCCACGCCGTCGAAGATGGAGATCTCTCGCATGGAGGTGTTGGTCTCCGGATTCACCCCGCCCAACAAGGCGACCTCGCCGCCTGAGTAACGCAGGGCTTGATGCATGGCTCGGCCCGGCGTGGGGGTCAGGTCGAGATCTTGCACCGAAGCGCGACTGGGATCGATGAGCTCGGCGGTGGATGCCGCCAGGTCGCCTGCTGAGCCTGAAAGATTGAGGACCGGGGCGATGCCGCCGGGAAATCCCACCATCCAGCGGGCGGAGCTGACGCCGCCGACGATGAGCACCTTGCCGTCATCCAACTTGGTGGCTGTATGCAGGGCACGGGGCCGGTTCAGGCTGAGGCCGCCCGGTGGGTCGAATTGCCCGGTGCGAGGGTTGTAAATCTCGATGGCGCTGGTGGCCGTCAGGGTGTGATGGTCGTCTAAGACATTGTGATTCATGTCGGAGAATCCACCCACCAGCATCACGCGGCCATCATCCAGTAGCGTGGCCGTATGGAAGACCCGGCGGGTGCTCATCTCATTGCCCACTTCGGTGAAGTCCGAGGCCACCGAAATGAACATGCTGATGGGTGTGGTGGCTTCGGCCGCTACGGTTACACCAGTGACCTGGCCTGCCCAGCGTACGTCCTTGCTTTCGTTGTCGTAGCCCCGGAAGGTGACCCGGCGATCTTCACCGGGTTTTAGCCCGCCAAGCTTGGCGCCGCCCGGATGGTCGGCCACATTGAAGTTTTCACACTTTCGCGAACCCATGTCCTCGGCGTAGACGCAGATGCGATAGTCGGTGATGTCCGAGGGCGCAGAGCCGTCCGTGTTCGGCGGATTGGTGCGCAGGTCGGCATGGGCCGATTCGGGCATGTAGATTTTCAGCACCAGCTGACCGTCGTTTGCCGGTGTGCAGGCCAAAAAGAGACCTGCCAAGATCAGCGATGCATAAGTCGCACGGATGAATGCTGTCATGGGTTTTCTTTGCTCCTCAGTTGATTCACGAAACAGGTATCGATGCACAAAACAGGATGCCGCCCGAGGATTGCATCATCCGTTGGACAGAATCAAGCGGTAGTTCAGGCAGGAGGGTGTGGCATCGGTGCGGGCGTGGACTTTGATGAAGAAGACCCGGTCTTCTTTCGAGCAAACGTTGTGTTCGTAGATGGGCTCGGGGGCGCAAGGGCATTGGCCGCGGGGCTCTTGGCCCGACAAGAGCCAGCGATCATCGTAGGCGAAATCGTACTCGTTGTCGTCCAGGCAGTCCACGCTGACGCCGTCGCAGCTGTCCACGTAGACATCGAAGACCACATTGTCCGGGTTGGCTGAGAATCGAATACGGAAGTGGAAGTTGTCACAGAGATCTTCCAAATCCTCATTCAGGTTGTCGGTGGCCGCGATTTGGTACCAATCCGCGTCACCCGGTGGCCACAGGTTGCCGCTGATGGTGACGGATGAGCCGTCGTCCGGCAGGCCGCCCAGGTTCTCGGCCAGCAAGCAAGAGTCGGCCACCGAGTCGGCTTCCATGCCTTCGTCGGTCAGGCCGTCGCAGTCATTGTCCAGACCGTCACAGACCTCGGTGCTGGAGCGATCCATGCTGCCACCTGGCATGACGTCACAGCGTGTGTGCGTGTCATCGGCGCATTCGAACTGGCCCGTGCCGCATTCGCCTTCCCCGCTGCAGGCCAGGCCCAGGCCGAAGCCCTCGTCGGTGGTGCCGTCGCAGTCGTTGTCCAGGCCGTCGCAGAGCTCGGGTTGGGGCAGCTCGCCCGTGGCGCAGCCTGTCCACGAACCCATCTCGCAAGTTTGGACGCCGGCCCGGCAGGTGCCTTCGTCTATGCCGCAGGGAAATTGATCCCCGTCTTGGCAAGGGCAGACCTCGTCGGTCAAGCCGTCGCAGTCATTGTCCAACTCGTCACAGAGCTCGATGGTGGGGCCGGTGTCGTTGCATGGTTCCCAGGAACCGCCCGTGCAGGTCTGCACGCCCGGGATGCAGGCACCCACGTCGCTGCCGCAGTCCCGATTGAGTCCTTCCTGGCAGGGGGGACAGCCTTCGTCCACCTGATTGTCGCAGTCGTTGTCAATGCCGTCGCAATATTCAGGCATGGCCGGATGAATCTGGGGATTGAAGTCATCGCAGTCCAAGCCCGCCGGACTCCCGTCACCGTCCTTGTCGTCCGGGTTGCCCACCGGTACACACTGGCCTTGAAAGCAGGTCTCGATGCCCTCTCGACAGGCCGGCACACAACCTTTAGCGTCGGGGGTCACGCAGGTGTTGTATTCGCAGACCAGGTTGTCTTTGCAATCCAGGTCTTGTTCGCAGAAATCCCCCGGCCCCGCTCGATCGCTGGAGCAGTGAATAGAAGCCATGATGGCCATGGCCAGAAAAATAGCCAGTCGTCTGCGCAAGGCAACTCCTGGGGAAAATGGCCCCTAAATGACGCCAATACCTAAGTTTAGCCCGCTTGGAGCATTCGATCAAGATGCTGTCACTCCGGGTGATGGCCCATCGGCTTGATCCCCCCTTGAGCCGGCGTTAGGATGGATGCGTGTTTTGGTTTTGTGGAGGCGACACAGGCGCATGGCTTTGTTGGACCAAATTGATAGCCCCTTGGATCTGAAGCGGCTTCGGGAAGATGAACTGGATCTTCTTTGTGCGGAGTTGCGCGCGGAGATTATTGAGGTGGTATCGAAGAACGGTGGGCATCTGGCTTCTTCCCTGGGCGTGGTGGAGTTGACGGTGGCTTTGCACTACGTCTTTGAGTCGCCCACCGACCCCATTATTTGGGACGTGGGGGATCAGGCTTATGCCCACAAGCTCTTAACCGGGCGGCGGAAGCGTTTCAGCAGCCTGCGCATGGCCGGGGGCTTGAGTGGTTTCACCAAGCGGACGGAGAGCGAACACGATCCCTTTGGGGCGGGCCATGCCTCGACCAGCATCAGCGCTGCTTTGGGCATGGCCGAAGGCAGACGCCTGAAGGGTGAGCGGGGCCGAGCCGTGGCGGTCATCGGCGACGGCGGCATGACGGGTGGTATGGCGTTTGAGGCCCTGAACCACGCGGGTATTTTGGACAGGGATCTGGTGGTCGTTCTCAACGACAACGGCATGGCCATCTCCCCCAATGTGGGGGCCATGGGTCACTGGTTCAACCGGCGCTTGACCGGTCGCGGATTCAACCTGATGCGTCGGCGCATCAAGGATGCCTTGACCAGCTTTCCGCGTTGGGGGGACATGACCGTAGACTGGATTCGTCGCGGCATGGAGAGCACCAAGGTTTTCCTCACGCCGGGCATCTTGTTCGAGGGTTTTAATTTTCAGTATGTGGGTCCGGTGGATGGGCACCGCCTCGACGAGCTCATCCCCTTGTTGCGCAATGTGCGCGATTTGGATGGGCCTGTGCTGGTGCACGCCATCACCGTCAAGGGCAAGGGCTTGGAATGTGCCGAACAAGAACCTCGCCGCTATCATGGGGTGGCACCGGCCTGTCTGGAGAACGGGCATCCCGTGCGGCTCGCGCCGGCCGACAAGCCGAGCTACACCGAGGTTTTTTCCAGAGCCCTGGTGGACCTGGGCCAGAAAGACGATCGGGTGGTGGCCATCACCGCCGCCATGCCGGACGGCACGGGACTGAACGCCTTTGCTGAGTGTTTTCCCAATCGTTTTTATGACGTGGGCATCGCGGAAGAGCATGCCGTCACCTTCGCCGCCGGTTTGGCCGCCGAGGGCTATCGGCCGGTGGTGGCCATTTATTCCACATTCCTGCAGCGATCTTATGATCAGCTTTCCCACGATGTCTGTCTGCAAGATCTGCCCGTGATTTTTGTATTGGATCGGGCCGGCGTGGTGGGTGAGGACGGGCCGACCCATCACGGCCTCTTTGATTTGAGTTACTTGCCGAACATTCCCAATCTGGTTTTGATGGCACCTGCCGACGAGCAAGAATTGGTGGACATGTTGTACACGGCGGTTGAGCTCGGTGCCCCCGTCGCCCTGCGTTTTCCCAGGGACAAAGCCATCGGCATGCCCCTGCGGGCCCAGCCCAAAAAGCTTGATTTGGGCCTGGGGCGGCTGCTGATCGAGCCCGAGGGCAAGCCGGACCTGGCCCTGCTGTCGGTGGGCACGAGGCTTTCCGCAGCCCTGGATGCCGCCAAGCGCTTGCAAGAGCAAGAGGGATTACAGGTCATGGTGGCCGATGCGCGTTTCGTCAAGCCTTTGGACAAAAAGCTAATCCTGGAGCTGGCCGACCGGGCTGGTCGCATCGTGACCGTTGAAGAAAACGTGCGGCGAGGTGGATTCGGCGAGGCGGTTTGCGGCCTCTTGCAGGAAGAAGGGCGATTGGTGCCGGTCAGCTGCCTGGCTGTGCCCGATCGATTTATCCCCCATGGTTTGCCCGAAGGACTGCTGGCCGAGTTTGGTCTGGACGCCTCCGGCATCGTGCGTGCGGCGCTGCGCCTCTGCGGTCGACAAAGCCTCCGCGTTGAGCAACCGGCTTGAGCTGAGCGGGATGGCTTCGGACAAAATCCAAAAAACTCGTCTTGACCTTCTTTTGGTGGCGCGCAAGCTCGCGCCATCTCGCACCCGGGCCCAGGCCTTGATCATGGCCGGCAAGGTGGTGGTGGGCGATGAACGGGTGGACAAACCGGGCACCCGGGTGCCGACCGACGCGGCCCTTCGGGTCAAGGGGCCGGATCATCCATATGTCTCTCGTGGGGGGCTGAAGCTGGCCGGCGGCCTGGACGCTTTCGACATCGACCCCTGCGGCATGGTGGCCCTGGACGTAGGTGCCAGCACCGGTGGTTTCACCGATTGCCTGTTGCAACGAGGCGCGCTGAAGGTCTTCGCCTTGGATGTGGGACGGGCTCAAATGCACCAGAAGCTGCGCTCGGACCCCCGGGTCAAGGTCATGGAGCGCTTCAACGCCCGACACTTAAAGCCTGAGGACTTGGGCGAGGCCGTCGATCTGGCGGTTTTCGATCTGTCCTTCATCTCCGTGCGGCTGGTGCTTGCGCCGGTGCGGGACTGTCTACGCAACGATGGGCAGATGGTGATCCTGGTGAAGCCACAATTCGAAGTGGGTCGAGAACAGGTGGGTCGTGGGGGGATCGTCCGCGACGAGGCACTTCAGCGAGGTGCCGTCGATGACGTGTCGGCCGCGGCCGCCGATTTTGGTTTGGTCGAGCAAGGCCGTGTCGAAAGCCCAATCTCCGGTGCCGACGGCAACCGGGAGTGGTTGCTTTCCCTAAGAAAGGGCGGGGGTTTCCGGCGGGGCTCTGGCCTCAGGGCTTGATTGGGCGAGCCCTGATTTCTCCGGCGGAGTCGACCAGGGTCAGGACTTGAGTAGAATCGTCGGCCCGCAAACCGGCCATGAACCAGCGGCCTGAAGGTTCGGTTGGGATATCTTGCCAGTACCGCACAAGATTTAGGTTGTCTTGGCCGGCCACTACCGTGCCGGGCGGCAGGGTGAAGGCCCAGGGGCCTTCAATGCGCCAGCTGCTCAGGTCCACCGCAGCGGATCCGGGATTGTGAATTTGGACAAGCCCCACGCTGCCCGAGCGAATTTGCAAGATCGGTTTTTTGTCTTGCGCTGCCGGGATCAGGCCGCTGCCGGGTGGTCCATGGGTGAGATAGAGGTGGACGCGTCGAGGTACCAGATACTCTTTGATTAAGCGTTGGGTTTCTTTGCTGGCTGACATGGCTTGTCCCCAGTCTCGCACCCAGCGCGTGGCGTCCATGCTTAGATCCCTTGCCATACGCTTTGATATTTCGGCAATGCGTTTTTCGTAGTGCAGTTGGTCGGCAGGCGTGTCTGGCGCTTGTAGTAGTTCGTCCATCAGACTGCGAAGGCGGCGAAGGAACATCTGCCGGATTCGTGGGGATCGATACAGTGCATCGATGAGGCAGTTGAACAGGCCACGGACCTTGGGGTGTTCCCGGTCGCCGAAGAGGGGATGGCTTTGTGGATCGTGACCGGCCCAGATGGTGTCGTTGAGGACGCCCGGTTTGGCGAGGAAGTTGCGTCCGAAGGTCAGGTCTTTGTCCCAGGGGAGCATGCGCCAGCGCTTGGACCCCCTGCTGTCGCGATACAGAAAATAGTTCTTGGCGACGTGATCATTGTCGTGCATGAGCACGGTGGCGGCCAGGTAGTTGAGGGTGGCCGGCAGATTCACGTGCTGGAAGAGAAAGACCTCCTGGGCGCTCGGCTCCAGGGCCCGGGCGTGAAGGCCCTTGAGAAAGTTTGTCAGATCGTCGTTTTTTTCTTTTTTCCTGGTTTTTTTGTCTGCCGCCACCCGCGTCGTGCAGCAATTGTCGTACATCTTGTACATTGCGCCTTTGGGGTCCAGGCCATTGCGTCGCAAGAAGCGGCGGTCGAAATGTTCGCCCATGTGAGCAAGGGCAAAGAATCGACCGTTTCGGATAACTCGGACAGGAAAGCAAAAGGCGTCTATCACCCCGGCTTGTCGATAGGTGTCCCAGGCCAACTCTCGGCGAAGCGATGACTTATCGCTCCAGGTGGAGGACAGGTTGAATTCATCCACCTCGATGCCTTTACGCACGGTGAGCAGATGGCCTTCGGGTAACTCGAACTTCAAATTCTTTTTGGTCCAGCCCGAGGAACGATATCCTCGCTTGCGAACCAAAACCTGATCGATGAATTGGCCTTCGTAAAAAATGCTGGCTCGCATGCCTTTGCGACGCATGGACTCTTTGGGTTTGGTGGTTTGCCAATGCAGCACGGGCAAGGGGCTTTGCTGGTTCGGGTCCCGGATTACGGTGCCGTCCCAGCGAGGGGCATCGACGTGGTCAATGCCCTGGGGCCATCGGCCGGATAGACCCTTCTGGTCGTAGGCGTGGATTTGCCAGCGGATCATGGTGCCGGCTTTGAGCTCCGTTGAGGGGATCCGGGCACGACAGTAGGACTTGCCGCCCTTGGCGTGGCAGGTCATGGGCAAGAATGATGGCGGTTCAAGGTTTTTCTGCCATTCGAGTTGAACGCGCCTGATGGGACTGCGTTCCGGCCTCAGGATAGCCTGGATAAGAATGCGGTCCCCCGGAGCAGGCCAGACCGGCGATTGCTTCGCCTGTTCGACCAAGGGCCCCGTGTTTTGTGGACGGCTGTCGTTGGCTTTGCCGGGCGTTGGCATGCTCAAGTATCGCGGTTTGGATCCGGGCAGGGACCCATAGGACAGGTCGGGCCATTGCCTGGGGAGCTGAGATATTTCGTTCAGGACTCGTCCTTCAGGGTCCAACAGGCCTATGGCTCGCGGCTGTTTGGGCATGCGCAGGCCGGCATGCAGGCGACCCGACAGGTCCTTGCGGCCCAGGCCACTTGTGTGGAGCACCAGGTAGGCGTCAGGGGCCATGTCCACGCTCGGCAGACTCCATCGCTGCTCTTTGCGGGTTCCGCGCACGGCAATCTGGAGGCCTTTCGTGTTCTGGCGCTTTTCGCTTGAGTTGTGCAACTCGATCCAGCCATGACGACCGTGGACGCCAAGGGTCAGACCGCGCCTGTTTTGAGCCAAGATTTCGGTGATCTGCAAGGGGGATTGCTTGATTGGGTCGGCGGGTTTCTTCTCTTGTTTCGGGTTGTCGCAGGTCGAAAGCGACAGGCTGAGCAACGCCATCAGTCCATGAGCTAAAATTCGCATCGGCATGAGCATAGGCGCATGTGGTGGATATGGGCAAGAACACCCCAGCTTCGTTGACCGGATAGCGCTCTGGAAGTAAAATCCCCGGCATGTCAAAACGCGTTTTATTTATTGGGTTGGTGTGGTTTTTTCTGGGATTGTTGGCGGGACCGATTCAGGCGGATCAGGGGCTAAGCCCACCCAAGCAGGCACTTGTTCAGCAACTTAAGCCTTTCTGGGGCAGCCTCAGTTCTGACAGTCCCAGGCCGCTGATCGTACTGCACGCGGCTTGCTCGGGGGATCTTCGGCGAAGCCAGGGCACGGGCGAGGACTTCGAGCAATCCCTGGAGACGGCGCTGAAGGCTTGGCAGGGTCTTTTGCCGAGTTGCGGATTGTTTGCCGAGGTGCACACAAAAAATCGTGGTGTCTTGACGGTGGCAGGTTTGCGACAGGTGCTGCAAGCGCAGCCTTTTCGTCCCTATGTTTATGCCATGCATTTCGTGCGAGATGAGCGGACATTGACCCCCATTGATTTTGTTCGCCATCCGGTGCCTGAGCATTTGCTTGGAGATCCCGGCAGCGAGTTGACCTGGCGGTTCTCTCTTCAGGATGCTTCGGCCAAGGTGCCGGCGGATGAGACCCAGGTGGCCATCGTTGAGGTGGCGTCTTTTTTGTTGAGGGGAGGCCAGGTGAAGCCTGCCCGGTACCACCGGACCCGAACGAAATTCTTAGACGAGATCGATATCCATCGGGCCATCGAGGCCGCCGGGGACTGGTTGGTGCAGGAGCCCTGGGGGGAGATCGGTTGCTTTCCATACAGCTACGAACCGGCCCGGGATCGCTTCGATGACGAAGGCTACAATCTTTTGCGGCACTTGGGTGTGGTTTGGTCTTTGTTGCAGGCCCATGAGGCGACAGGGCGGTTGGATTTTCTTCAACGAGCGGAGGACGGTCTGCGTTGGATCGCGCAATTCGGCCGGACCGAATCCACCTCGGTGGGGCTTGCCAGGTTTTTGGTCGAACCCTTGAGTGGGAAGGCCAAGCTGGGCGGGACGGCACTTTGGCTGCTGGCTTTGGTTGAGCACGCCGAGCTGACGGCGTCGGATGAGTACGCGAACACCATCCGCGAGTTGGTGTTGCACTTGCTGCGTTCACAAAATCCGACCAACGGACACTTCGCGAGTTTTGCCATGGGGTCGGGGCTTGCGCCCTTGTCTGGGCCCTCCGAGTACTATCCGCCTCAGGCCATCTTTGCTCTCATGCGAGCCAAGGCTTGGGTCGATGACTTGCCAATCTGTCGCCGGGCGGTTTTGGGTATGCGCCATCTGCTGGAAAAGCAGCCCAGGGCGATTCCCACCGATGAAATTCACTTTGTTAACCAATGGACCGTCTACGCGGTGGGGCAGATTCAGCAGCATTGCGGCGTACATGAATTTGACTGGTTTTGGGCGCGCGAGATGGACCATATGGAGGCCACGGAGGTTAGGGAGGGCAAGGATCCCATCCTGGCCGGCGCTCAGCAAGTTGGCCCCGTTACCTTTGACCCCAACCCCACTCGCTTGGAGGCCCTGTCGACCATGTGCGCGTCGTATCGTGCCACAGGCCGGAG
>JAFCZJ010000083.1 GCA_019314375.1 Deltaproteobacteria bacterium | reverse complement strand
GCCACCAGCAGCAATGCAAAAAAGATTCGAATCCGGTTCATCGAGTACTCCTTGAACGATCAGCAGTTGGTGTCATGACGATCATGTTGACCAGCACTGCCGCTTGTTGAGGATTGGAGTTGTCTTCTGCTAGACGAATCATACACGTGGAGCGGCTTTTTCTTAAGTTGATTCCGCCGGTGGCACTCTTGTCGCCTTTGCTCGGTTGCCAGCCGATGTCGTTGGCCGAACGAAGCAATGCCGTGCGTACCGTTGTCATCGTTCCTGGCGCCCTGTAGGTGACCACCTGGGAGGACGTGCCCTGCTCCGTGCTCGTGTTGAATACCAGATTGTGGGCACCCGGTACGGTTGGAAGTCCTTCCGGTAGGCTTAGCTTGGTATTCAACAAGGGTCTTGGATCCATGGAAGATAAGATAATCATACAGCCATGGTTGACCGGGTCGCTCATGACGGTCGCCAAGCGCATGGTGCCGCTGTTCGCGTCGAAATACCCCACGTAGCCCTTGCTCAAGCCGAAGTTGTGGGCGACCACCTTCAGGCCTCTTTTTTTTAGTGCTTTTTGATAATAGGCCATCACGGTGCGGAGGTCATCGGTGGTGTTGAAGGTGTTGGCTTCGATGGGCACGTTGTTGGTGCTCAATTGTCCATTAATACGGATGCGTTGGCTTTGGGGGTAGGCCGGCAGCCCAAGCAAGTCTTGCGCTGAGGCGGATCCGGCCAGGCCGGGAAGACCCAGCATAGTCATGATCAAACCTGCCAGCAAAATGGAGCCAATTGAGTTCAATGCCTTCTCTCTCTCGATTCAGTACCCGTCGGGTGCAAATGATCAATCGCAGTTGCCGACGCCTTCGTTGAAGTTTTTGCAACCCAGGTAATATTCATCTCGTTCTTCGTAGGTCTTCTGGTATTCGTCTTCCTTGCCGTCGGTCATGGGGGTCAAGAAATGGTCAAGTCGTTTGCCCGTCGGGGGGTGTTTGACGGACATCTTGAGTTTGTGCGGATCGTCGGGAGACATGGCGATGGTCGTGAGGTTGATGTCCATGATCATTTCCGCAGCGAACAGGATCCAGGCAACCCAGGCCCAGGCCATGTACTGAATGAAGACGGAGGAGGCCTCACTCCAGACGAAGTTTACGCGTTCGCAGTATTTGCCATCTTCGCAAACGCCATCGATGTCCTCGGTTTCGTGAATACACCAGGGATCGACCATCAGACCCATTTCGATGGTGTTGTAGGTCAACCAGTCGCTTCCGCCTGGCGCCTGATTGAACATGGGCTTGGATGCCAAGTCATTACCCCCACCATCCAAAAAGCCGGTGGGAACGTAGAAGTTGGCCACGTCGATGCCTCCCTTGCAGGTGACCAGACCTCCATTTTTGAACTTTTCATGGAAGTTGGCCGGCAGGCTGATCAGGGACATGCCCCCGGGGCTATAGGCATCCGAGGCAAAATCTCCGTCCACCGTTTTGCAATCCAGATCCGTGCTCCATTGTGCGTCCGCCCAGGGGCCCAAGGGGGTTCCATCCGTGCGAGGGGTCTCGTCGCCAGCCAGGAAGTTGGCATAAAGCTTCTGGTTCGTGCTGTCGATGCCGCCGGCTAAATCCCCGGCCGACGAGTTGCTGTAGTCACCGAAGGCGAAGTCCCAAACGGACATGTAAACCGCTTCCTGCGCTTCCAGCTTGTAACGCATGGCGTCGACAAAGTAGAGCGGCAGGAGAATCATGGGGACAAAGGCCAGCATCAGCACGGAGAACTCGACCATGGCCGAGCCTCGCTGCGACCGCTTGCGTCGATTGTATACTTTGCGCTGGTTCATGGTTTCGACTCCTTTCCGCCCATCAGGGCATGGGCACGCCGCCCAGACCCAAAGCGCCTGCCAAAGCTCCACCGGTGGCCAGGATGGCCGCGTCGGTATATCCTTCCGATGTCAAGACCAATGCTGCTTCCGATGCTCGGAAAGGTTGGAGCTTGGCTTTCCAATAGGGATTGAAAAAGTTGGGGTGTTCTTTCCATCCATCACCGTTACTGGCGACGCTGGGAAAGTGGTAGTACACGAGCGCTTTGCTGATGGCCACACCATCATTGAGTTGGTTGGCAATCTGCACTTTGGCTGGTGGTCCTTCCCAAACCGCGCTGACGTCAACCGAGCCGGAGGCATTGAGTTCCCAGGGCATCTCGGCCGCCTCGGCATCCCCATTGATGCTCAGATCCTGGGAGATCGTCACGTAGACGTGAGGTTGGTTGAAGTCGATGGCCTCGTGGTCCGCGTGGAATGGCATGAAACAGTAATGGTTGATTGCGCCGTCCAGGCACGACAGCTTATGATCCTCGTCGCAGGAAAATCCTTTGCCAGAGTGGTCGCCGCCGTCTTTGTCGGTCGTGAGGTTGTATTCGTAAGACGAGATCCAGGGGATCATGGAAATCCAGCACTGGAAGGCGGAGGAGATCACCATGCCTTTGTCATCGCTGTTCACGGTGAAGCTGCTGTCGCCTCCCGGTTCCGTGTAGGCCTCGCCATCGTGAGAGAAGGGCACGGAGAGGCCGTCTACGTTGTCCGTGTTCTCGTAGAGCAGGTCAGGCACCAAGGTCAGGGGGAAGGTCCAAAGCGCTTGCGTAACTATGTCCCGGTCCGTCAGGAAATCATTACCGAACAATGAGATCAGAGGTTCGTTGTGTCGGGAGCCGTTGGCGATCTCGCTGGCCAAGTACTTGGTGATCTCTTTCACTTCGTCGTGCAGGTGGGCTTTGAGGTAAAATGCAAGCGAGGCGTATGGGGAAGCACTTCCCAGTTCCGCGTTTCGGGCGAATTTTTCCTGGATTTTCGTTGGGATATCGTTTCCCTGGAGTTGTAAGATCATGCCGGCCGCCATGATGGACTGGCCCGCGGCGATGGACATCATGTGGATATCGATGAGGTCAATGAGTGAGGTCAACTGTTCGTCGATGTCCTCCACCATGTCGTTGAGTTCATCGCCCCGGTCTTCCAGATTCCAGGCCGCGTCCAGGTCTTTTATGCCATGGATGCAGTGGATGCAGTTGGAGAAGCAGTAGGGCCAGCAGCACAGGGCGCAGAAGGCGAACTCGCGGATGGCGAAGTTATAGAAGTTGTCCCGGGCGGCGTAGAACATGCCGGGGACCGAGTTCGCCATGGTCATGGAGGAGTGGGCCGACATGGCCGCCACCAGATTGGCGATGTTTGCCCGGTTTGTGTAGGCATAGAAGTTAAATGCCCGGGCTTCCTGGGTGGCGGTGGAAAAAGCCGCCGAGTCGGCTACTTGCTGGATGCGAATCTTCTCGAAGATGGAGTTGCCGACGTTTAAGGTGATGAACATCATCAGGGCGACGACCAGCACACCCAGGGCCCCGAGGACGATGGTTTGTCCTCGCTCTGAGTGAGCGCGCAATTGGAATCGTTTGGTGCTCATGGGCGCCTCCTTCTTCTTTTGGATCGTATTTTTCATGGCTGCGCTCCTTGTCCCTATGTGCACTCATTGCTATCGGGCAATCGGTCCACCTTGACATCCGATTGCAGCCGCATGGCGTATTGAGCCCGGATGGGAATGATGAAAATGCGTAAGGGGATGGCGGCTTGTGTGTCGTACTCGTCGACGTTCTGGAGCTCGGCCGCGTTTTTCTCGATCTCGGTTCGACTGTCCAGCCGAAGGGATTCGGCCAGGCCTCGGCCTTTCCACATGCGATAGATGACCGCGTCGGCGAAGGGGATGACCAGTCGGTAGTTCAGGATGATTTCAATTCGCAGTTTCGGCCCGGGCATCTCGCCGGAGAGCTTATCGCTGTCGAAGGAAATGTATGTATCCCCTCCCGCCGTGTATTCGGCCGCCGAGACCTCGCTCCTGGTCGGTCCGCAGATGGTCAGGTTGATGTAGCTCAGCGGTTTTTTGTCGCGCGTGAAGGGATCGTCGGATCCGCCGAGGGCATTGGATGCTTCGATTTTCAGCATCTTTTCCGCCCATGCCGAGGTGGAATCCGCTCGGCCCAAATTCTGGTTGTCGTCCATGCCGTAGGCCAGGATGGGCAACGCCGCCGCGCGAGCCGCCAAGCGCATGGCATCCGGCTCCATGTTTTTCAGCGCGCCGGTGCGTACGGCCTTGTAAGCGGCGTACTCGGCAAACAGCCGGAGCAAAAGAAAGACCACAGCGGGCAAGACGATTGCGGTCTCAACCTCCACTTGTCCTCGCTGGTCCGACCGTCTACCGAATAGATGGAATGACTTTCTTTGTTTCATGTCACGCCTCCTGGCGAAGCGGTGTTTATGGTTTTTTGTACATCTTCAGAGTATGCTCTTGCCGTCCTTGTCGCAATCCGTCGTCTGGACGCATGAAAATCACGCAATTGCAGGTACTTAGGGCTCAACCGAGCGGGCCATCGGTCAAGTGGACGCCTTCACCATCGTTGGATTTGCCAGCCCTCCCGGGTGCGGACCATCACGCCGCGAAATTCATCCCCATCACCTGACTGGAAAACAAAGTTGGCTTCCACGGGAGAGCGGAAGCCAACCTCTTTCCATATCGCCGCCCGAAAAAGATTTTTGGCTTCGATTTTCAGGTTTTCTCGGAGCCATGACTCCCGCTCTTGTCTGGCAAGGCCCTTCCAGTAGCAACGGGCCAAGGTAGCCTCGTCACCGGCAAGGCTTGCTTGTGCCCAGGTATGGAAGGTTGCCTCCGGTGTGCGGAAGGCAGCGGGAAGACGAGGATCCGGATCGCCCGGTCGGGGTAAAGGGTGACAAGAAACACAGATGGCCAGGCTCAGAAGTCCGATCCAAATCGTCGGTCGGCAAGGGCTGGGCGATGGTTGACCCACCGCACGATGGGTGGTATGAGGTCGATTAAGCTGAAACATAATAAACCCATCCTAACCTGCGTCCTGGGGCTACTTCAAGCCGTGGGAGGAATGCCAGAAATGCTGCGGAGAATGATTCGAGTTGTTGTCTGGATTGGATGCTTGTCTTTTGCGGCCTGTAGTCTTTTTGAGGAGGAGGTGCCGCCAGAAGAAGAAGCCCGGCAATTCTATGAGCAGGGCGTGAACATGCTGCAGAAAGGTGAGGCGAAGCAGGCAGTGGAGTTTTTGACCAAGGCCGTGGCTTTGGACAAAAACAATGGCGAATACCTGTTGCGCCAGGGGGTGGCTCTGCAGAAATCTGGGCAAATTGGTCAGGCCGTGATGGCCATGAGCCGATCCCTCGAGCTTTTGCCGGAGCAAGCCGAGCCCTTGATGCATTTGGGCGATCTTTACGTCGAAATGGACAAGAATAAGCAAGCAGCGGGTTACTTCCGAAAGGCTTTTTTGAAGGATCAGAACAATCCTGAGATCCTCAAGAAGTTGACACAGATGCACATCTCCATGAAGGATTTTGCTTCGGCCATGAAGGATTTTGCTTCGGCCAGGCGGGGATTGAAGAAACTCAGGCTTCTCCTGCCTGGTGACGTGGGCATCGTGGTTTTGCAGGCCAATGTGTTAATGGAGCAAGGGCGAACCGAGGATGCCCAGAGGAAGTTGCAAGAGGCCGTTGCCTTGGCCCCGGACAATCTGGAAGTACACCTGGCCCTGGGTCGGCAACTGGCGGCAAGCCACAAATTCGACGCTGCCGTGCAAGAGTTCGAAATTGCCTTGGGCCTCCGTTCGGGTGATTTGGGCACCATGCTCGCCCTGGGCGAGTCTTACCTGAAATTGAATCGAGCCCAAGACGCCGAGAAACAGTTCAGGGCGGTGCTGGAGAAGGACTCCGGCAAGGTGCGCGCCCATGTGGGTCTGGGCCGGGCCTTGTTGTTGACCGGCAAATTGAATGATGCCATGAGCACCATCGAGAACGCCATCACAATGAATCCACGTTTCATGCCTGCCCACTTGGCCCTCGGGGAGCTGTACCTCAGGCAAGGCCAAGAAGACGATGCCATCACGAGTTTGAAGCGAGCTCGGGATATGAATCCTGGGCGAGCCGAGCCCAGGATTCGGCTGGCTCAACTCTACCGAGGCAAGGGGCACCTGAGTGATGCCATCAGCGAATTGGAAGTCGTCTTAATGTACCGGCCGAAGAATTCCGCCGTCAAGCGCATGCTGGCCATGTTGTATGCGGAAAACGGGACAAGCCTTTCGACCGCCATGGAATACGTGGAAGAGCAACTTGAGCAATCCGGGGTGGATTTCGAAATGCTGAAGGTCAAGGCTCGGATTCTGATGAACAAGCGGCGATTCGACAAGGCGCTGGGCTTGGCGGATGAAGCCCTCGATATTGCGCCCGACGACTCGGAGTTGCTTGAACTGCGAGCTGAGATCCTCGACACGCGACGCAAGTACAAGAAGAAATCGAGCAGAAAAAAGAAGAGGAAGAAAAAGCGCTCGGGTATCGAAATCATTCGTTATTGATGAGGTCTTGTGCATGGACCAGTATACGGAAACAACAGTAGAAAGTTTTGACGGGACGTCTATCTGGTACCGTCGCATCGGAAGCCGCAAGCCTACTTTGTTGCTTTGCGATGGCATCGGTTGCGCCGGCTTTATTTGGAAGTATTTCATTCCGCATTTTGAGGACCTGTACCAGTTGGTGCATTGGAATTACCGGGGCCACGGCCGATCCGAGGCGCCGGAGAACATGGAAAACCTGGGTATTGAAGACTGTGCCGAGGATTTGAAGGCCGTCATCGCGGACGCCGGGGTGGATGGCCCGGTGGTTTTGGTGGGGCACAGCATGGGTGTGCAGGTGATTCTGGAGTACGCTCATCGCTATCCCGAGCAGGTCCTGGCTCTGGTGCCCATCACCGGGTCCTATGGAAAAGCCATCGATCATGTGCACGATACGGGCCTTATCAAGCGTCTGTTTCCCCTGTTCCGTCTGGGTCTGAATCACTTTCGACCCCTGGTGACCAAGGTTTGGCGCGAGTGGGTCCGTTCCGAGTTGAGTTATTGGTATGCCAAAAACTTCGAGATCAATCAGGGGCTGATCAAGCGAGAGGACTTCTTTCCTTACTTGGAAGATTTGAGCCTCATCGACCCCGAAATTTTTGTACGTACCCTGGCGGGTGCTTCTCGACATACGGCAGAGCCTTTTTTGGCCGACTTGAAAAAGCCGACTTTGATCGTGGCGGGTGAGTCGGATCGCTTCACGCCCTACTGGATATCCCGTCGCATGCACGCCATGATCCCGGACTCGGAATTGCTCACCCTGCCCATGGGGAGCCACACGGCGTCAATCGAATTGCCGGAGCTGACCAACTTGCGCATTGAGAAATTCTTGGCTCAGGTCACCGGCCGCAATGGTAGCTAAGGGGGCGGTCATGCCGTCGCGTTGGGGTGTTTTCTCGGCTGGGATCTGCCTATGCCTGGCGGTTTCTTTGACCGCTTGCAGCAAAAAAGAGGCGGCGCCAATCGACGCGGGTTTGGCTCAGGTCCAAGCAAAAGAGGATGCAGGGGGCTCGACGGATGAGGATCTTTTGGATCTTGCAGCCATAGAGCCCGCGCCGCCGGCGACCCGACCAGGATTGAATGGGCCTTTCGTCGAGCCGCCCCTGGAGCAAAAGCCCGAGCTTATCGCCCACGTGGTGGTGGTCGAGGCAGACCAGCCCGAGGCGCTGCTCGCCGACTACGACACCTTGAGAGCGTGGTCCAAAATGCCCATCGGTTATCCCGCGGTGGACCAGACCCGTGAGATGAATCAGGCAAACAAGGCTTGGGCCCTGGTGGCCGGCAAGTTCGCCCGGCGGGACTGGGCCGAGGATTTGGCCGCGGCCTTGAAGGCCAGTGGTTACTCAGCCCGGGTTTTGTACCGTCGATACCTGCATGACCGTTTCCGACCGGCACCCCTGCCGGCCGGTTGGCCCAAGGCGGGCCGGGTCTTCGCCGGGGTGTCCGGCGGCAGCGTGCCCCTGCTTAATGCGCCGGATAAGACAGCTTCGGGCGCAGGCCAGGTGCTTGTCGACGGTCAGGTGGTTCGAGTGCTGGAGGAGGTCTGGCGAGCGGGTCGGCGCTGGTTCCGTGTGCACGGGGGCTACGTCACGGCTCGGCGTTTAATACTGGATGGCAACGTATTTCCCGGGCCTTTCGGCCGGCGTGCCGTCCTCGGTGTTCCTTTGGGTTGCAAGGAGGGCCAGTGTCGTTGGGACTATTGGTTGGTGGGTCGGGATTACAACCCACGTCGTTTGCTCAAGCCCGGTGGCGAGCGTATGCCCCACGCCTTTTCACCCGACGGCAAGTGGTTGGCCTATTCGGATTTTGAGCCCCGGCTCTGGGTGGTGGCGGCCGACGGCACGACACTTCACAATTTGGGTCCGGGCACATCACCTTCGTGGGGGCCGAGGGGGCACAAGCTGTTTTATCGTGGTCCGGGCATCAAGAAGCAAGACGACAACGTGTATGTAGTCGATGCAAGGCCTTTGGCCGAAGGCAAGGCGCCGGCCTCGGCCAAGCTGCTCTACGCATTGAAGGGCACGCCATACTACCCCAAGGCCATGGCCACAATCCCGCCGCAAGTGGATTGGGTCGATGGTGGACCGCACATGTTCACCTTGTTCTTTAGGGCTGTTGAGAAGAAGGGGAAGGTGGAGATTCAGCGATGGGGCGTGATCTTCACGGTCGATGGCTTGGTGATCGATAAGAAGGGTGTGCAAATCGCCAATTAAACGCTCTCAACCGCGGACATCCCCAGTCATACAATCCCAATCACAAAACGATCAGACAAATTTGATAGAGCGTTTTATCCCGAGTCGCAAAGCGACTCGGGGCTAGGCACAGCCCAGGATCAACAGCCACGAGGACACGGAGTATTGCCCCAACCCCGCATCGCTGGCGATGCGGGATAAGGGGCACTACGGGGGTGTTTTGGGGCTGGGTTAGTGCCCCTAAAATCCCGGGTGCTCTTTCACCTGGTAGCCTACAAATATTGAGAACGCGAAGATGGACTCGTTGGTGGGGACGTCGGGGACCAGGGAGTGAAGCTGATCGGCGAAGGCGTGGGTGAAGGGCACGCGCATCATGAGTCCGGCTACGAATTTCTCACCGATGTAGAAGCGCGCACCCAGGGCCCCCCAGACGGGGTTGTGAGAGAAAACCGTGAAGCTGTCATCGTGCAAGGCGTGCGCGCCGCCGAACTCCAAAGTGATGCTCACCATTTCGTGCGGCTGGGAGCCCAAGGCTACGCCCCAGTCCATCACCGTGTAGGTGTCGCCGCTCATGGTCACGCCCAGGCCCGCGATGCCCAACTCAAACATCCCGAAAAAGATGGGCTTGCCCAGGGCCAAGGTGACCTTGGGCCGGATGACGAAGTGGGGCAGCCAGGCGGAATATTCTCGAACGTACATGGGAAAGCACAGGACCGTCGCCGCATTGGCACCCCAAATGCCGGCCAAAGGCAGACCGATGTCGGCACCCGCGGACCAGGCGGACGGGAGGCGCTGGTTGCCGCCGACGGGGAACATGAAACGCCAGGCCCCCGTCACGCTGATGCTCGGGTTGCCCAGGTAGAATTCGGCCGAGCCGTCCTTGGGGATGCCGATGCTCAACGGTAGCGTCAGATCCACCGCAAAGGGGCTCTTTCTGGGGGCGATGGCACTGCGAAGGGGAAAGGCCATGCCGGTGCCAAGGTCCGTGAAGTTCACGGCCGTTTCCATACCGCCGAAGCGGTGGGGGGACATGGGGCTGCTCATGGTGAAGGGCTTCGGAAAATACCAACCCTTAATCCGGACCTTGGCCAAAGCCTGTCCGGCCACCAAAAGGGCAATGCCGCCGATCAAAAAGGTGATGTAACGCCGTCGCCGCATGGGTCGACCTCCTGATTCACCCATGATCCCCGCCAGGGCCGGGTGGGTCAACCTGTAACGAACAAAAAGAACGATGGACAACAAGCCGGTGAAAGTCGAAAATGGAAATTACGGAGACACGATATGAAAACTCATGTTTTTGATATTTCCATTGAGCAGGATGATGACGGTCGCTGGGCCGCCTCCTGCCCCGCTCTCCCTGGTTGCGCGACCTGGGGCAAGACCCAAGAAGAAGCCATACGCAACATCCGTGAGGCTGTCGAGGTCTACATCGAAGACCTTCTGGAATCCGGCGAGGCCCTGCCCGGCGCGCGAGAGGTGATTGAAACCCCGGCGGTCAGTATCGTCACGGCATGAACCCAGAACTTCGAAACACCACCACCCGGAAATTCATACGTGCTCTTGAGGCGGATGGTTTTGCGTATGTACGGAGTAAGGGCAGTCATCGGGTCTACCGTCACGCAGACGGGCGTCGCGTTGTCGTGGCCTACCACCGACCGGGGGCGACATTCCCTCCGAAGACCTTGACCTCGATGATCGTCGGTGCAGGTTGGGATCAAGACGACCTGCGCCGCCTCGGCCTGATTTTATAACCACGTTCCGGGTCTTGTCCGGGGCCTTGGGCTCGGGTATGTTGCCTGAATGAAAGAACAGCCTCCCATTTCCCCCTGGGGACATATGTCCGGCGCTCAGGCGGTCGTGAACAGCTTGCGGCGTGCTGGGGTGAAGCGGGTTTTTGGTATTCCCGCCATCGAGACCACTTATCTTTTTGATGCTTTTGAATCCAGCCCCATCGAGATGGTGCTTTGCACCCATGAGCACAGCGCTGTTTTTATGGCCGACGCCCACGCACGGGCCACGGGCGAGTTGTCGGCTTGTGTGCTGGCACCGGGGCCGGGTTTGACCAACGCGATGACGGGTCTGGCGGAGGCCAAGATGGACACCTCTCCTCTGCTGGCTTTGGTGGCTGGTCAATTGGAAGGTGGTCAGCGTGAAGAGACCGTGGTCGATGCCCTGGACCAACTGGCCATGGCTCGTCCGCTTTGCAAGCGCGTTTTCCGCGTGGAAGATCCGGAAGAAATCCCCCCGGCTTTGGCTCGGGCTGTTCGCCTGGCCCAGGAGGGCGCGCCGGGCCCCGTCCTGGTCGAAATCCCGGTGGACGTGCAACGACGCCGGGGGCGGATGGAAGGCACGGGTTTTCGGCCAGGCCCCAAGGAGCTTTCGCGTAAGGCTTTTGAGTCCTTGGCGCGCACGGTCAAGAAGATGCAGCGAGCCAAGCAGGTGGGGCTTTATGTGGGTGCCGGTTGCTTCGAGGCCACGGAGGAAGTGGCCGCGCTTGCCGAGCTTCTCCACGCGCCCGT
The DNA here is from genome assembly GCA_019314375.1 of Deltaproteobacteria bacterium. Lineage (GTDB taxonomy): Bacteria > Myxococcota > B64-G9 > B64-G9 > B64-G9 > JAFCZJ01. The sequence continues at coordinate 15,867 of JAFCZJ010000083.1, read as the reverse complement.
GGCCACCACGATCTCCGGTTTGGGCTGCCTGCCCTTCATACACCCCTTGAGCGTGGGTTTCGGGCCGGGGCCCGTGGGCTCCCCCCTGGCGGAAGATTGCCTTGCCCAATGTGATCTTTTGCTGGCCGTGGGCTGTCGGTTTTCGGAGGCGACGATCGGGCCTTCGGCCTATGTCCTGGATGCGGAGCTGGTGCACATCGACATCGAAGAAGGCGTGGCTGGGCGTCGTGTGCCCGCGGCTCAGGCCATCACGGCCCCCGCGCGCCAGGCGCTGCGGTTTTTGTTGGATCGCTTGCAAGAACGGCCGGACGATGGCGGGATGCGGGAGCGTGTCCGGCAGGGCAAGCGAGAGCTGCGTGATCGCTTGAAGGCACGTAAGCCCTGGCGTGATGCCGTGGATCCGATCAAGTTCTTCGTCGGTCTGCGTGAGTTGATGGGCAGCGACGACGTCCTGGTGCTTGATGCGGGCCACCATGCTCACTTCGCCGTGGCTTCATATGCGGTGCAGGCTCCGCGTAGCCTCATCGCTCCGGTGGATTATCGGGCGGCGGGTTTCGCGGTGCCGGCGGCGGTGGCCATCAAGTTGGCCAAGCCGGATTATCGGGTGGTGGCCTGTGTGGGTGATGGGGGTTTTTTAAAGACCTGCATGGAGCTTTTGACCGCCAGGCGTTGCAACGCATCTCCGGTGGTGGTCGTCTTCGCGGACGGGAAGATGGATCTGCTGCGCGCCTTTCAGGAGCGGGTCATCGGCCGGGAGACCTGCGTGGATTTGGTGCCGGTGAATTACGAGCAACTGGCCTTGGCGCTTGGGGTTGGATACCTTTGCATCCGCCATGATGGCGAGATCGAAGAGGGGTTGCGTCAGGCTTTGACGATGGAGAAACCGGTGGTGGTGGAGTGTCGGGTGGCCTACCGGGAGTTGAGCGCTTACTTAGAGGCCAGTCGGCAGGCTGAGGTTGAAAAGTTGCCAAGGGCCACGTATTTGCGGGTGGGTGCCAGATTGCTGATGCGGAAGATCTTGGGGCGCTAAGGCCTAATACCATAAGCACTCTAATACCGTGCCGCTTTGCGCCACGGCATAAGAGTTCCTACTGGTAGACTTTGGTTTTGGATAGATGATTCAGGTGGTGAGGTTGTGCCTGGTTGAGGAACTCTAATCAGCAGTTCTCAAACCGCGTCTTCTTTCTCTTTTTTTCTTCTTCTTTTTCTTCTTCTTCTTTTTCTTTCTCCTGCGATCTTTTTCTCGCCGATCATCCTTACGATGCCTCACGCGTGGGCTGTCGCGATGGCGTCTGGACTTGCGGTAGTGACGGTTTCGGTAGTGGTGTCCCCGGTTTTTGTGCCAGGAGCGGTATGAAGAGCGATGGCTGCGGTAGTGACTGATGTAGCGATCCCGGTAGGACCCAGGCACCCAGAGGCGTACGCCGCCGTTCCAGTAGAAGGGGATGCCAGCGTCCGAGTAGTAGACCACGTAGCCGTCGTAAAGAAGTGGCTGGTAACCGTATTCCACGGGCGGACCCACCACCACCACCGCGCGATGGTGGCGTGGCGACACGATGCAGCTTGACAGGAACAGGCCGGCGCTCATGAGGAAAATTCCGGCCAGGAGCAATTTGCGAATCATTAGCTTTCTCCCTGTTTTGATGTTTAGAGCAGGGGCATTCTACCTGCCCTCCTTCAGGGGATCAACGTTCCGGACCCCCCATCTGTTCATTCCCTTCGAGTGCAAGACCTGTACTGTCCTGTTTTTACTGCAAAGTTATATTAATCTGTGTTATGCAAAGATTATGGTTTTGAAGGTGGATAAGTTGAGCCAACACTATGGCCCTCGGGTGGCCCTGGACGATGTCAGCTTTCAGGTGGGGGTGGGTTGCACCGGACTTTTGGGCCCCAATGGAGCGGGCAAGAGTACCCTGATTAAAACTTTGCTGGGTTGGTTGCCCTTGGGCCCCGGTCAGGTGCGGGTGTTGGGGGAGGACCCGGCCCGGCGTTTGTTGAATGTTCGGCAGCGGGTCGGCTACATGGCGGAAGACGAAGTGGCGCTGCCTGGACTCAGCGGGATGGAGTATGTGGCCATGTGTGGGGCGCTTTGTGGCATGCATACCAAAGACGCCACCTCCCGCGCCCATCGCATGTTGGACTTCGTGGGTCTCGGGGAATCCCGCTACCGGGCGTTGGAGGGTTACTCGACCGGCATGAAGCAGCGGGCCAAGCTGGCGGCGGCCCTGGTGCACGGTCCCGAGTTGTTGCTTTTGGATGAGCCCACCTCGGGTCTTGACCCTGCCGGGCGGGAGGAGATGCTTGCTCTGGTGGGGGGCCTGGGGAAAAGGGGTGTGAGTGTGCTGCTTTCCTCACACATTTTGCGAGATATTGAGAAAACCTGCGAATCGGTGGTGGTGCTCAACCAGGGCCGGCTTGTGTACGCGGGTACGCGCCAAGGATTTCAGCAAGAGGAGGGGCCGCGCATCCTCCTGCGCGTCAAGCAAGACCGGCAGCAAATGGCTGTGGCATTGAGGGCGCGTGGTTGCAAGGTGAGCGATGAGGTTGGGGCCCTGGGGCTTGAGGTGGTTTTGCCTCCGGATGCGGAGCTTGCCTTGCTTTGGCAAGTGGCACGACAAGAGGGCCTGCAGGTGCGCAATTTGATGCCGGCGGGCGCCAGCTTGGAACGAGCCTACAACCGGCGCGTTGAAGGCCTGGACCAGGGGGATGCGTGAAGTCCGGCGATAAAGCTCAGGTCTACGACCACGGCTACACGCAGTGGCATGGCCCCCGTGTTTCGGGCGGCTGGCGTTTTTTGGCCATTGCCCGCAACGAGATTCGGCTGGCCTGGAAAGAAAAGTGGTTTCGGCGTGTGGCGATCGTGTCTTTCTTTCCACTTGGTATTTTTGGCGTGATTTCCCTGGTGCAGTCGCGCTTGCAGGCGGTTGCTGAATTGATGGATCTGTGGGAGCAGTTTTTCGGCAGTCAACTGATCTTCGCTATGCTCATGGTTTACTACCTGGGACGCAACGCCATCGCCGAGGACCGGCGGGTTGGGGCTTTTTCGGTATATTTCAGTCGACCGATTGGTTTGGCTCAATACCTCTTGGGCAAATGGAGCGCCATCGCCATGGCTGTCATCGTGGTGATCTTGGGTCCTGGCTTGTTGCTTGCCTTGCTGCGTTGGGCGGTGGAGCCCGGGGTGGACTGGGCGCTTTGTTTGCGCTGGATCGCGGCCCTGGCGGCTTTGTCCTTGATGGTGGCCCTCAGCCAAGGGGCGGTGATCCTCGCTTTGTCGGCCATGGTGCAGAGGGGACGCACGGCGGGCATCCTGTGGGTGATCGTCTATTTTGTGTCTTCCGCTTTGGGTTCCGGTTTGGCGAGCGGCACCGGGATGGGGCAACTTCGGGCCATCGGTTTCGTCGAGAGCAGCACCAACCTGGCCGGGGTGGCCTTGTCCGGCGCAAGCTGGTATGCCGATTTGGGATGGCAAGTTTTGGGCCTTGGGCTCTGGGCCTTGGTCGGTGCCGCTGTGGTTTTGTTTCAGCTTCGGCATTGGTGGAGGGCCCGGCCATGAGTATCCACATTCAGGCGGAGGGCCTAAGCAAGTGGTTCGGCCAAGTGGTGGCCCTCAACGACATCAATCTGGATCTTCAAGCGCCGATTCTCGGTTTGCTGGGGCCCAACGGTGCGGGCAAGTCCACCCTTCTGAAGTTGCTGGTGGGTCAGCTTAAGCCTTCCAAGGGCCGTTTGCGTTTGATGGGGCACCGCCCCTGGTCCAACCCGGCGCTGATGGCCCAGATTGGCTTCTGCCCCGAGCACGATCGCTTTTACGAAAACATGCGGGCCGTTGAATTTGTCGAGTCTTTGTGTCGGCTTCATGGTTTTTCGAAGGCCGAGGCCAGGCGTCGTAGCGACCAGGCTCTGGATCAGGTGGGTCTGGAACAGCGAGGCGCGCAGCCCATCCACAGTCTTTCCCACGGTATGCGTCAGCGGCTCAAGGTGGCCCAGGCTCTGGCCCACCAGCCTCGTTTGCTCTTGTTGGACGAGCCCTTAAACGGTTTGGACCCAGCCCAGCGGGCTCGCATCATCGCCCTGGTTCGGCAGCTGGCCGAGCAGGGCGTGGGCGTGTTGATCTCCAGTCATGTTTTGCACGAGCTGGAGGCCATGACCCGTCACATTCTTTTGTTGCACCATGGCCGCGTTTTGGCCACCGGGCAGGTTTCGGCCATCCGAGATCTCATCGACGCCCATCCCCATCGCATCGCCATGGACAGCGCGGATTCGCGGGGTCTGGCCCGGGAACTACTGACCCACGAGCATGTGCTGCGGGTTAATCTTTCCGGCGCGCGCCTGGAGGTGGAGACAAAAAACCCGGATGCCTGCTTTTTGGCCATCGGCGATCTGGCCGCTGATGGGCGCTTCGGCATCCAGAGCTTGGAAGGCCTGGATGATAACTTGGAGGCCGTATTCAGGTACCTGGTAAAATGAGCGAGCGAGCGCAAAAACGACACTCCAGCATGGGCGCGGCGGCGCTGGTGGGGCGGTTGTTTCTGCGCGTGATGCTTGGGCGACGGCTTTTTTGGGGGCTGATGGTGGCGGCTTGTCTGCCCGTGGGACTGGCCCTCTTTGTGCGCTTCTCCAGGGGAACCTGCGGCTGCGGGGAATTCGCCGATTTGTTGGCCCACCTGGTCTTGCAATTTTTCGGTTTGGGTCTGCCTTTGTTGCTGGCAGTGGCTGCCATTCGAGACGATCGGGAAGACAAGACTCTGATTTACCTTTGGACCCGGCCGGTGCCCCGTTGGGCGCTGGTCTTTGGCAAGGTGATGGCGGCGGCCATGGCTGGATGTGGTCTGATGCTGGCCTCCTCCGCGGCAGCGGGTGGGGTGCTCCTTCTCGGTTGTGGACAGGGCGCGGAGCATGCCGGGATTGTGATGGGGCGCGGGTTTTTGGCGGTGGGTCTGGCCGGTCTGGTTTATACTCCACTCTTCGCCATGGTGGCGGTGATTTTTCGCAAACCCATGGTCCCGGCCATCATCCTGGCCTTCGGCTGGGAGGTGGTGGTGGCCAATCTGCCTGGCGGATTTCCACGCGTCACCTTGATGTACTATCTGAAAAGTCTTTTGGGACTTGGGCCGGAGGCGACGGGTATGCTGAGCATGTTTGTCGAGTCCATCAATCCGGCATCCACTTCGCTTGCCTTGCTTGTGCTGATCGCCGCGGGCTTGGTTTTTTTCATGCTCACCCTGGGTCTGGCCATGCGTAAGGAAATGCCCTGAATTCTAAAGGGATGTGACGCTAGATATTCAATTGCCTGATGATAAAACTGCCGAGCAGGGGAACCGCGAAAGAGTACTTTCCGTGCCGATTTTTGAACACGAGCCCATTGTCGCCTAGTGAAGACAACATTTGGTTCGCGTGGCTGCTACTGAAAGATTTTTCCAGGATTTTTTGTGAAAGCTCCACGATTTCCTGGACAGTAAATTCCAAATCAGCTGTGTCGAGCTGCGCGATCACATTCAGGAGCTCTCGTTGCCTGTCAGTGGCTCTTGCCCATCTTCCTGCAAAGAAGTCCGTATCCAGTTTTCTGATAATTTCTTCCACGGGCACGCTGGGGGATGATCCCTCTCCGACTTGCTGAATGAAGACGTCGTAGACCTCACGGCAAATGAACTGGATGAAGTACGGATAACCGCCGGACACAGTGGTGATGGTTTCGACGGACTCGTCGTTGAAGACGACCGAGCAACCCGTGTGTTCGATGGGCTTTTTAATGGCGTCATGGCACTCGTTGCTTGCCAGTTTGTCGAGAAAGACCACTCGAAACATCCGTTCGGCGAAGGTCCTCGCTTCGACCAGTTTTGGAAACAAAGTTGGCAATCCTGTGAGCGCCAACATGAACGGGATGCCTTGTTTCTGGATGGATTGGAATACGTCAAGCAAAAGAGATAGTGGATATTGATCCTTTTTTGCATGATCCGAGAGATTTTGAGCCTCATCATAGGCAAAGATCAGTCCTCTTCGATCAAGTTTGCTCAGATACTGCCAGACGATCTGGAGGACGTTTTTGATTTTGTCGGCAGCGAGTCCTGGTGTTGTTTCGTAGATCTGCGTCAGGGTGGAATAGTTCAGTCTGGTTTCCACAGTTTCCACAGACTCGGTGAATCCAAGGCGGGGCAGTTCCTTTTCGTCGACGATGATAGATGAGGTGACAAGCGATAGATCCGTCAGCAATCGAATCGCGATTGTTGCCTCGCTGACACTCGTGGATTCGGAAAGGTCGGTTCCGATCCATCGCCAGCCGGCCTGGATGGCCAAGGGCTTGAATGTATCGAGGAGTACGGTTTTTCCAACGCCGCGAAGACCGGTCAGGACCATGTTTTCAAGAATCGTGTCCTGTTCCAGCAGTCTCTCGAACTCCCTTGTCTCTCGATCCCGGCCTGCAAGATAAGGAGGCATATGGCCCGCGCCCGGCCGGAATGGGTTTCTGAATCTTTTGGATTGCGGGTGCATATTTACTCCGATCTCTAAATTTAGTTCTTGTTGTGACTGTGGCTTGATTTGCTGGACATGTCAAGAGCCACCAAGTCGGTCGGTGTGATTTTGCCAATCATGGCATCCATATGTTTATATGCTTAACTCAATTGGCAAGATTGCGCCTCTTTTAGAAACAGAAACACTGGGAGACAGAAAATGAACAGCATTAGATGGTGCTGCTTTTGGGTTTGTTTTGTGATTTGCGTTCCGGTGCTTCAGGCAGGAGAGCGAGCCCCTTCGGTGGCGGTGCATCTCCTGGAGGGCCGTGGGGTGGATCTCACCGAAGAGGAGCTGGTGGTGCTCACGGACTATCTGGGCGTACGTTTCGGCGAGGCCGCTTCTTGCCAGATCCTGCCATGGGCCGAGGTGCACAAAAAGATCCAGACCAAGGGCTATTACGTGTGCATGGACCGCCATTGCCAGATCGAGGCCGAACGCTTGCTGAATGCCGATTATACCTTGGCCACCACCGTCTTGCCCATGGGCAAGGTTTGCATCGTCGCCGGATCGCTGTACCCGCGGGAGTCGCCGGCCACCTCGCGTACGGCCATGCACCGCGGAAATTGTGATCGCGAAGCCCTGGTCGCCTCGTTGGAGCAGGTGGTGGATGGTTTGATGAAACAAGGGCCCCTGGTGGTGGTGCCCAGTGTCCAGCCCGAGGAGCCGACGGCAAAAACGGTGCAGCCATCGGTCGAAACGCACGCGGGTCTACCCGATGACACTGAGTCTGACTCAGGTGAACCCCGAGAGGTGGTGATGATGGCGCGACCGCCCATGTATTTTGGTTTCTACGCGATCTATTCCCCAGCGCCAATCATGTGGTGGGCGGATTACGGGGGCAGGCGTCAGGCCGATAAGTTGTTGGATCAATTCGGTCCTCGCTTCACGCTGGACATGGAGGTTGAAGATATCTGGCTCATGGGTTTGCAGGTGGACGGCCTGGGCAACCGTGATTATTGGATGTTGGAAGTGATTGGCCGGGCCGGCGGGCAGCTTATCTTCGGGGACAGCTTACAGCTTTATGGTCTCTTGGGGGCTGGGATAAGCGCCTGGTTTCGAACGCCATGGGGCGAAAGCTATGAGGGTGTGGTGATGTCCGGCACGCTTGGGGCGCGCTACATGTTTATGCCCACCTTCGGCGCTCAGTTCGAGCTCTCGGGTACGGCCGGTTTTTATGGTGATGAGGAATTTGATGAGGACTTTGATCTATTTCGTTTGGAGCTGGCCTTTGGCCTGGTGATGGTCTTGTAGAGGGGCACCTTTACCCAGTCTTCCTCGGAAAATCCCCTGACCGAGAAGATCCAGATGGCGACTTTTTTCCCCTTCAGGTAGCTGGGGTCGGCTTTTTGTCGACGCCGCAGTATGAGTCGGGCCTTGGTGGCGTTCTCCCCGCAAACGCAGGCCACATCCACTGGCATGCCGAGGGCCAGGGCCAGTTGATCGGCCAAACCTGCGCCCTTGGCGTGCATGGCACCGCCGGCATGAAAAATCAGCCCGTGGCTGTCGCCGAAGATGAGCAGTGGACTCTTGCGATCTTCGGGCAGGGGGCGCAATACGCCTTTTGGATCACGTTGTCCCGTGAAACGGAGGCTGAGGGTCTCGGGCTTGGGTCGTTTGGCCTTGCTGACTTGTAAACGGTATGTCTGCCAGAGGTCGCCACGGACCTGCTGTGGTCGGATTTCGGTTTCCAGCTTGAGGGGGGTGGCGGGCCGCAGATCGGCGAGCTTGGACGCAAGCGCACCAGCGATTAATTCGGTGGCCCGGCCCGCGTAGTGGGTGTCGTGTTTGCCGTATAAGGGGCCTCGTTTGTCGTCCCGGTGGGCCAGGAACAAGGAGGTCGGATCCCAGACCTCCAGACCCTGCTGGCGCAGGAGGTCGTAGAATATCTGATGCTGCGGATCAAGTCGTATGGGCAGGCCCTTCTTGTCCAAGGGCGGGTTTGCGAAAACGGACTCGGGGTAGATGATGGCCTTGGCGGGTATGGGTACCAGGATCAGGCGAATGCCCAACTCGGCCATTTGACGCTGGGTGTCCACCAAAACCGGTAAGGAGTCTCGTTCGGAGCGGGCGCTGGCGCGACCCTTCCGCAGGGCGTCTTTTCCCCAAAAGCGTCCGGCCGTCAGGTGTTCAAGCTCGTTGTCAATTAAGAGCCATCCTTCGCGTCCCATGACGCTCATCAAGCTGGCCCGCTTGATCAGGCGACGGCAGGCCTTGTGGAAACGAGCCAATTCTTTCGGGGCCAATGCCGTGGGTCCGCTCAGAGCGGGCTGAGGCAACAGAAGAAAGAGGAGCAAGATGAGGGTCCATTTGGGCTTCACGGGATTTGTTTTGGCTCCAAGGTTGTCTGCGTTTTTCTGCGTTTCAGAATGACAAGAAAGTCGGGGGGAATCAAGGCCGAGGGTCGAGAGCCATACCCCGTCATTCCGACCCCAGTCATTCCCGAAGGTTTCTGTCGGGAATCCATGCTTCGTGTTCGAGCATTGAAACCTAAAGTCAGAATCTGGATCCCCAGCAGAAGCACCTGGGGATGACGGTGCTGGGAGGGTTGGGTGCCACTGTTACCAAGCCTTAACCCAAAGTCAGGATCTTTTGGTGCAGGCTGGTCCAAGAAAGGAGCAGATCATGAAAAACATGAAAATGAATGGCTTCCTGGGATTGGCGGTTGTTTTTGGCTTTGGCCTGGGCGGTGTCTCTGCAAGTGAGCTCAAACCCGGGGAACTGGAGCTTTCTACTGAACGGGTTGTGATCTTCAAGGATGGGCATGGCTTGTTCGTCAAAAAGGCCAAGGGCAAGACGGACGCGAACGGTGAGCTTTGGACCGAGGCCCTGCCCGACGCGGCCAGCTTGGGTAGTTTCTGGATCAGCGACGCGAGGGAGCCTGTCTCCCAGGCGGTGGCGGGCAAGGTGGAACGGCTGGATAACGAGGTCATCACAAACACCTGCGCCAACCCGGTGGAGATTCTGTCAGCCAACATCGGTCGCCTGGCTGAAGTTGTGACGGTCGACGGGAAAAAACACAGGGGCAAGATTATCGCGATGCTGGAACCCGGGCAGCCAGGCTGTTCAGCATTCGGTGCCCCTGCGCCCATCTTCGCCGCGCATGTCATGTCTTCACGATTGCAGCCGGCGCTCGGAACGCTCCCGGGATTTTGCGATGGTCGTCCCCGGGCCAAGCATTTTGTGTTGCGAGCTGAGGGCGGCGATTTGCTGCTGGCCTGCGATCGGATCATGAATCTGCTCATCGACAAGATGAATCTTCAATGTAGTTGGAAACAGAGTCGTCGCAAGCAGGTCAAGCAACTCACGATTCGATACGCCAAGAAGATGTCGGGAAAACGTCATGAGTTGGATCTGTTTTATTTCAGACCCGGCATTCGCTGGATTCCCACGTATCGGGTGGAGTTGGGGGCGGATGGTAAAGCGGAACTCGTCTTGCAGGCAGAGATCCTCAACGAGGCTGAAGATCTGGATGGCCCGGTGGACTTCGTGGTCGGCCTGCCCACCTTCCGTTTCGGTGACGTAGTCTCGCCCATGGTTTTGGAGCAGGTGCTCAGAAACAGTCTGGCCGTCGCAGCCCCTCAGCTCATGAATCAACTCGCCTCCAACCCGATGTCGAATGCCCAATTTCACGGGCGCGCAGGCGAACGCCATGGGCAGATTTCTGACGGCGGCTCGACGGGAAGTGCAGCCGTGATGCGTGCCATGGTGGGTCGAGAGGTTCAGGATCTCTATACCTATTCGGTGCCCAGATTGACCTTGCGCAAGGGTGAACGGGCCTTGGTGGAGCTGATGCGAACCAAGGTCCCTTACCGGCACCTTTATACCTGGGCGCCCAAAAGCGGCCGGTCGTCCGTCGTGAGTACTTCATACGGCGTATCGCCCTTGCAGCTTGAAAAGAACACGGTATGGCACCAGGTGGTCTTGAAGAACAACAGCGGGCGACCTTGGACCACGGGCCCGGCCTTGTTGATGGAAAAGGGCTTTGCCGTGGGGCAGGACATGTTGACCTTCACGCCGGCAGGGGCCGAGGTGGAGTTGCCGGTGACCGCCGCCGTGTCCCTGCGTGGCAGTCACTCAGAAGAAGAGATCCGGCGGGTGCAGGGTGCCAAGAGGGTTGGGTCGCGGGTCTACACGCTGGTGGAGACTCGAATGACGCTGAAACTTAGAAACGCCATGAACAAGCCTGCGCGTTTGGTCATTCGGGCCTCGGTGCCGGGGAAGGTCTTGAAGGCCGCGGGCTCGGTGGAAGTGACCCGCCTGCCGGTGCCTGGGCAACAGCATGAGGCCTGGCTCCATGCTGAAAGTCAGGTGCGCTTTGATTTTACCCTGCCTGCGCAGGCCAAGGCCGAGCGTGAAATAATCTTCCAGCGATACTTGCGGGAATGAGGTTTTTAGCCGATAAGCTTTGGGCATGAAGCGCATCGACAAAGCCCTGCGAATCGGTCGTGTCCTGGATGAGCTTTTCCCTGTGCCCGCGGTGCCCCTGCTCCATTCCGACCCCTTTACCTTACTGGTCGCGGTCATGCTGAGCGCCCAGACAACCGACAAGAAGGTCAACGAGGTCACGCCTGAGCTTTTTTCTCTTGCGGCAAGGCCTAAGAAGATGGCGGCCCTTCCGGTCGATCGCATCCTGCGCGTCATCCGCACCCTGGGCTTGGCTCCCACCAAGGCGCGCAACCTCAAGGCCATGAGCCAGTTGCTTTTGGACAGGCACGCGGGTCGGGTGCCGGCTGATTTTGAGTCTCTGGAGAATTTGCCCGGGGTGGGGCACAAAACCGCCTCGGTGGTCATGGTCCAGGCATTCGGCCAACCCGCTTTTCCCGTGGATACCCATATCCATCGCTTGGCCGAGCGCTGGGGTTTGTCTTCGGGTAAGAACGTGGTGCAGACCGAACGAGACCTGAAGAAGGTCTTTGCCAAGAATGAATGGGCCAGGCGGCATTTGCAGATCATATACTTTGGTCGTGTGCACTGCCCGGCACGTCGGCATGATATGGAAGCTTGCCTCATCTGCTCGTGGGCTGCTTCTTCTGCCCGAAAGAAAAGGGAAGGGTCTCGCCATGGAATGTAGCCTGGTTCTCGACAGTAGTTTGCAGCCCTGCCCGGTGCGTGCAGCCCTCATTTGGGCTGAGGGCATAAAACCACCGCTCCCGTCCGGGGAATTACCCGACTTTTTGGCTGAGTTGGTTGAGCGAGCGAGAAAGGCTGGCGAAGATTTTTGGCCTCAGGTTGTCAAGGCACGAGTTCGGGACATGCTGCGGCATGGAAAGTACAAACCGGCTGGGCGCGGAAAACCGGCCAGCGAGTTTTTGCTCAAGGCGGCCATGGCCGGACAGTTCCCCCCGGTCAATCCACCGGTGGACGTGAACAATGCCATCAGCCTGGAGTCGGGCTTGCCCGGCAGCATCTTCGATTTGAAATTGAGCGGGCCTGACTTGTTGTTGCGTCGCGGTCAGCCGGAAGAGAGCTATGTTTTCAATCGAACCGGCCAAGGCATCGACTTGCAGGACCTGCTTTTGCTATGTCGGCGGCATGATGGCGAATGGCAGCCTTGCGGCAACCCGGTTAAGGATTCGATGGACACCAAGATTCAGGATTCGACGAGGGACGTGGTGGCCGTGCTCTACGCGCCGGCAGATGAAGCCACTACGGAAGTGGGCAGATGGGCGGAACGTTATGCCGAGGCATTGCGAAATCACTGTGGGGCCGACCGCGTGATGTGGCGGGTGGTGGAGCTTGAAGACTGACCTGCGAGTGCCTATTCTTGGTTGGCTGCGAGCTGTTCCGCCAGGCGCTCGAGCAAGAGATGGGTCATCTCGCCTGCTACCCAGCGGGCCCAGTGCTCGGCCAACTCATCTTCGCGCTGCAATGCCAGTAATCGGATGTCCTCTTTGGACTGTCCTTTGTCGAGCTGTTCGAAGACGAGTTTTTCAAGCTCTTTGTGCAGAATCTCGCGCACGTCCAGGGGCAGGCCTTCTTGCAGCTCCTCTGATAATTTGGCTCGCAACTCGGCTGCCAGCACTTCGGACAGTTGCTCGGCGGGCAAAGACGGCAAGAGTTCCCGGAAGTCTTCGTCCAGTTCTTCCCGCAATTCGTCGGCCAGTTCTTCGGCCAATTGCGCCGAGCGGTTATTCAGTCGCTCGGTCAGCTCTTGCACCAATATTTTCGCCCAGCGATTGGCCGCCTCCGCCCTCTTCATGAGTTCCATGCCTTACCTCCTGAATGATTAAAACAATGATCTCACAGAGCGCCTGATTACGACAAGGGGCTGTCTCGTGTTTCGCTATGCTTGAAATGCCTGGAATCGTCGACCCCTGGCCGGGCGGCGTCATTTTGTGTATAATGCCGCATCATTCGGCGTGGGGATTGCCAGGAAATTGAGACGGGAGTTCGTTCGATGAGACCAGGATGGAAAGAATGGCTTGCGTTGTTTGTGCTGCTGGCGGGTGTTTTGTCCTGTCAGGGAAGCGACACCCACGAGGTGGATGCAGGCGAAGATACGTCAGATGGAGCAGACGCGTCAGAGGCTGAAGACGGCTTGGATGGAGTAGACGGGTCGGATGGTGAGGATGGGGTGGATGGCCAAGACGGGGTGGATGGTGAAGACGGGGCAGATGGAATAGATGGGTCGGATGCTGAAGACGGGTTGGATGGTGAAGACGGGGCAGATGGAATAGATGGGTCGGATGCTGAGGATGGGTCGGATGGTGAAGACGGCGGGCAAGGGGATGGGCCGGTCGATTGTGAGCATCCCTGCCTTAACGAGGGAGGGCGTTATTGCACGCCGACCGGATACATCGTGTGCGAGCGGGTTTCCGTCGACTGTCTTTCCTGGCGGGAGGTTGACTGCCCGGCGGGACAGGCTTGTTCGACTTTTTTTTCAGAGGGTGGCGAGGTGAGGTGTTCCGCCGAATGTGAGGACGAGTGCTTCCCTCCGGATGGATGGGGCCGCTGCGAAGAGGGCGAGCCTTCTTGGTTGCACATACAGTGTGGCGATTACGACGACGATCCCTGCAACGACTATGTGGTTTTTGAGATTTGTCCCGAGGGCATGCTTTGTTACGGGGAGACCGGCTGCGTTACTTGCCTGGATGACTGTTTGGAAGAGGGATTTCGAGGCTGCACCAGCAATATTTCTTTTCTGGTCTGCGGATATTTCGATGAGGACATTTGCTTGGACTACGAGGAGGGTTTTTGCGGCGAGGACGAGACCTGCGATTCCGAGTCGGGATTGTGCGTTTGTATCGACGGCTGCTTCGTGCAGGGCGCTCATCGCTGTGTTGACTATTATTCGACAGAGCTGTGCGCCGACTTCGACGAGGACGATTGCATCGAATGGGGCGAGCACTTGCAGTGTCCGGAGGGGGAGACCTGCCAGGATGGGGTTTGTTCTACGGAATGCAGCAACGAATGCCCTTATGAGGGCGACCATGAGTGTTATGGGGGGTACAGCAAGCGCAGGATTTGCGGATACTGGGATACCGATTCTTGTCGCGATTGGAGTTTCATCGAGGACTGCCCGGATGGGACGGTCTGCTGGATCGGAGCGGCCCCGGGGGACCCTTGTGTTGAATGCTACGGTGATGGCAGAGAATGCATGCCGGCCATCGAGGTCTGTCGAGACAACGAATGCGTACCGCCGCCCGGCCAGTGTTTTCTTCCAAGCGGCACCTCGGGTTTTGAAATCGAAGTCACCCGATCCGAGCCCGTCACCCGTTTCACTTTGTTTTTTGGATTTACGGAAGTATACAACGCCGAGATCAGCTCGATCCGCATGCAGGCACCGGACGGGACCCATGTCCGCATCATGGAATGCCAAACCTTGCCCGGTGGCGAAGTGTTTTGGGATACCTTCGATTCCGAAGACATTCCCGACCTGGTTCAGTTTTTGGGTCAGTCGGCTCAAGGCGTCTGGAGCCTGACGACCATGGATTGCTCGGTGTATCCCGGTCCACATCTTGAGACCTGGGCCATTTGTCTCGAATTTTAGCTGCCTGCTGGGGCGCCATTACAAGAATTGCGACTGGGTCCTGCCTTTTTTAGGGCGTCGTGCAGGGTGCTGCTGATTAGGATTTCGGGCAGCATGATGGTTTGTTTGTTCGTGCCGCATGCCGGGAAGATGAGGTACATGGGCACGCCGGCTCGGCCGTGGCGTTTCAGCCATCGTTGGATGACGGGGTCGAAGCGGGTGGCGTCGGCTTTCAATGTTTCGATGTTTAGCTTCTTGAGTAATTTCTGCGTCTCGCTGGTTTCGATGACCAGGCGTTCGTTGGCCTTGCAGTTCATGCACCACTGGGCCGTGAAGTCGACAAAGACCGTTTGGCCGTCGGCCCGTAATTTTTTCAATCCGTCTTCGGAGAAAGGTTGCCACTTGATGCCAACGTGACTTTGCATGCCGAAGGCTTGCTGACGACCACCCTCGGGGAACTCAAGCAGCCAGGCACCGAACAAGCCCACGGTCAGGGCGATGGGTAGAAGTTTGAGCAAGCGCCGGCGCCAGGCTTCCTCCTGGCTGGTCCAAAGGCCGAAGATCCACGCGCCGAAGCCCAGGGCCAGAAGGAACCAAACCATGTTCATGGCCGCATTGATGCCGTAGCCGTCGGCCAAGACCCCCAGCAGCCAAACCGCCGTGCCGAAGAGCAGAAAGGCCATGCCCCGCATGATTCGGTCAAGAGCAGAAAGGCCATGCCCCGCATGATTCGGTCGTAGCGCTCCGTGACTTTTTTGGGCAGGATGCGAGTCCAGCCGGTCCAGGCACCCAGCAGGAGAAAAGGAGTCGACAAGCCGAGTCCCACGGTGGCCAAGAAGAGAAAAATGGCACCGGAAGAAGCGGTGAAGGCGTATCCTAAGGCGGGACCCAGCATGGGGGCCGTGCAGGGCGTACCCAAGAAGGTCACCAAAAGACCAGTCAAGAAGGATTCAAGCAGGGGGCTGCGGCGCCGCATTTTTCGTAAGTTTTTCAGATCGTCTGTGTGGCCTGCGCTTTGTAAGGGAAAGACGTGCAGCATGCCAAGGCCCAGCACCAGCAAGAGGGCCACCATGAAGACCAGGAACCAGGGGTTTTGAAATTGAAAGCCCCAGCCCACTTCTCTGCCCACCTGTTTTAGGGCCACCACCACCGCGCCCAGGGACAAGAGGGTGACGATGACGCCGGCCGCGTAGGCCAGGCTGTTGGACCAGAGAATACGACGGCGCTCTCCGGGGTCTTTGACTTTTTGCGCCGTGCGCACCACGTGTAGCATCTTGGGGATGACCACCGGGATGACGCAGGGCATGACGTTGAGCAAAAGCCCGCCTAAAAAGGCGAAAAGGAGCATCATCCAGAGGGATTTTTGCTCCATGGGCAGCAGG
>JAFCZJ010000210.1 GCA_019314375.1 Deltaproteobacteria bacterium | reverse complement strand
CAGCAACTCCTGAGTTGCTCCAATGCCTCCTTCGGCTGCGATTCCGGCGGAATCACCTGGCTGACCACTGGCAGCTTTTTGACAGCCACCGGTTCTGCCTCCGAGAGCTGCTATCCCTACACCTCGGGCACGACCGGCGTTCAGGGGGATTGCCTGGAGGTGAGCGATCTGAGCCCAGCATGCCAAGATGCTGTGGTCAAGATGGATGACCTCATCGAGATTGAAGAGACCTCGCCCGGCTCGCTATTGGAGTGGTTGGACCCGCCCGAGTACTTCATGAGCGTCGAAGCCTCGGACATCGTCAAGGGCTATCTGGAAGAGCGTCCGGTTGGGACCAGTTTCAGGGTCTTCAGCGATTTTTATGGCTATGACTCCGGTATTTATGAGCCATCTCCCGGCGCTGAGGAGGGTGGCTTGCACGCGGTGCAAATCGTGGGATTCAACGACGCCGAGGGATACTGGATCGTCAAAAACTCCTGGGGGCCTGACTGGGGAGAAAATGGCTACTTCCGCATCCGCTATGGCACTTCATCCTTCGGCATGTTCTCCTTTGTCTACGAATTTCGTGAAGACCAGGCCAAGCCGGTCTATTGCGGAGATTTGCCGGCTAGCGTGACCTTGGACGTCTCCGAAGGGGACCCGGTAGTCGAGTTCGTGCTGAAAAACTGCGGTGGCGGGGCATTGGAGTGGCAAGCCACGCCGAGTGACGACTGGATTCGCCTTGAAGACATCTCAGGCCAAGCTGCCTGGGGCGCTTACGAGGTGGCGGCGGGCAGGACCTATCGCATCAAGTTGGCACCCACGGCCGCAGGTGGCTTGAGCGGCCACATCGCCTTCGAATTCCCGGGGGCTTCGGGCGGTCCGGCCAGCATAGACCTGACCACCGACGGCGGCGGTTGCTCCTGCTCCGGCGGGCCGGTTGATGGGCCTTTCGGCCTGCTGGCCCTGTTATTCGGACTGATGCTGCGGAGGAGGCGGGGTACTATCTGACCGTGAATGAAATGCGGTCGGCTATCTTGTAGCCCTTCTTGTTGTAATCCAAATAAATGCGCGCTTCCCATGCACCTTTGGGCAAATCGCTTACCGAATAGCTGCCTCTTCGTCCCGTGAGGTAATCGTAGTGGCTACCCGCTGAGTCCACTGGGGTCCCCTTGGGCACCACGCCGACCCAGTCATGTTTGCTGCCGGTGGTGGCGAAATAATGCACCTCGATTGTTTCGTCGGTGGCGAATCTGCGCTTGGTAAGGCCCAGGTGTTTGGAGGTCACTGAAACGCTCGGCGGCGGCCCCTGCGGTTTTACCTGAAAGGCCAGGCGATCAGCTACCTTGTAGCCCTTCTTGTTGTAGTCTAAGTAGATGCGGGCCTGGTATTCCCCAGGCGAAAGGCCGCTGACCGAAAATTTGCCGTCTTTTGTATTCAAATACTGCAGCTGGTCGCCGGCCGAGTCGTCCTTGGTTCCCTTTGGGACTACGTCCACCCAGTCATATTTGCTGCCGGTGGTCGCAAACCACTGAATTTCGATGGTTTCGTCATGCATGAATCGATTCTTGGCCAGGGCCAAGTACTTGCCTCGCAGCGGCTTGGTATTGAGTATTGGGGCGCTGGGACTATCCTGAACGGAGGAGGAGGCGGCTTCGGGAGAGGCCTGTCTTTTTATCGCAGAGATCAGGCTTTGGGCGATTCTATCCACCGCATCGATGAGGTCATCCGCCTTGCAACTGGATTTCTCGGTGGCGGCTTCGATCTGGGTGGCCTTGCTCAGGTCCCAAACCGATGCGGTCAAGAGGCATTTGCTTCCCACACGGGAGATGGCGGTTGAGATGGAATAATTGGCAGACAACTCCCGGCCCAGTTCAATTTGGCAGGAGGAATCATAACACTCCTTATGGGACTTGGATTTGCTGGCCCGGATGCGTTTCACCAATTCATCGCGGGGAATGATCTGTAACTTGCCTCCTTCGCCAAGGAGCGTCGACAGGTAGTCGGTCAAACTGACCACTTCGTCGGCTTTGAGGCGAGAACCGCGGCTTTCCATCATAAACACCGCCACGATCGGCGCTCCATTCGCCCGGGCCGGGGCCGATGAAAGCAGCCCGCCGAGCAGCAGCACGGTTGTGATCGCGGGGACAAACAGGAGCTTAAATAAAGATCGATTCATCGTATCATCCTTTAGTGAAGGAGTTTTTTGCGCATTTCCTTGAGGTACATGTCCAAGTTTTCCCGGAAGACCAGGCTGTTCAAGGTCAGCAAACGGTCCGGGTTCAGCTTGAAGGATTTGCCGGAGAGGTGCAGCTTTTCTCGGGGACCGGTCTGGATAAGTAGATACCGCAGTCGGATGTCATTGCCCTCCTGCTCCACTTGCATCAGCACCATTCGCTTGGCATCGAACCACTCGGCCAGCTTGACGATGGGGAAGGGGGGCGGATCATCATCCATGTCTTCGAAAATGTTCTTCTGGCGTTTTTTTAATCCTGGCAAACTTGTGGTTTTCGGCATTTCGGCGTTGAAGAGCTCTTCATTGGTGGCCCAAAATTGGGCAATCCGGCCCCAGTGCAAATAACCATCCTTCTCCACGCGCAGAAACTGGTCGCCTTCGGGGACTTTTTTCAAGGTAATGGGGCTGATGCCCTGGAAATCGGCGTTCAGATAAACCTCGGCTGCGCTTGGCACGCTCTTGATGAGGCCAGAACACAAAGGCTGCCCTTTCGCGAAGACACAGGCCCGTTCGAAAACCTCGATCATGGCAGGCGTGTAGCGTTTGGGATCGGGTTTGATCCTTGGGTTGTACCCGGCCGCTTCCTGAAAAAAGGCCTGGCCCAGGTCGGCGTGGCCGCTTAGGATATGTGTCGCGCCAAACTGAAAGAGGGTTTGGATATATTCGTTGCCGTCGCCTAAGCGACCCGCGGCCTCACGAAACAGCTCTCGGGCCTTGACGTACTTGGCCAGACCGGCTTCCATCTCCATCATGTCGACGTGATCTTGCCCGGCCGAAGCGTATTGTTGCGCACGGGCCAATTTTCTCAGACGGATGTCCGGCTCGCCGGCCAAAAATTTATCCCTGGGATTGACGTAGATGTATTTGCTGGCTTGTTTGCAACTCTCCCGAAGTCGCTGATTCAGCAGGGCTGCCGCCCGCTTGGATTGTTTGTTTTTGGGCAGGGCGAAACAGACCAGCTTTTGGGGGGCGGGACCTTGTTTCTTGCGGGCCTGGGCCAACGATCCGCCACTCAGGATCAGGCAACACGAGATAGAGATGGTCAAAAGAAACTTCATGTTAGCTCCATAGCTCCAAAGAAGTTGTTTTCATAATGGGGATAGACAAGCAAAAGAGCCTCAAAAATTCAACTGTCAATGCCGTGAATCGAAAAAAGGCTGTTTTTTAGCTTTTCAAGGCTGCTTTGAATCTCGGTGTCGATGCTTGTGCCTTGGTCGCCGCTGACAAAAGTGGCCCGATCTCGCAGTCCGCCCTGCCACTCAGTACTCTGCAACATGACCCCGCCCAGGCCCGCGGACAGATCAGCATTCGGATCGTCTTGCCCGCTGAGGACCGAGAAACACAAGGCCCAGCCCCGGGATGCTTTTTCTGCATTGTAGCCCCCGCCGCCGGTGGCCAAGATGGGCTTACCCAGGCCGGCCAACCACTGGCAGATGTCGGCATATACGTTATTGGTCAGGCTGAGGTGGGCGAGGGGATCGCCAGCGAGGGCATCCATGCCCAATTCCACCACAAGCACGTCCGGTTCATAGGCTTTCAGGAGGGGCGGTACCAGGGCGAAGAAGGCCTTCCGATAGGCATCGTCATGGGTCCCCACGGGAAGCGGAAGGTTGGCGGTGTATCCGAGACCGGGCCCCCGGCCCAATTCATCCTCGAAGCCGGTACCCGGGAAAAGGGTCCGCCCGCTTTCGTGCAAGGAGATGCTGAAGACGTCGTCGCGCTCATAGAAAAAGTCCTGCACCCCGTCGCCATGATGCACGTCCACGTCCAGGTAAAGCACGCGTTTGCCCGCCCGGGTCAGAAGCTCGCAGGCCAGGGCCACATCATTGACGTAACAAAAGCCCGAGGCCTGGTCTCGATGGGCGTGGTGGTAGCCTCCCGAAGGGTTGAAGGCCAGAGCCGTCTCGCCTTTCAGCAAGAGTCTGGCACCGGTTAGGCTGGCACCCACGGCAAGTTCCGCATAGGGCCACAGGCCTTGAAAGACCGGACAGTCGCCAGTGCCCAGACCCAAAGAAAGATACTCCACCTGAAAATGCCCCTGGTCCACCTTTTGAAGCACTTCCAGATATTCCGGGCTGTGAAGCATCTGCATATCTTCCATGCTGGCCGCAACCGGTGGCACCAAAACGACCTCAGGCCCAGCCAGAAGCCCCATGCTCGACAAGATTCTTTTCGTTTTCCCAGCCCGCTCAGTCTTGAAAGGACTTTCTTCCGGGTAGGAGAACTTCTCGATTTTATCGGAATGCAAAAATGCATATTTCAATTTAGTGTCCATCTCAAAATTAGCATATTCCAGGTGCCACCCACTTCGCAAGTGACCGCAAACATCAAGAAAAGTAAGGATTTTCCGTTTTTTGTGAAATGGCTGGCACCTGACGACTGGCTGGGGTAGATCCTTTTGTTATGAGCGTTGCGGCATTTTTCGATTTGGATGGCACCTTGTTGACCGTCAACAGCGGGGGCCTGTGGATGAAGCGGGAGCGGGAGCACGGTCGCCTCAGCCGCTGGCAGATGACGAAGGCCCTTGGCTATTTGCTGGCCTATCATTTTGGAAGCATCGACATGGAATCCGCGATGGAGAAGGTCTTGGAAACCGTTCGGGGCCTGGAAGAAGACACGATTCGTCAGTGGACCCGCGACTGGTTTTTCGAGCGGGTGGTGCCCTACGAAGCCCCCGGAGCGCACGCCGTGTTGCGGCAGCATCGCGAACAGGGCCATCGCCTGGTCCTCTTGACCTCCTCTTCGCCCTATGAATCCCAGGCGGCCCTGGAATTCTTCGATCTGGACGATTTCTTATCCAGTCGTTTTGAAGTGATCGACGGGCGCATGACCGGTCGTCTTGAAAGGCCCGTCTGCGCCGCCGAAGGCAAAGTCTACTGGGCGGAACACTACGCAGCCGAACACGGATTGGATCTGGACCGTTGCTATTTTTATTCCGACAGCATCACCGATCAGGCCATGCTGGAGCGGGTGGGGGAGCCCCGCGTCGTACATCCGGATCCGCGTCTGCGGAGACTGGCGCGCAAGAAGAACTGGCGGGTCTTGGATTGGAGCTAAGGAACGAGCTTGTGGGTCGACTCTTTGAGTACGGTCTGGGGGCCAATCGCCCCCTGGCTGTAAGCCCCGTTCTCGTCGGGGCCGGGATCCGGGATGAACTTCTCCACCACCAGTCGGCCCGTGGCCTGCACTTGTTTGTCCAGTAACTCTTCGGGCCATTCGGCAAGCCCTTCGATGTAGATGGGATTTTTGTCGACAAGCAATACCGCGCCGGCCTTGGCGTTTTTGGCCACGCCGGTGATGGTCTTCATGTCAGCTGCTCCTCGCGCTTTGGGAGATGACTCCCCTCCACTTGTTTTTTTGATCTGAGCCTGCTTGGGCTGCTCGTGCAAAGCACAACCCGCGAACAAAACCAAAAAGAAACATGCGACGATACGCATCATCTACCCCCTTATGTGTCCGCATCGGCGGAACGAACCCGCAGTTGTCCATCTTCTTTGTCGTTCCAGACAGCCACCGGCTCTAAGAAACGGGGCCAGCCGCAATCCAAACCTCGCTTCGCAAAAAACGTACGCACACAGAGGACGTTCCAGTCGTGGCTGACATGCAGGCAGAGTTCTCCGTCTTCCGCCTGCTTCAGGCTGTCTTGCAAAATCTGAACCTGTTGCTTCGCCGCCTGCTCGGCCGGCATGGCCAGATCGCTGGGCAGCTCGCCCGCAAACCAGCTGCGCACGAAGCTGTCGGCACCCTCGCTAAAGACTTGCTTCATGGCCCGACGCCAGTCGTACATGTAGGGACCCCCAAGCTCAAGCACCGGACCGATGAGGCGAGCTTGGCCTCCGGCTTCCAAGGTGCCTGCGACCAGTTCTTCGGCTGTTTCGGCGCAACGAGGCACCGGGCTGTGGCGCAGCACCAGGGTACCGAGGGGGGCAAGGTCTCTGCCCATGGCACGGGCCGCGGCCTTGCCGGCGGGCACCAATCGAGCTTCGATGGTGCCTTCGAGATTGCGGATCGCTTCACGCTCGGCGTGTCTGAGCAGCATGGCGACAGGACGATGATCGGGCAGGCTTATGTTTTTCAAGGGAGTCATAATTCGGCAGACTATCATGGGAAGGAAGGATAAACTAGCATGCACTCAGGAGAAGAACGGGTCCATGAGCGACAGAACTTATGATGTAGCCATTGTCGGAGGTGGTTGTGTAGGCACGGCCACGGCCATGGTTTTGAGCAAGCGGGCCAAGACTTCCGTGGTGTTGCTGGAAGCGGAAGAAGCCTTGGCCCGGCATCAAACGGGAAACAACTCAGGTGTGATCCATTCGGGGCTCTACTACAAACCCGGTTCGCTGAAGGCCAAAAATTGCGTCGAAGGCCGAAAGGATCTGCTGCGTTTCTGTGAGGAACAAAACATAGCCTACGAATGCTGCGGCAAGCTGGTGGTGGCCACTTGTGAATCGGAGATTGGGGCCTTGCACGAATTGGAAGAGCGAGGCCGGGCCAATGGGCTGGAGGGCCTGCGCAGGTTGAAACCCGAGGAGATCAAGGAAGTCGAACCCCATGTACAAGCGGTGGCGGGTCTGCACGTGGCCGAAACGGGCATCGTGGACTATGAGCAAGTCACCGCGGCCTTCGGGCGGGTCACAAAAGAACGCGGCGGGGAGATTCGAACGCGGAGTCGGGTTTTGGGTTTCGCGCGGGAGACCGGTGGCCTGGTCTTGGAGACAAGCAGCGGACCTGTTCACGCTCGGCACCTGATCAACTGCGCCGGGCTGCAGAGTGATCGGGTGGCCCGGATGTGTGGGGTGGAGCCCAATCTTCGCATCGTGCCTTTCCGTGGCGAGTACTATGACCTTTTGCCCGAGCAAGAACATCTGGTCCGCAATCTGATTTATCCGGTTCCCGACCCGCGGTTTCCATTCCTGGGCGTTCATTTTACCCGAATGATCCATGGGGGCGTAGAGGCCGGCCCCAACGCGGTCTTGGCCTTCAAGCGCGAAGGCTATCGGAAGAGCCAGATTTCCATCAAGGACATGGGCTCCTGGATGTTCTACGGCGGCTTCTGGCGCATGGTCTTTCGATATTGGCGCATGGGCTTAGGCGAGATGTGGCGCTCGATTTCCAAGCGAGCCTTCGTGAAAAGCATGCAAGCGATGATTCCCGAGATCGATCGGAAGCAGGTCAGGCGGGGCGGGGCGGGGGTGCGCGCCCAGGCCTTGGCCCCGGATGGATCCCTGGTCGATGATTTTCGCATTGTCCAGGCCGAGCGTATGATTCATGTGCTCAATGCACCTTCGCCGGCCGCCACCGCCTCGATCAGCATTGGCCGCGGCATCGTGGCCATGGCGGAAAAAGATTTCGATCTGCCTTGAGCCGCTTGCATCGCGCTGCGGCTCCTGCCAAACTCCCTAGCCGTTGGAACAACCAGGGAGGCTATGCCGATGAACGTGAACGAACGAATCCAAGGCTTACGTAAACTCATGAAGGAGCTGGGTCTTCAGGCTTATGTCGTGCCAAGCACCGATCCTCATGCCAGCGAATACGTGGCTGATTGTTGGCAGCGGCGGGTTTTTATCTCGGGATTCGATGGCTCGGCCGGCACGGTCGTGGTCACCCTGGACAAGGCCGGGCTTTGGACCGACTCGCGATATTTTTTGCAGGCCGAACAGCAACTGGCCGGTTCGGGCATGAGCCTTTTCCGCATGGGGGATCCCGGGGTGCCGGAATACGAAGACTGGCTGGCCTCGGAGCTCAAAGCCGGAGAAAAATCGGGCCTCGATCCCAGGGTTTTCACCGTGGCTGCTTACGCCCGACTGGAAAAGGTCCTGAAGGCCGCCGGTGTGGAGATTTCTGGACAGGAAATCGATCTGGTGGAGCAAGTTTGGGGAGAAGAACGCCCCGCGATGCCCAAGGCGGCATTGAGGGCCCACCCGACGAAG